>JBFMFD010000023.1:0-22515 GCA_040752255.1 Armatimonadota bacterium
GGAGCGGGTGCCAACCTATAAAGAGAAGCGCGATTCGTTGGAGGGCAAGGCGGAGGCAAGCCACGGGTTGCTGGGCTATCCCGTGCTCCAGGCGGCGGACATCCTGCTCTACAAGCCACACGGCGTTCCGGTTGGCAAGGACCAAGTTCCCCACCTCGAGCTGACGCGCGAGATAGCCCGAAGATTCAACCATCTGTACGGCGACACCTTCCCCATCATCGAGAACGTTCTAAGCGAAGTTCCCATCATGATGGGAATTGACGGCAGGAAGATGAGCAAGAGCTACGATAACGCCATCTACATTGCCGACGACGAGGACACGACCGCGAAGAAGATGATGGGCGCGTTCACCGACCCACAGAAGATTCGCAAAGACGACCCCGGGCATCCCGAGGGCTGCGCAATCTTCCACCTCCACGCCGTTTACAACAAGTCGAACGTCGCAACCGTCGAAGCCGAGTGCCGCGCCGGTCAGCGGGGCTGCGTTCAGTGCAAGAAGGAGGCGATAGAAGCGGTGAACGCGGCGCTCCGTCCCATTCGAGAGCGAAGGAGGGAGTGGGAACGGAACCGCGACGGCGTCCTGCGCATCCTCGCGCAAGGTGCCGACCGCGCCCGAGTCGTAGCCTCGGAGACGATGAAGGAGGCGCGGAAGGCGATGGGCTTGCCATGAGCAAGATTCGCGCGGTCTATTTCGACCTGGACGACACGCTCTGCGCGTATTGGAAGGCCTCGCGCCAGGCGCTGCGCGAGGCGTTCGCCGAGGCGAAGCTCGCGGTGTCGGTGGACGAAGCGGTGGACGCGTGGCGGCGCGTGTTTGCGACGTTCTCCGAGGAGGTCAAACGCGACCCGTGGTATCAGCACTACCTCGAATCAGGCGAACCGACGCGCACCGAGCACCTGCGTCGAACGCTAGCCCTCCTGAACGAGAGCGACGCCCTTGCGGAGCAGATTAGCCGCAGATATGCACAGCTTCGCAATGAATACCTGACGCTTTTCCCCGAGGCGAAGCCGGTGCTCTCGGCGCTCCGCGGCAAATACCGGCTCGGCCTCATCACGAATGGCCCGGCGGATGTTCAGCGGAGCGAGATTGAGTCGCTCTCGATCGAGGGCTACTTCGATCACATCCTCATCGAGGGCGAAATGCGGATCGGCAAGCCCGCGCGCGACGTCTTCGACCTCGCAGCACAAAAGTGGTCCCACGATCCATCCGAGATGTTGTTCGTCGGCAACTCCTTCGACCACGACGTCGTCGGCGCGAAGAGCGCGGGCTGGCAGGCGATCTGGATGAACCAAGAGGGCGAGGCGATGCCCGACGACGCACCCGCCAAACCGGACAGGGTCATTACGAACCTGCTCGAGGTACTCGACTACTTGGGTGTGCCGCGGCCGGAAGAGTCGAGCAGGGGCGCGTAAAGTTCGGGTCTCCGCCCTGAGAAGAGCGGCAACTCATACTCTCCCGCGCGGATGACGGGATCCTTTACCCTTGCGAGCGAGACGTCAATCTCCGCCACGAGAATCTCCTCATCCTGATGGTCGGCCGCGGCGATAACCGCACCGCCGGGAGCGATGATCTTGCTGTATCCCAAGAAGCGCACGCCATTCTCCTCTCCTACGCGATCTGCAGCAATCACGAACGTTTGGTTCTCGCTCGCTCTTGCGGGGCAAACGCAGTTGCTCGTGAGTATCGCTTGCTCGGGCCAGTTCGTAGGTACGCAAAGGATGTCGGCGCCCTTCAAGGCCAGCGTCCTCGCCGCCTCCGGTATCCGCACGTCGAAGCAGATGAGGATGCCGATTCGCGCGCCCGGAACCTCAAAGACATCGAGTGCGTCTCCTACCTCTGCAAAGCGATCCATGCCTAGATACGGAAGGTGGGTCTTGCGATAAAACTGCGTCTGCCGCTTCGGAACGAACACTGCGGCAGTATTGAAGAGCGCGTTCCCTTCCCGCTCCGCGAAGCCCACCACGGCGCAGATACCCCTCTCATCGCACGCCTGGGCGAGAGAGCGAACCTCATCAGAGTCTCGATGCAGCGCGACCGTGAGCGCATCGTCCTTCGAGTCGAAGCAGTATCCCGTAAGCATCGCCTCCGGGAAGACGACGAACTCCACCCCTTGTGACGCCAGCGAGTCGAGCAGCTCCCTCACGCGGCTGACGTTTGCGGCAACGTCCGCGAACGTTGGACTGACCTGTGCAGCGGCCACTTTCATGGTCATACTTCGATGCGGAGCCAGTTCTCGATGCGCTCGATCATCGGCAGGTGCTCGATGAGCGCGAGCGCCTTCTTCAGGTTCCCTTCCCTCGCAGGGTGCGTGAGGAACACCAGCTCCGAGCGACTGTTCGGCAGTTCGTGCATCTCGAGGGCAGCGAGTGAGACGTCATAGTCGCCGAACGCCGAGGCGATCTGCCCCAGCGCCTTCGGCCGGTCCTGCGAGGTCATCCGCACATAGAAGCGCGTAAGCGTATCCTCGATCGCCTGCACACCGATAGCCCTCGTGGAGCCTGCTTCCGCCGCGCAGGTCTGGCTGCCGGCGTCGGTTGCGAACTCCTCCAGGTCCCCGATGACTGCGCTCGCGGTCGGCCCTGCGCCCGCACCCTTACCGAGAAGCATCAGGTCTCCGACGAAGTCGCCCCGGATGAGCACCGCGTTGTCCGCGCCATCCACCTTCGAAAGGGGGTTGGAGAGCGCGACCAGGGCGGGGTGTACGCGCGCCTCGATGCCATTGGTGCCTACGCCCGCCACGGCGATCGGCTTGATCCTGTATCCCAGAATCTCGGCGAACTCCACGTCGCGTGGCGTGACGTGTGCGATGCCCTCGCGGTGCACTTGGTCAGGCGTCACCTTTTCACCGAACGCGATGGTAACGAGGATGGCAAGTTTGCTCTGCGCGTCGAAGTTCTCCACATCGGCGGTCGGGTCCGCCTCGGCGTATCCCCTCTCTTGCGCCTCTTGCAGAGCCTGCTCATAGGGCGCAGCGTCGTCGGACATCCGGGTGAGCAGGTAGTTCGTGGTTCCGTTCACGATGCCGGCGATGCGCTCGATGCGATTCGCGACCAAGCGATGGCGGAGAACCGGCAGGATGGGTATGCCCCCGCACACTGCGGCGTCGTAGAGAATCCGCACCCCACGCTCCCGCGCTAGCGCCTCGAGTTCCCTTCCGTGCCGAGCGATGAGTTCCTTGTTCGCCGTTACCACGTGCTTGCCGGACCTTATCGCCTCTTCGATCCAAGCCTTCGCCGGCTCGATGCCGCCCATCACCTCGACGACAACGTCCACCTCAGGGTTACAGACTACGGAGCGGTGGTCCGTCGTAACCGTCGGCGGGGCAAAGTCTCGATCCTTGTTCGCGTCACGCACGCACGCCACAAGCGGATGGAGCGCCCTCATTCCGCGCGCGGCGAGGGCGTCACCGTTCTGCGCAAGCACCTGGCAGACCCCCTGACCGACCGTCCCCAAGCCGAGGAACCCGAGATTAAGCGGCTTCATCCAGTCGTCCTGACCAGCATGATCGGATCACCCTCGTGAACGAGGGCGCCCGACTCGGTGAGCACGGCGGTAACGATACCGGCGACCGGCGACTCGACCTCGTTGAACACCTTCATCGCCTCAATCAGCCCGATGACTTGGCCGCGCTCGATGCGATCGCCAACCTCGACGTAGGCCGGCTCATCAGGCGAGGGTTGGCGATAGAACACGCCGACCATCGGGCTGGGAACGGGGGTGCCGTCCGGCTCCGCTTCCGCCGCTGACTGGCCGACAGCCGGCGCGCCGGCTTGGGCGACGTCGCGGCGCACCTCGATGATGCGATCGCCGTCGCGCACCCTCAGTCCCGTCAAGCCGTGCTCGTCGAGGAGGCGGACAAGGCGCTCAATCTGTTTTTTCGTGTCCGACATGAGTAAGAGTGGCGCGGACGGAGGGATTCGAACCCCCGACACCCAGTTCCGAAGACTGGTGCTCTATCCACTGAGCTACGTCCGCTTAAGGGCGATTTTACCCGCCAGGGGAGGAGGCGGAGCGGGGAGGAAATCGGATATGATTATGCCATGCCCCGGAGATGGCGGTACGGGCCGCGGCCCTACTTCGGTTTGCGCCTCACGCGCCGCGGATTGCGACCGTACGCAGGCATCGGCTGCTGGGCGCTCGCGCTCGGCGTGGCGGTCGCCGCTGCTGCATGGCTATGGGCGATTTGAGTAGAATCAGGCGGCGTCGGGGCGTGGCGCAGCCTGGATAGCGCGCTTGCATGGGGTGCAAGAGGTCGCTGGTTCGAATCCAGTCGCCCCGACCATTCTCATTGGAGGGTACGCACCTCGATAGTCCAGTCCACGATGTCGAGTCGAGGGTCATCCACGTCACCCTCCGGTTCGATGTTCGTGTCGCTGTTGCGATAGATGCGGTCGGGCGTCATCAGAATCGTGAGGTAACTCGATATCTCGTTGATGTCCCGCGAGTTTCCCAGAGCATCCCAGGCCTTGGGGTCGCGGTCATTCGGGTCGGTCGGTACGCGGTCCATCGTTAGTAGGTTCACTTGGAGCGCCTGGATGTTCATCGCGTCCACCGGATTGGGGCGCAGCTGGGTGAGGTCAATCTCGAAGCGGAGCGTCGTCTCGCCGGGGCCCGGGGTCTGAAAGCTAATCGGCAGGCCGACGAGAATCCAGGAGGAGAGGTTCTCCAAGTCCGTGAAGCGATAGAGTGCGTATCCGCCGCTTGGCTGGTCCCCGTCGTAGCGCACGAAGTGCGTCGCCTTGCCCGCCACAAATCCGTTCCCCCACGGCGGTGCGATTACCGGGATCGGGCCTTCCTGCCCCGTCAGGTCGTCCCCATCGCGGATGGCAAAGATGTACACGTAGTCCGGGTTCACCTCAGAGGCGAGCGTGATGGTGAAGACAAGCCGGCGCGTCCCCTGCTGCGAGCCGCTGTCGGGGAACTTCGCACAGCCGACCGTGAGCAGCACGAAACAAGCGGCGGCGGCTCGGAAGAGCATCGCCCTCAGCATACCCCCGACGACGGCCGGGGTCGTGTACAATCTTCCCATGCTGGCTGCAATCGGCCTGGTTGCTGTTCTCGCGCCTTCCGGCGGTGTCTCGTATGTGGAGCGCTCGGCAGGGCTGGAGCAGCCGCGCATGGAGAGGGGCAACACGGAGTTCGAGTTCGCCGACGTGAACAACGACGGCTGGTTGGACATCCTTTTCGTGGGAGACCACGGCTCCCCGCGCATCAACTCAGAGCAGCAAGGCATCATGGTCTGGTTCGGAGCGCCCGACGGGAGGTGGACGCTCTTCCAAACCGGGAACTTCGGCTACGGCGGCATCGCCATCGGAGACGTCAACAACGACGGACTACCCGATGTGGCATTCGGAGTACACCACAACTACTCGTCGAACGACTTCGGCAACCAGGTGTTGGAGGTCGTGCTCGGAGACGGCACTGGGATGAACTGGACGCCGTGGGACGACGGCCTCGGCCTCGACGGGCAGGATTGGGGCATGTTCGGCACGGACTTCGCCGACGTTGACAACGATGGGTTGCTTGACGTCGGCTCCATCTCCTTCGGCTGCTGTGACGGGCTGCACGTCTATCGCAACAACGGCGACGGCACATGGTCGCGCCCATTTGGGTTCCTCGGAGGTAACTCCTCGCTGCTCTTCACCTTCGCCGAGGTGAACGGCGACGGCCATGCGGACTTCGTGTGCGCGCACCAGAGCGGCACCGTGTGGTTTGGAGACGGCGCGGGCAACTTCCTCAGACAGGACACCGGCCTGCCCCCCGTGCCGCAAGTCGGGCGACCCGGCATCGCCGCCGGTGACGTGAACAACGACGGACAGGACGATATCAGTTTTGTAAACCCCACCGGCGGAGTCTCCGTTTACACTTGGGATGACGGAGCGGGCACGTGGGTGAACCTCTCCGGCGCGCTTCCCGCCTCGGGAACCTTCCGCTTCACCCAAGTCGCCGACATGAACCGGGACGGCGCGGCGGACATCGTTGCCATCAACACCGCCGCCGCGACCATCTACTTTGGCAACGGCGCCGGCGGCTGGACGCAGGGGCCGAGCGTCGTCCTGCCGACCAACTGCCGCCTGCTTGCCTTTCGTGCGGGCTGGGACGCCGACCACAACGGCTTCCCTGACTTCGTGTACGTGGCGGAGGAGAACTGTCAGCCGTTCACGGGCGGCAGGAACCGGCCGCGGTTTTTCGCGGAAGCGTCGGAACCGAAGGCCCCACTCCTCTTCCCCGTGTCTCCGCGTGGGGGCGAGACCTTGCGTGCAGGCGGCGTGCGGTTCTTGCGCTGGCACGCAGCGTTGATGGGGCAGCCGACGCCCGTTGAGGTGACTCTCTCGCTCGACGGAATGAACGGCCCGTGGATTCCCGTGAGCGCAGCCGCCGTCAACTCCGGGGTGTTCCAGTGGCGGCTGCCGCGCTTCCTACCCTCGACGACGAACGCCGTGCTTCGCTACCGCATGTCGGGTGCCGAGGCGTTCACGCCCGTGCCCTTCCGCATCATCGGTAACCGAGGTGAGCGGGTTCGCCCGTCGTCGTTTCAGGTGACGCGAGGGGTACTCACATCCGGCGGATTGAGCGCCATCCTGGAGAGCGACGACTCGACGCTCAGCGTCGAGGCTCGGCGACCCACCGAGGTTGCCGCTGCTTCGGCTGAGGTCGTGGTCGAAGGGGCGGCGAACGGCGGCGGCTCCCGGCTGTCCCTCGCGGTCGAAGTCGCATCCACGGGCAGCCCCGCCGAGGTCGTGGTCGAGATGTTCGACTGGCAGGCGGGCGCGTACGTAGTGGTTGGGCGGCGCCCTGCGCCACAGGTGGATACAATCTTGGAGTTCACCGACTTGCCCGCGTCGCGCTTCCTGCGCGGGAGCGATCGCCTCCTGCGAGCGCGAGTCGGCGTGCATGACCGCGGCGTAACGTTCCTCCAGTGGCACATGCGGTTGGACTTGGCGACTTGGGTCGTTGAGTAACCCTCCGGCACAGCGGGAAGGCGTAAACTGTGCCCGGATGAGCGAGTACCCTCGGACGTGGGCGGAGATTGACCTGGGCGCGATTCAGCACAACGTGCGCGTGCTGAAGGAGCGGCTTCATGGCGCCCTCCTCTCGGTCGTCGTGAAGGCTGATGCCTACGGCCACGGAATCGTTCCGGTGTCGAGAGCCGCCTCGGCGGCTGGTGCCGACTGGCTCGCCGTGGCGACGGTTCACGAGGGCGTCGCACTGCGGGAAGCAGACATCGAAGCCCCGATTCTCATCCTGTCGCCCTTTCTTCCGATGGAAGCCGAGCAGGTGGTGTACTACGGGCTGCGCGCTTCCGTTCAGGATATTGAGACGGCGGAAGCGCTCTCCCGGGCGGCCACGAGCCTCGGGCGCGAGGCGCTCATTCACCTCAAGGTGGACACGGGGATGCATCGCTTCGGCGCGCCGCCGCAAGAGGCTGCGTCGCTGGCCGTCTGGATCGCGAAGCTTCCGCATGTTCGCCTCGAAGGGGTGTGGACGCATTTCGCGTGGTCCGCGGGCGCGCCGGAGTTTACGGCTGAGCAGTACGAGGCTTTTCAAAGGACGCTCGCCGCGATTCAAAAGGCGGGTGTGCGGGTCCCGATTCGCCACTGCAGCAACAGCGGAGCGCTGCTCAAGCATCCCGAGATGGTCATGGACATGGTGCGGATCGGCGTCCTCGCCTACGGCGTCAGCCACGTTCGAGGGTCGGACCTTCCTCTTCGCCGCTCGCTTACGTGGAAGAGCCGCATCATGGCGCTCCGCAGCATCCCGGCTGGGGATACCGTCGGCTACAACATGACCTGGCGGGCCGGCAGCGACTCTCGCATCGCGACCGTAGGCGTCGGCTACGGCGACGGATACCATCGTTTGCTGAGCAACCAGGGGTGGACGGTCATCCGAGGGCGGCCGGCACCGGTGTGTGGCTTGGTTTGCATGGACCAGGTCATGGTGGACGTGACGGGGATTCCTGATGTGCGAATCGGCGATGAAGTAACGCTGATCGGAGACGCAGTGTCGGCGGAGCTGATCGCAGAGACCGTCGGCACGACACCGCATGAGATCACGACGCGCATCATGTCTCGCGTACCGAGACTATATATCTACTGACGCGGAATATCGTACAGAATACCGACAAGCCGCCCGGAGCCGGTACTTTGGGTTGAAAGCAGAGTCAACTCTCCTTGGCGCGCCGCTTCGATGAGCAACCGGCGGAATCGCTCCTCCTCCTCGATGGGAGCGGCGGGGCCGGCGAAGGCCCGCGAGAGGCGGCCGGCGCGATCCGCGCCAAGAATGACGGGGCTAAGGTGCACGTACACGTGCGTCGCGCCCAGTCCGCGCAAGTGGCCCACCAACTCCGCACCGCTGCCGATCGCCTCGTATGGAATCATCGTGCTGTGCTGGGGGTTTGCCCAAAAGTAGTCGTGCGCGAGATAGAACCCGCGCACTTCATCATAGAGAGCGACCTTCGCACCCTCACCCAAGGAGTTGATCGCCTGAACGCCCGGCCAGAAGTCGAACCGCACGCTTAGGTACTCCTCTTGCGTTATCTCTCCCGTTGTAACCGCGACCTGCTCCGTGAGTTCGTCACGATTGAAGTATCCAAACAGCGCAAAGCACCACACCGCCTGCAGGGAGATTGCTGCAATCATCAGCGGACGATAGCGGAGCGTTACCGCCCCGCCGGCAAGCACCGACGATACCAGCACCAGCCCCGTGAGGTACCTCGACTGCTGCGTCATGAAGAACCATGCGACGAGGGACAGCAGCAGGACGAGCAGCAGCGCACGCTCGAACCGCCTGCCTCGACCCGAGAACGCCCACAGGAGAGGAGCGAGCAGGAACACCGCGCCGGTCGCTCCGAACGGCGATGCGCGATTGATCTGCCGGTCGGGCTGAAGAGATAGGCCCGTGATTGCGCCGCCAAAGGCGGCAGGGTCTACGCCGCCGCCGGGCCTTACGCCGATACCGAACTGCGACTGCTCGGCGCGGAAGGCAGCGGCGTTCTCGTCGCTCCAGTTGCGACCGTCGAACACAGAATACAGGAACGGATAGAACGGGTTGCCCGTGTTTACCGCGTTGCGCGCATACCACGGGAGCGCGACGAGCGTCGCCAGCGCAATTGCGACGGCAACCTGTCTCGCGAGCGCCGTCCGCCTCGCCGCGAACCAAAGCATGCCCACGAGCAACACGCCTGCAATCGGAAGAGCGACGTACTTCGAGGCAAGCGCGAAGCCCATCGCCCATCCGCCCAAAAGCAGCCACGACTTAGTGTCCTGATCTTCGTCCGCCGCGTAGGCGGAAGCGAACGCGAGCACCGCGAGCGCCGTCCACAAGCCGTGCGGGATGTCTACGTAGGCGGTCCCCGCTTCCCAGAGCAGAACCGGAGAGGCGAGCGTCGCTAAGCCCGCCCAGGCGGCGGCCGCCCGTCCATAGCGCGCGCCCGCGATGGCAGCGACCGCCAAAGCCGCCACTGCAAGGAACAGCACCGTCAGCATCTTGGCGGCGAATTGGTCGCCCGCCCAAAGGCCCCAGACGTACAACATGTTTACCGCGCCAGGCACGTTGCTGTGCGGCATGAACGGGATGTAATCGAGGCCGCCTGAGTCCAGCCAGATTCGTGCCATCGCGAGTTGGTGGCTCAGCGTGTCCCAGTCGTTCGAATCGGATGGCGCGAGCGCCGCCGGCACACGAAGCAGGAGCAGCGCTGCGCCCACCACCGCCGCGATGGGCATGGCATCCGTGGCCTTGGGCATCCCGCTCCGTCGCCATCCGATTGCCGCGACGGCTATGAGCACGACCGCTAGAATCGGCAACCGCCCGAATCCACCTGCCCAGCCGACGAGCATCGTCACCGAGCCGATAGCGCCGAAGCCCAGCGCCGCGCGCACCGCAAGCAACGACGCGCCCGACAAGCCGGGAATCGCACGTGGAAACAGCGCGCTTCCAACGCCGCAAGCCACGACGCCCGAGGCGAGAGCAAAGCCAATTGCGCCAATCACCTCGGCGCATTATGCGAGACGCATGCATCCCCGCGACTCTGCCGGGGCGAGGGCGGCTGGCCTGCGGGTATGATGCGCGCCGTGCGCCGGCTGCTCCTCTCCCTTGCCTGCCTGCCGCTCTTGCACGCCTCTGCGCAACGCGCACGCGAACTTCCCGCAGTGCGGCTAGACCCGCCTCCCACTATTGACGGTGTTGTGGAGGTGGAAGAGTGGTCGTCAGCCGCTCGGTCGGAGGGATTCGTAGACCGCTTTAGCGAGCGCCCCATCGAGGGGTTCAACACGGTCGTTTACTCCGGCTACACGGACGAGGGAGCGTACTTCGCCATCGTCGCCTACGACCCCGAACCTGCGCTGATTCGCGCCACCGAGTACCGCCGCGAAGGCAACGTCACGGGGGACGACTGGCTGTCGCTCGCGTTGAACCCGTTCGGTACATTCGAAGGTGGAGACACGAACATCTTCATTGTGAACCCGCGCGGCGCAACGCAGGCGGCCTTCGCTGGCGGACGCGCTGCCAAGCGCGAGTGGCAGGGTGAGTGGATCGCACTCGCCCGCGTGACTGACAAGGGATGGGAGGCAGAGATCTTTATCCCGTGGCGCATCCTGCGACTGCCCGCGGAAGGCACGCACACGATGACGCTCAACTTCGAGCGACGCGTGCCCCGGGCGCAACTGGAGTTGCACTGGTCGAGTCTCGGCCCGGAGCGGCTTTCGGAGAACACCGGACGGTGGGTCGGCGTGGAACTCCCACACATCCCCCAGCCGCGCATCCTTCAACTGCTTCCCTTCATCGTCGCGGGCGTGGATGAAGACAACGGCGCTTCCCTTCATAGCGGAGTTGACGGCAGGATGCAGTTCGGTCGAGGGCTCACCGGCTTGCTCACCATCAACCCGGACTTTGAGAACGTCGAGAATGCGGTAGTCGGAATAGACTTCTCTCGCTTCGAGCGCCTGGCGAACGAGACGCGACCGTTCTTCACGGAGGGGGAGGAGTTCTTCCGCTTCGGCGGCATGTCGGTGAGGATGTTCGCACCTCAAAGGATTGATCAGATTGACACCGGCTTGAAGGCGTTCGGAAAGATCGGCGCCGAGTCGAGCATCAGCGCGCTGCTGACGCAGCGCTTCGGCCGAGAAAAGGCTGCGGTGCTCCGCTACCAACGCGTTTGGGGAGCGAACGCCGAAGTGACGTTCGGTTACGTTCTGTCCGACGACGAGGACATCACGAACCACGCGTTCGGCGTTGACGGTCGGTATCGCCTATCCGAGCAATGGTCGCTCAACGGCCGACTGGGCGCAACCGACGACAGCGACGAGGGCAATGGCTACCGCTCCGACGTCAGCGTTTCTTATCGTTCGGGTGCGATGACCCTCGGAGCCGGTTGGCAACGGATTGACGCCCAGTTTCTGCCCCGCCTGGGCTTCGCTCCTCGGCGCGGCTTTCAGGGCGGCGAGGCGTTCGGCTTCTATCGTCGCTCGTACGACTCCGGCCCGCTCGCGGAGGTCGAAGCCAACCTGTTCGCAAACTCGCGGAGCGACGTCGAGACGGGCGGGCTGTTCGAGAAGTCGGTTTCGGCAGGGTTCGAAGCGTCATTTCGCAAGGGGCCGCGGGTTGAGGTCAGGCACAACAACAGCACCTTCCCCGACCTCGCGGATATCCGAACAAACGTTGAAGTGGGCTATCCGAGCGACGACCCGATTCGCAACGGCGAACTCGAATATACCTTCGGAACCATTGGCGGCGAACGGTATGAGGAGGTTGGGGTCTCGGCGAGGTGGCGCTTCTTATGGGGACTCAGCGCGTCGGCTTCTCTGCAGTTCGTGTCATTCGAAGGCGAGCGCGAAGCGCAACACGTGTTCAACCTGACTTATGAATTGAGCGAATTCCAATCCGTTTCCGCTCGGGCAATCATGCGCGATGATGAGTGGAACTTCTATGCCGCGTACCGCTTGTCAGGCGACTTTGGACCGGAGTACTTTGTCATCATCGGCGACCCGAACGCGCGTACGTTCCAGTCACGCGTTGCGCTGAAGGTCGTCCTGCCGTTCGATCTCATCCTGGACTAGCATCGGGCGACCGGCGCGCCGCAAAGTGCGAGAGGATGAACCCGATGGAAATGGCTATCGCCGCGCCGATGCCGGGGTGAAATGGGTTGTTCTCATACAGCCGTGAGCCGACCAAAGTGCCGAGAATCGCCCCGAACCCCTGCACCGCCATCACTGCACCGATATACAGTCCCGAACGCGCAGGATTGATCCGGCTGACGAACGCATACCACGCGGGCAACGCCAGCAGAAACCCGACGCCGACGGTGCCTGCCGCGAGCGCGGTCGTCGCAAGGCTGCGCGCCCACTCCAACCAGTTGCCCGCCGAGACCATCCACAGTCCGACGGCGCAAAGCCACAACCCGAGCCTCACGGCGCGCGCGTGGCCAATCCTTTCGCCCAGCGTGCCCATTGGTAGGCTAAGCATCCCCATTAGGAAGCCCGCGGGCAGGACCAGCGTCCTGCCGAACTCGTTGACCGGCACACCGTACACATCTTGCGCGAAGAACATCACAATCGGCGCCGGCAGACCCACGCCGAAGAACGTGATGAATCCCACGGTTAGGGTGAGAGGGACTTGGCGGAAGCACATGAGAATGTCGCGCAGGCGGTGCTCCTCGTCGTGGCCGTCGCTATGTGCGCGGTCGTCGGGAACAGTTGCTACGATGAGTACGGCCGTCAGACCGAAGAGGACGGACGCCGCGACGAACGCAGCATAGTAGGAGTCGAAAGCCGCGTTCGCCTCGCCCCCGGCGAGGAATCCCAGAGCCAAACCCGCCATGAAACAGAGGTTCAGCAGGCTCATCCCCTGGCTGCGCTGGTTGTCCGTCGTCGCGTCTCCCATCATCGCGTAGGCTGACGTCCACACCATCGCGGCAGCCAAGCCGTCGAGCACGCGCAACAGAACGATCGCGACGACTACGCCGTTTCCCCAACCGGAAGGAATCATCACGGTCAATAGGGGCGTGACGAACCAGATCATCGGCCCCATGAGGAGGAAGCGTTTGCGGCCGAAGCGATCGGCGTAATGCCCAATCACCCCCTTGGACAGCGCCTCGCTCACCAAATAGGCGGCGATGACGATGCCAACCACGCGCTCCGGCAAGCCGAGCGCCTCGCGTAGGTATGCGGGTACGGCGAAGAAGTTGAGCGCGACAGTGGCAAGTTCCGCCAGCAGAGCAACCGGCAGCAGCCTGAGCACCGCCCACTGCTTCCAGACGGGGGTCGGGTTGCTCGGTTGCATGTTAGTTTGAAGACGTGAGGCGCGTCCGGCTCAAGTCCGGCGCGCCTCGGCTGCTGCTTTTCAAGTGTCGGAGCGGGTTAGCGCTTGACGTACTGGAAGCCTCGGCGCGCCCGCTTCCGCCCGTACTTCTTTCGCTCCTTAACGCGCGGGTCGCGCGTAAGGAAACCGTCTCTTCGCAACGGCGGGCGCAACGCAGGGTCCATCTCGATGATCGCCTTGGCGATTCCATGCCGGATCGCGCCGGCTTGTCCTGAGATGCCCCCGCCCTGCGCATCGGCGATTACGTCAATCTTGCCGTCAAGCCCAACGTGTCGCAGCGGGCTAAGCACGATCATTTCAAGCACGCGGCGGCCGAGGTACTCGTCCATCGGGCGCTCGTTGATGGTCACGTTGCCGGTGCCGGGCTGCAGCCAAACGCGCGCTATGGCGTTCTTTCGCTTGCCGGTTGCGTAGTATCTCACCTCTGCCATGCTATTTCACCTCCAGCGGTTCCGGATTGTGGTTGGCGTGTGGATGATCCGGGCCGCGATACACCTTCAGCTTACGGTAAATCTTCCGTCCCAGACGGTGCTTGGGCAGCATGCCCCACACGGCGCGCTCGATGAGCGCCTCGGGGTTCTCCTTCAGCAACTTGCCGCGCGAGACGCTCTTGATGCCGCCCGGGTAACCCGAGTGCCTGTAAACAAGCTCGTCGGGCTTCGAGTTGCCCTTCAGCACGGCGCGCTCAGCGTTGATGACCACGACATGGTCGCCACAGTCTTCGCTGTAGGAGAACGTGGGCTTGTGCTTCCCACGCAACACCTGTGCGACAACGGCGGCGACGCGACCGATTGGCTTGTTTGCCGCGTCCACCACATACCATTTGTTTTCTTTCGATTCCGTCATCTCAGTCTTCCTCAAATGTCTGATCCTGTCTCAAATCTCGGTAGGGCCACCCATAGTCCACTCTCAGCAACGTTAGGCCACGAGCGGGCAGCACCACGGGCCAGGGAATGTGCGCTCGCCGCTCCGTGTCCAGCAGTGAGGCGAACTCGTCTCGGCTTCTCCTGCCGACGCCCACTTCAAACAGGCCGCCGGCGATGCGCCGAACCATTCCCCGGATGAAAGCGTTTGCGCGAATCGTAATCCGAACCTCACGACCATACTTGAACACAGAACAGGCGAACACCTCGCGTACCGTGTTGCAGCCCTGCGGAAGCTCTTCGCCAAACGCCAAGAAGTCGTGGCGACCCACGAGCAGGCGAGCGGCTTCGGCCATCCTAAGCTCGTCCATCTTGCGGGACGAGGCGTACACGAAGCGCGCCATCATCGGCGAAACCTTCTCCTCTTCCGAGATGCGGTAGCGGTACGTTCGGCTGCGCGCGAAGAACCGGCTGTGGAACTCGCTTGGGAGCTCCTTCGACCTCGCCACAGTTACGTCGAGGGGCAGGCGGTCGTTGAGCGCTGTCGCCCACCGCGTCGCGGGCATCGGGTTATCGGTTTCGAAGTCAGCGAACTGCCCGAGAGCGTGCGCGCCCGAGTCCGTCCGGCTGGCACCCCGCAGTTCTACTGCGTGGTTGCAAACGCTTTCGATACAGGTTTTCAAGGTTCCTTGCACGGTTCGTCGGCCTGCTTGCTCCGCCCAGCCGCAGAAGTCCGTGCCGTCATACTGTATTGCCAGGCCAATCCTGGTTCTCACATTGCTCAATCAACAAACTCGATAACGGCGGTCGGCGCCCCGTCGCCCCTCCGCCTTCCGGTTCGAACGATGCGTGTGTATCCCCCGTTCCGGTTCGCAAAGCGGGGAGCCAAGTTGTCAAACAAATGCTTCACGAGGTCTTCCCCGTTGATGAGCCCGGCCTCGCACTGCTCTGCGTGCGAAAGGCCGAGGCGCCGCGGGTCGCTAGCGGGGATACTCTTGCTGTGCCCAACGAGGACGCGCCGCGCGCGACGCCGCGCCGCGAGCGTATCCTGCTTGCCGAGGGTAATGAGCGGCTCGACGATGCGGCGCAGCTCCTTGGCTCGTGTCACGGTCGTGCGAACGTAGCCGTGCCGAATCAGTTGCCGGGCGAGGTTGGTTAGCAACGCCCGCCGCTGATCCGACGGCAATCCCAGCTTCCTTCGATCTACCTTGTGTCGCATCGTACTACTCCGTTAAAACGTCTCCCCTTCCAGAGGTGAGCGAACGACGGCGGCGCCTGACCGCAAGGACAGGCCGCGCTCGTCGAGTTTTTGCAGCACCTCTTCCATCGCCTTCTTGCCGAAGCCGGGGATGCACTCGAGGTCATCTTCTGTCTTGCGGACGAGGTCACGCAGGGTTTCGATCTCGGCGCGCTTCAGGCAGTTCAGCGTTCGCTGACTAAAGTCCATCTCCTCAACTCGGATGTCGGGCACGGAGAGGTCTTCGTCGCTGATCTCCTCGAGCGCGCCCATCGTAACGTCCATTGAGCCTTTACCCAGCTCGAAGAAAAGGCGGACGAAGTTATCGAGGAAAGACGCGGCCTGCTTGATGGCGACGTCAGGGCTGACGGAGCCGTTGGTCCACACCTCAAGGGTCAGCCGGTCGTAGTCGGTGCGTTGCCCGACGCGCGTCGCCTCGACCACGTAGTTCACCTTGCGAACCGGAGTGAACTGGCTGCCCATCGGCATGACGCCGATGCGGCCACGATAGTTCTCCTGCCTCTCGGGGGGTGTATATCCGGTGCCCCAACTCACGAATAGTTCGGCGTAGAGGCTAGATCCCTTTTCGCTCAGTGTGCAGAGATAACAGTCGGGGTTGACGATCTCGATGTCGTCGGGCGTCTGGATGTCGGCGGCGGTGACGCGGCCGGGGCCCTTCACGTCGAGCAGCATCTGGAAGTCCTCTTCCGGCGGGCGATCGCTGTTCACGCGGATCGCCACATCTCGAAGGTTCAGCATGAACTCGGTCATGTCCTCCTTCGCGCCGGGAATCGGTGCAAACTCATGGAGGACCTTCTCCACTCGGACGGCGACGACGGCTGCACCTGGGATGGAGCTCAGGAGCATGCGCCGCATAGCGTTGCCGATCGTCTGCCCGTAGCCGCGTTCAAGCGGCGTGACAACAAATTTGCCGTAATTCTGCGTCAGTTCGATCGTTTGAATGTCTGTCATGGCTTACCTTGTGTAGAACTCGACGATCAACTGCTCGTTGATGTCGTTCTGCACCTCTCCACGCTCCGGTGGGCGCAGCACGGTGCCGTCGAAGCTCTCAGGGTCGAGCGAGAGCCAGGTGGGGATGTTCGCTGTGGCGACCGCCTTGGTCGCGTCTTCCACGAGTTTGGTCTCTCGCTTGGATGGGTGGAGCGCAACAACGTCCCCCGGTCGGGTTTGGAACGACGGGACGTTCGTTCGCCTGCCGTTTACGTTGAAGAAACCGTGCGATACCATCTGCCGTGCCTGTCCCCGTGAGGAGGCCCAGCCCAGACGGAAGACGACATTGTCGAGGCGCGTCTCAAGCAGCTGAATCAAGTTCTCGCCGGTGACGCCTCTCCGTCGCGACGCCTCTTCCATGTACGACGAGAACTGCTTCTCGCGAAGGAGGTATTGTCGCTTCAGCTTCTGCTTTTCGAGCAGCTGCTGCCCGTACTCGGTGGGGCGACGCCGCGACGCCTCATCGCCGTGTTGGCCGGGTGGCTTCTTGCGCGCCTCGCGCTCCATGGCGCACTTGCGCGTATGACAGCGCGCGCCCTTGAGCATCAGCTTCTGCCCGGCGCGGCGGCAATATCGGCACTTCGATGTCCAGATAACTGACATTGTTGTTGACTACACTCTCCTCTTCTTCGGCGGGCGACAACCGTTGTGCGGCAGCGGGGTGACGTCTCGAATGCTGTTGACCGTAAGGCCGCTGGCTTGAATAGCGCGGATAGCGGTCTCGCGGCCGCCGCCGGGTCCTCGCACCCAGATATGCACCCGCTTCACGCCGTGTTCCGCTGCGCGTCGCGCTGCGTCTTCGGCAGCTACTTGAGCGGCAAACGGCGTCCCCTTTCGGCTCCCTTTGAAGTTCACTCGCCCTGCACTTGACCAGGCGATGACGTTTCCTTGGGGGTCGGTAAAGGTTACGATGGTGTTGTTGAATGTGGCTTTGATGTGGGCGACTGCCTCCAGGACGTTCTTTGCGGCCTTCGTCTTCGTCTTTGTGCTCTTGCTCGCGCTCTTGGTCGGTTTTCTTGCCATACTTACGCTGCTCCTCGCCCTACTTGGTTACCTTCTTCTTGCCGGCGACGGTCTTCTTCGGTCCCTTGCGCGTCCGCGCGTTGCTTCGCGTTCGTTGTCCTCGAGTGGGCAATCCTCGGCGATGCCGCAGTCCCCGGTAGCAACCGATTTCGATGAGACGGCGGATGTTTTGCTGCACCTCGCGCCGCAGGTCGCCCTCCACGCGGTACTCGCTTTCGATAATCTCTCTGAGTTTGGCGACCTCTTGGTCGCTCAGGTCACCCATGCGCCGAGTTGCGTCCACGCCGGCCTTCTCGCAGATCTCGCGGGCCGTGGTGTGCCCGATGCCGTAGATGTAAGGAAGAGCGTACACAACGCTCTTGTTTCGGGGGAGGTCAACACCTGCAATACGCGCCATTCGTGTTCGTTCCCCCCTATCCTTGGCGCTGCTTGTGCTTCGGGTTGGAGCACAGCACGCGCACGACACCGTTCCGCCGCACAATCTTGCAGCGGTCACACATCTTCTTCACGCTCGTTCGAACCTTCATTCTAGGTGTTCTCCGTCTGGTCAACACAGCCCAAACGCAACGGGTCAGTTTACCCGCCCGTGCTCCAGCCGGTCAAGGGCTGCTATCCTTTATCCCGGTACACAATCCGGCCGCGGGTCATGTCGTAGGGGGACATCTCGACCTTGACGCGGTCACCCGGAAGAATGCGGATCCAGTGCAGCCGCATCTTCCCGCTGATATGCGCCAGGATCTCGTGCCCGGTATCCAGCTTCACGCGGAAGGTCGTGCTGGGAAGCTTCTCCAGCACGGTGCCGTCTACGATCAGCCCGCGCTCTTTGTCGCTCGTCTTTACTTTTCTTTGCCTTGGCATGATTCCCTTAGAATTATGGCACATCCAGCGCGGTTAGGATGAGGGGGCCCTCGTCTGTAACCGCGATGGTGTGCTCAAAATGGGCGGACAGAGAGCCGTCCGCGGTCACCACCGTCCACCCGTCCTCCAACGTCCGCACCTTCCAGGTACCGGCGTTGATCATCGGCTCGATGCAAAACGTCATCCCCGCAACCAGGGCGGGGCCGGATGAGCGCTTGCCGAAGTTCGGAATCGAGGGGTCCTCGTGCAACTTCTGCCCGATACCGTGTCCCGTCAGGTCGCGAACGACGCTGTAGCCGTTCGACTCGACGTACTGCTGCACCGCGTGCGAAATGTGCCCAACCCGGTTGCCGACTTTTGCCTGGGCGATTCCCTGGAAGAGGCTCTCGCGCGCGACGTTGAGGAGGCGCTTGGCATCATCCGCCACATCACCGACCGGGTAAGTCCACGCGGCGTCGCCATGGAAGCCGTCCTTGAATGCGCCGACATCGAGCGAAACGATGTCGCCCGGGGCAAGCACACGGTCCGGGCGAGGAATTCCGTGAACCACTTCTTCATTCACCGAGATGCACACGGCGCACGGGTAGCCTCGATAGTTCTTGAACGATGGTGTCGCCCCGCGTTCGAGAATCAACCGCTCGCCGATGGCGTCCAGCTCGGCGGTGGTCGTTTTTCCGGGGACGATCGCCTCCGCCATTGCTTGAAGCGCTTCGGCGACGATTCTTCCCGACGCGCGCATTCGTTCGATGTCACTCTCGCTCTTCGTGAGGATCACGAATCAAGCACCTTCTCGATGAGCGCGTACACCTCTTCCACCTCGCCCGAGGCGTCCACATCGCGCAGAAGCCCTTGCGAGCGATAGTAATCGAGAAGCGGCGCGCTGCGCTCTTCGTAAACCTGAAGTCGAGTCCGCACGGCTTCCGGGTCGTCGTCCGAGCGTATCTGCAAGCGACCGCCACACACGTCGCACGTGCCGAAGTTCCTGGGCCTGCGATTGGTCTCGTGATACGTCGCGCCGCAGTTGTTGCAGGTCAGCCGGCCGCTCAATCTGTGCACCACGACTTCTCCTGGCGCGGACAAGGCGATAACGTGATCCAACGACTTGCCGGTTGAAACGAGGTACTGATCGAGCGCCCTTGCCTGCTCGACCGTTCGCGGGAAGCCGTCGAGCAAAAAGCCTCCGGCCTCGTCGGCGGCCTGCAGGTGCGTTTGCATCATGTTGATGATGATCTCGTCCGGTACGAGGTCTCCTCGATCCATGTACTCTTGGGCGAGGAGCCCGAGTTCGGTGCCTTGCCCCACTTCTTGGCGGAGGATGTCGCCCGTGGCGATCTGGCGCACGCCCCGGCGGAGGGCGATGAGTTTCGCTTGTGTGCCCTTGCCTACCCCGGGGCATCCGAGGAGGACGATCCTCACGGCGCGTTCCTCACTTTCCGTAGCCTCGCATCAGTAGGTTTGCCTCGATTTGCCGCATCAGGTCGAGCACCACGCTCACGATGATGAGCAGCGACGTGCCGCCGACCATCTGCACGCTTTGGATGCGCGTAATCGGCGGAATCCAATACGGTACCAGCGCGACGAACGCGAGGAACAGCGCACCGACCACGGTCACCCGCGTTATGACCTCGTCCAGGAACCGCTCGGTCTGCTTCCCCTGTCGCACACCCGGGATGTACGCCCCGCTCTGCTTGAGGTTGCGGGCGATATCCTCAACGTTGTATTGAATCGCAGTCCAAAAGTAGGTGAAGAAAAAGATGAGCGCGCCGTAGGCGAGCGTGCCCGTAACCCAGTGGTACCAGAACGCGCCCGGCGTCGGGCTGAGGAAAGCGCCAATCTCAACCCAGAAGTTGTGCCACGGGGTCCCTGGCTGGCCAAACGACGCGAACTGTTGCGGCAAAAAGATGAGCGCGACCGCAAAGATAATCGGAATCACGCCGGCAGCGTTCACGGGTATCGGGAGATACGACGTCTGCCCCCTCAGCACGCCGGTGCCGGTGTGCCGCCGCATATGCTGGATGGTGATTCGCCTCTGCGCTTGAGTGAAGTACACGATGAGGGCGGTGACGGTGACAAAGATGAGGAGTAGTAGCCCGACCTGCCAGAACTGAACGATGCCATTCCGCACCTCCGTCACCAGCAGTTCGGTTTGGAACGGCAACCCGACGACGATGCCGGCGAAGATCATCAGGCTAACGCCCTGTCCAATCGCCTTCTCCTGAATCTGCTCGCCGAGCCACAGCACGAATTGGGCGCCGGCGGTCCAGAACAGGACGATCATAATCTTGTCCCAAAGCGTGACCTCGGCCAAACCGGCACGAAGCATGCTCATGAAGCCGATGCTTTGAAAGACGCACAGGACGATGGTGAGCAGCTTTGTCCGTTGGGCTTGTTTCTGTCGGGCGAACTGCCCGCCCTCTTGGTCCTCGCGCTTGAGCGCGGGAATCGCAACCTTCATCAGTTGCATGATGATGGATGCCGTAATGTATGGATTCAGACCAAGCGAAAAGATGCTCAGACGATAGATGCCCCGACCGCCGAAAAGGCCGAGCATCTGGAGCAACGGGCTGTTCTTGACGAGTTCCTCGATCGTACCGGCATCGAACCCGCGGATCGGCACGGACACTTGAAGCCCGACCGCGTAGATGCCGAAGATGGCAAAGATGAAGAGGACTCTCTGCCGGAGTTCCGGCTCATCCCAAGCCAACCGGAACGTGTCGGCGAGCCTCACAGACGGACGACCTCTCCTCCAGCCTTCTCAATCTTCTCGATCGCGGCACGGCTAAATGCGTGCGCCTTTACGGTCAACTTCTTGGTCAACTCGCCGTGCCCGAGGATCTTCAGTCCGTCCTTCATGTTCCCGACCAAGCCGAGTTGCCGAGCGCTCTCGGGGGTCAACTCCGCACCGCTCTCGAGGTTCTCCTCCAAGACGCCGACGTTGAGCACCGCGTACTCGATGTGATTCGGATTGCGGAAGCCCTTCTTCACCGGAAGCCGCCGGTGGATTGGCGTCTGCCCTCCTTCGAACCGAGGGTTGATCGTGCTGCGGGACTTCTGCCCCTTCGTTCCGCGCCCCGCGGTCTTGCCCATTCCGGAGCCGATACCCCGACCGACGCGACGTTTCTTCCGACGCGCGGCTCCGGGGCTTTTCAATTCGTGCAGCTTACTCATGGATCGCTTGGACCTCCACCATGTGGCGCACGTTGTGCAGCATCCCGCGCAACGAAGCAGAGTCTTCGTGCACTACGACTTGGTTCACCCTACGCAACCCCAACGCCTCGATGGTTTTGCGGTTGCGCGGCTTACTGCCAATCGGACTCCGAATCAACTTGACTTGGACTTTCATTTTGAGCCTCTTCTTCTCGCACCTTCGCGAGCCACGGCGTCACCTCTTCCGGGGTAAGCCCTCGGACGGAGGCGCGCTCTTCAGGAACCACCAATTGCTGCAAGGCGTCAATCGTCGCGTAGGCGCAGTTGACCGCCGTGCGGCTGCCGAGCGTCTTGGCGAGCACATCGGATACGCCGGCAAGCTCGAGCACGACCCGAACTGCGCCGCCCGCTACGACCCCGGTACCAGGGCTGGCGGGCTTGAGCAGCACAGTTGTTGCGCCCATCTTGCCGATCGTTTGGTGTGGAATCGTTCGCCCAACGAGCGGCACGCTAATCATGTTCTTAACCGCTGCGTCCTCGCCCTTTCGGATGGCGTCCGGCACGCCGCGCGCCTTGCCTATGGCGACGCCCACCTTGCCGGCGTTATCTCCGACGACGACCAGGCAGGACCAGGACGGAGTCTTTCCGCCCTTGTGGGTCTTGCTGACCCGTCGGGTGTTGGCGACCTGCGAGTGGACGCCGTTGCCCAGGTCGCGTCGCGAGCCTTGCATTGAGAATCTCATCTTAGAACTGTAGCCCTCCCTCTCGTGCGCTGTCGGCGAGTGCCGCAACACGCCCGGCGTACCGATAGCCGCCTCGGTCGAACACCACTTGAGTGATGCCCTTCTCCTTCAGCCGTTCGGCTATTCGCTTGCCGATCTCTTTCGCGCCGACGACTGCGCCGCCTCCGCTCACATCCTTCTCAAGGCTGCTCGCGTAGGCGAGTGTAACGCCCGCGTCGTCGTCGATCGCCTGCGCGATGATGTGGCGCAGGCTGCGATACACGCAGAGGCGTGGTCGCTCGGCGGGGGCGGCGACGCCCTTGCGCACGCGCGTGTTGC
>JBFMFD010000024.1:0-22406 GCA_040752255.1 Armatimonadota bacterium
GTCAAGGATGCGTAGTAGCCGAATGCAGACGGACACTTCAACGGAGGTTATGAAGTAGAAGATGGCAGGAGAAGGCGGAAGCAGGCACTACTGGCCGGCACCAGAGAACGTCAACGTCATCAACGGCAACCTGCACTTGGTGCTCGGGCCGGGGTCGTGCGTGACATGCGGAGGGCAAGCGGCTGGGCCGGTGTATCCAAGCCCTGATGATACGAATCTGCACGGCCCTGTGCTGGTTTACAACACGATGGGCACTGCGGCGACGGCGCTTGGCCCCAAGTGGATGCGGCCCTACGACACTTATCTGACGGTGGACGGAAGCGGGAACGTCACGCTCATTGACGCCGACGGCACCGAGCGGGTTTACCAAAAGGTGGGCAGCGACTACCAGGCCCGGAAGGAGCGGGACAAGCTGAGCAAGGTGGGCAGCGAGTACATCCTGACGAGGTTCAACGGCAACAAGTGGATCTACGACGACACGACGGGTCTTTTGAAGAAGATTACTTCCCGCACGGGGCGGGAGATCACGATCACGCGTGACGGAAACGACAACATCACGAAGGTAACCGACGGTTTCGGGCGCGAGATTCAGTACTTCTACATGACGATTGACGGCAAGACGCGCCTCAACGAGATTCGCGAGCCTGCTCCGGAGGACCCCGGCTGGTATTCGACGCTGCTGCAGTACGACACAAGCGAGCGGCTGTCTCAGATCACGAACGCGATCGGCGAGACGCAGCGCTTCGAGTACGATTCCTCGGACAGGCTGACGAAGGCGATCAACGGACACGGGGACGCGACAGAGTACACGTACGACACGAGCAACCGTGTGACGAATGTGAAGGACGCGGCGCTGAAGAACACCGCCATCGCGTACACGAGTTCCACGGTGACGACGGTGACGGATCGCAGGAACAACAACTGGGAGTACACTTACGACTCGGACAAGCGGGTGACGAAGATCAAAGACCCCCTGGGGAATGAAAGAGAGTTCGTTTACGACACGAACTCATGGGAGGTAACGCAGCAGGACGAGCCTAAGATACCGGTGACTGGAACACCGTGGAGGCGGCTGAGGTACCTCTACACCTATGGCACGACGGAGGCGACCGAGCACGAGCGAATCAAGACGGAGCGACAGGAGATCACGAACAGCTCATCGGGCACCGCGGAGGCCCAGCTGGAAGCGACCTACAACGCGCAGCACGACGTCTTGACGCAAGAAGACGGCGAGGGGGACGTTACGACCCTCACCTACGAAGACGACGGCAGCGGGAACAGCATTGGCTTGGTGAAGACCATCGTGAACGGCGAGAGCCAGACGGTGCTGACCAACACGTACGACACGGCGCTGCTGTTCTACCGGCTGCTGAAAACGAAGAACGGCGTCAACAAGGAGACCACCTTCGCCTACAACCAGAACACGGCGAATTCGTACGGCATCCCGGACAAGATCACCTTTCCGTCCGGTGCGGTGTTCAACCGGAAGGTGGACCTCCGGGGCAGAATCATCGAGGAGTGGGGGCCGAGCGGGAACCGGACGAAGTTCTTCTATGACGCGCTCGACCGCCGGATCCGCACCGAGTTCCCCGACGGCACCGTGATGGGCGTGATCTTCGATTGCTGCCACATGGTCGCCGACTATGACCAGAACGGGCACGGCAACACCTACGAGCACGACGTGATGGGGCGGCTGGTGAAGATCATCGATCCCAACGGCGAGGCGATCTCCATGGAGTACGACGCCGAAGGGAACATGACCAAGGAGACCGACGCCCGCGGCAACGCGACGCTGTTCACCTACGATGCCGCAAATCGCCAAACGCAGATTGACATGCCCGACGGCTACCAGGTCATCCTTGCTTACTTCCCTCCGGGTATGCTGGAGAAGAAGAAGAGCAAGAAGGGGACGAACGAGACTGAGATCTTGTTCGAGTACGACGGGTTCAACCGGCTCAAGAAGCGGGCGGTCTCCGGAACGGACATCGAGTTTGAGTACTACAAGAACGATCTGAGGAAGACGATGAAGGACGCTTCGGGCGAGAAGCGGTACTATTACGACATGGCTCAGCGGCTGACGAAGGTAGAGCAGGGGCCGCAGGGGTTCGTGATCGGCACGGACCACAACTACGTGCTGGAATACGTCTGGAACGCCGCGAGCCAAGTGACGCAGAAGAAGGTAACGCTTCGAGGCCTGAGCGCCAAGACGTGGGACTACACCTACACCGACGACGGGCAATTGGCCAGGGTGACGAACCCGGACGGCGAGGTGACCGATCACGACTATCTCTCGGACGGCAGGCTGAAGAAGATCACGCTTCGGGCGACCGACCTGACGGGCAAGACGACGCGCGAGGTGTTCTATCAGGACACGTCGAACACGCACGACTATGTTTCCGGGAAGATGCCGTACCTCAGAAGGACCCTTGACAAGAAGGAATCGGGTACGGTGATCACGGATTTCGAGTATGAGCTCGATAAGGCCGGAATTCGGCTCTCGATGAAGGACAAGGACGGCAAGTACTGGGCGTTCACGTACGACCCGCGGTATCAGCTGCGGAGCGAGACGAAGTGGTCTGCCAAGACCGGCGGCTCACGGAGCTATCAGTACGCGTGGCTCTATGACCCGAACGGTAATCGCCTCACCCAACATGACGACGGCGTTCCGACGGACTACGTTTACGGCGCGAACAACCAGATGACGGACGCGGGCGCCGTGGACTTCACGTACGACCACTTCGGGAACACGAAGACGAAGGTGGAAGGCGGGAACACGACGACCTACAACTGGGACGACGAAGGACATTTGACGGGCGTGGACTTTCCCGGCACGACGAACGACGACGAGCATCAGTACGACGGCGACGGCAAGAGGATGCGCTCGAAACTGAACGGCGCGAGCGACTGGACGAACTTCGTTCACGACGAGCTGACGGGCGAGATTCTGATGGAGTACACGCTGGTCGGCGGGACGTTTACGATCAAGGCTGTGAACACGTGGGGGCTAGGTCTCATCAGCACGAACCGCGAGGGGACGAAGCGGTACTTCCACTTCGACGCCTTAGGCTCGACGCGGGCTTTGACGGATTCGAGCGAGACGGTGACCGACACGTACGAGTACAACGCGTTCGGTGTTGTGGAGTCTTCGACGGGCACGAGCGTGAATCCGTTTAGATTTGGCGGGGGGCGAGGAGCCTACGACGACGGGGTCATGGGTTCTGCGGGTGCCATGGTCTATACTCCGTCCGGGTACTACAGACCCGAGTACGCCCGCGGCCTGAGCGGGGGCAGCGGACCTGTAGTTGACGAAGGGCGAAACGCGTGGGGCGAAGGGCCGAGCAGGCGCGACTTTGGTTTTGGGCTATGGGCATACGGCAACTTCTGCGGCAGCGCCAACGTCAAGCCGCCTGGGTGGGGGTACCTGCCAATTGACTGCATTGACCGGTGCTGCATGGTCCACGATCGCTGCCTCGAAGGGCATTACGCGATGGGTTACAGCGAGAACTGTGCACACCAGTGCTGCGACTGTGAGCTTGCCGCTTGTGCTGTTCAGGTTTTGCACTCGGGGTGCTGCGACTCCTTTGGTTGCGAGAACGCGGCCAGACAGATTCAGATAGCATTCGCAGCTGCCTGCGGATGGTTCGCCAGGTACGCGTGTCCTCCGTGCCTGTCGAATCCGTACCGCTACGCGCCGCGGTACTGGAACCACCCGCGGGCCGGTCCGGTTCCGGAACCAGTGGCCGGCGAGGCGTTCTTGCCGCCTTCACAGCCCGGGACTAATCCCGCGCCCAACCCGGCTGTGGGCGGCATTGGCGGCGGCTCACCGGGCGGAACGCCAAGTCGAGGTGGTGGCGGCCCGGCGCGGCAGGTGGCCTGGTGGTCGAGGTAGGGCTCGCACCATGACGAAGGTACAGTAATGAGAGGGGCAATTGGAGCGATGGCAATCATCCACAGCCTCTTCGCGTTGTTGATCTGGTTCGCGATGGGCATGTCCACCCCAGCGCCGGCTCACTTGCGGGCGCCCTACCTCGTACCTCCAGATGTGGTGGGACTGAGCTCAGTCGCCCTCGGGGTCATCGTTACGGTATTGGCGTGGCATTCTTTAGGCAGGTCGCTTGGCGCGGTCTGGGCGGGCGCAGGCGCAAATGCATTGTACGTAGCCCTTTGCTTGCTCGGTCCGTCGTGGTCGGCAGATCCTGTCTTTTTCGTACTGCCAGCAGCGAATGGCCTGCTGTTCCTGCTCCTGACGCAGAGGGACCGATGGAAGTAACCCGCCCCGACGAGCTGACGGGCGAGATTCTGATGGAGTACACGCTGGTCGGCGGGACGTTTACGATCAAGGCTGTGAACACGTGGGGGCTGGGTTTGAGTTCGACGAACCGCGAGGGGACGAAGCGGTACTTCCACTTCGACGCGCTCGGCTCGACTCGCGCCCTCACCGACTCCAGTGAAACCGTCACCGACACGTACGAGTACAACGCGTTTGGTGTTGTGGAGTCTTCGAGCGGCACGAGCGTGAACCCCTATCGCTACGTTGGGCAGTACGGCTACTACGACGACGGGGCGATGGGCTCTTCGTCGGGCTTGCTCTTGCTCGGCGTACGCTACTACTCCCCCGCGCACGGCAGGTTCTGGTCTTGGGACCCGGTGCGGAACCTAAACTTGTACGTGTACGTCAACAACTCGGCGACGATGGCGATTGATCCGAGCGGAAACCAAGCCGTGGCGACGATGACAGCTGCCGAAGCGTTGTTGGTCGCCGGAACCGCCGCAGCTGCCGACGGTCCGCTACCAATTGGAGATGTTGTCGGGCTGATCCTCCTCGCAGCAGTTGCCGTCGCTGTGGTGGCGGCACCGCGTCGCACGAATCCTCGCCAGGATGACACGGGCTCTCGCCCGAGGGATTGGCCGCCTCCTCCGAACACGCCCGTCAACCTCCGTGAGTGTTACTCCCACCTTTATGAGTGTTCGTTCTACCGGAAACCCCCTGGTTGGGCACCATGGACCGATCCATGTGGTGAATGCTTCCGCAGGTGCGTACAAAACGGTGGCCATTGGCCGTCTGAGGATGAGCGTTGCCGCTACTGGGAGCGGGAGCGCTTCGGATACTCATCAATCCTGCCCTCGCCCTTCGGAAGCCCTCGCCCTGCAAGGCTAACGTAATGAGTGGTTCGATTTCTGATGTGCTTGACACTACCGAAGAACTCTTGAGGGCATCAAGGCACAAGTCTGCCTTGGAAGTATTGGATTCCGTTCACGCTTCCGATGCTATGCGGGAATTGATGTTAGCTCCGAACCAGGAAGCGGTACGCCTGGGGGAGCGCTTGGCAGATGTTCTGATTCGGGCCGCATGGGAGAGCAGGGAATACGTTGCGCTATTCGAGACAATAGATCGTCTGATGGAACTCCCTCTCCTCTCGGAGGCGGGCGCGCAGTTCGCGCGAGTATCTCTCGACCTGTTATACCAGCTATCGGAAGTGCGAGAACTGCGGCAACGAGTCGAGGATATTGCGGTGCGTTGCCACGATCGACTGCTCATGCAGGCTGCGCTCAGACGCGACGAAATGGATTGGCTGCGGCATAGAGTGATTCGTGCTACAAGGCGTAGCAGAGCAGCCGACGAAGGTTGGGCAGAATGCGGAGCCGATGACCTGCGCGCTGTGGTCGAATCCCTGGACCGCACGCACGGTCTGATGGACGCGGGAGAAACCGCATCTGCGATCGAAGAGTTGAACCAGCTTCGGAGGCATGGGGTGCCGGAGGTGCTTCTGTTCTCCGACGACCAGCGTAGTGCCGCCCTGGGCGGTAGAATCGTGGACGCCCTTCTGCGCGCAATTGGCTGGCCGCCCAATGAAGTGCTGGCGCTGGAGGTACTGCGCTGGCTAACGGCGTTGCCGCTCGTCTCACTCTCAGGTGCGGGCTTCGCTCGAAGGACGTACTCCTGTTTGTATTATCTGCACATGGAGGGAGGGCTGTCACCCAGCGCCCTTGAGTTTGTGCTCAACCTCCCCGAGGCGCCACTTGTGCTCTGCGCGCTTGACTCGCAGGAACGAACAGTCATGCAAGAGTCTCTCCTTCGTATCGTCCGCGCCGGATCCGGGGGTTGAACTTGCAGCCTCGTGTACCGCATACAGTATCACCCAAGGAGACCGACGCCCGCGGCAACGCGACGCAGTTCACGTACGATGCCGCAAATCGGCAAACGCAGATTGACATGCCCGGGGGCAACCAGATCTTGCTCGCCTACTGGGAGCCGGGTATGCTGAAGTCCAAGACGAATAAGGAAGGCACAACGGAGACGACGGTGGACTTCGAGTACGACGGGTTCAACCGCCTGACGAAGCGGGCGGTCTCCGGAACGGACACCGAGTTTGAGTACTACAAGAACGATCTGAGGAAGACGATGAAGGACGCTTCGGGCGAGAAGCGGTACTATTACGACATGGCTCAGCGGCTGACGAAGGTAGAGCAGGGGCCGCAGGGGTTCGTGATCGGCACGGACCACAACTACGTGCTGGAATACGTCTGGAACGCCGCGAGCCAAGTGACGCAGAAGAAGGTAACGCTTCGAGGCCTGAGCGCCAAGACGTGGGACTACACCTACACCGACGACGGGCAATTGGCCAGGGTGACGAACCCGGACGGCGAGGTGACCGATCACGACTATCTCTCGGACGGCAGGCTGAAGAAGATCACGCTTCGGGCGACCGACCTGACGGGCAAGACGACGCGCGAGGTGTTCTATCAGGACACGTCGAACACGCACGACTATGTTTCCGGGAAGATGCCGTACCTCAGAAGGACCCTTGACAAGAAGGAATCGGGTACGGTGATCACGGATTTCGAGTATGAGCTCGATAAGGCCGGAATTCGGCTCTCGATGAAGGACAAGGACGGCAAGTACTGGGCGTTCACGTACGACCCGCGGTATCAGCTGCGGAGCGAGACGAAGTGGTCTGCCAAGACCGGCGGCTCACGGAGCTATCAGTACGCGTGGCTCTATGACCCGAACGGTAATCGCCTCACCCAACATGACGACGGCGTTCCGACGGACTACGTTTACGGCGCGAACAACCAGATGACGGACGCGGGCGCCGTGGACTTCACGTACGACCACTTCGGGAACACGAAGACGAAGGTGGAAGGCGGGAACACGACGACCTACAACTGGGACGACGAAGGACATTTGACGGGCGTGGACTTTCCCGGCACGACGAACGACGACGAGCATCAGTACGACGGCGACGGCAAGAGGATGCGCTCGAAACTGAACGGCGCGAGCGACTGGACGAACTTCGTTCACGACGAGCTGACGGGCGAGATTCTGATGGAGTACACGCTGGTCGGCGGGACGTTTACGATCAAGGCTGTGAACACGTGGGGGCTAGGTCTCATCAGCACGAACCGCGAGGGGACGAAGCGGTACTTCCACTTCGACGCGCTCGGCTCGACTCGGGCTTTGACGGATTCGAGCGAGACGGTGACCGACACGTACGAGTACAACGCGTTTGGTGTTGTGGAGTCTTCGAGCGGCACGAGCGTGAACCCCTATCGCTACGTGGGTCAATACGGCTACTACGACGACGGCGCGATGGGTTCTTCGTCGGGCTTGCTGTTGCTCGGCGTACGCTACTACTCTCCCGCGCACGGTAGGTTCTGGTCTTGGGACCCCGTGCCGAACCTGAACTTGTATGGGTACGTGGGCAACTCGGCTACGATGGCGATTGATCCGAGGGGGGATCAAGCCTGGAAACGTGTGCGTGACGCGCTCATCATCCCCGGGCCTACATGCTTGGCGTTGATTCTGATCTTTGGGTGGAATGAGGACACCTGCAGATACTGTTGTTCGGTAGCGTGGGTCATCGTGGGCACAGTAGTGGGGAGGACGATCGGTGCGATCGTCGGAGGGATACTCGCGCACATGTCGTGCCAAGGCATGTGCTACTGCGAATTCCATCGTGACGACCCGGATTGCACGGTAGCGCGTTTGGGCGGGACGTATCCTTGGCCCAAGGACCTGCCGCAATGTTGCTGCAATTGTGGTATGGAAATGGCAGATCCGTTCCCGTGCCCTTGCGACAAGCCGCCGCTGGGGTGCCGTGTGGTTCCTAGGAAGCCACCTTGCATCGGAATTGGCACCGGAGAGATCCAGAAGTGAGTGCACGCGAGAAGTGGCTGTTCTACCTGATCTTCGCGCTGTTCGCGGGTGTTCCCTTTGTAAGGGATCGACCCGCCCCGCAACGCCTCGAGGCCGCGCTTGTGCTCTTTGGCATCGTTTCCGCAGCCATTCTTGTCTCTGAGATTCTGAACTGGCTCTTAAGGAAACGCAGTTGAACGGCTTCTGGCGCCCCAGGAGTGGACCTGTGAAACCCAATACCGGAGTGATCCTCATCACCTTGTGCGGTGCACTAAGTGCGTTCTTGTTTACCGTGACTTTAGATCTTATATCAGTACCTCGCATGGTTGTGGCTGCTTGGCCTAGCGTCCGTCACGATCTTGTACGCTGCTGGCGTGGAGGTGTTGCCGCGGCGCCAGGAAACTGGGGTGAGGACGGTGAACCACCTGTTGGCCGTAGCGGTCGGGCTGGTGGGTTTGGGTGCTATCATCGGAACCATGCTGGGCACTCCGCCGCAGCCCGCGATGCGGCCGTATCTGATCGCGTTAGGGGTGGTGGCCGGGCTGATGGCACTTGCGTCGTGCGTTTCGATTTACCTGATGATCCAGAGGTCCAACGACCGGGGTGGGGACGAATGAGTCTGCTGGCGCGCACGAGGCGCGCTTGAGCGACAGTGACGAACCGGGACGGCGCCCGCCAGTATTCCCCTCGCCTAGGGAGTCATAATCCCCCGGCATGAATTCCTGGGCGAGGCGGCCGAACCCCAGCGCACAACCGACGGCGGCAGCGCCTTCTGCGGCCCAGAAAGCGGCCGCCGAGCGCGCCCTTCGCCACGCGCACGCCATTCACCCCTTGCCGAAGCCCCCGACGGTCGAGTGGAGGCGCTATCCGGTTACTGCGGGGCGCGCCTACCCGATGGAGAACCGCATCTGCTTGAGCGCCCTGCTCCTCACAACCGAGGAGCGGGTTCGCGAGACGCTCCTCCATGAGTACGCCCACCTCGTCGTCTATCAGCTGTTCGGACGGAAGCCCAAGCCGCACGGCGAAGAGTGGAAGAGAGTCATGACCGCGCTCGGCGCCTCGCCGGAGCGAACGCACAACTACGCCCCCCTCCCGACGCCCAAGCCTCGAAGGACGCTCATCTATCGCTGTGCGCGGTGCGGAGAGGAGATCCCACGCGTCCGGCCGTTCAAGCGGGGGCGAGCCTACTATCATGTAAAGTGCGGCGGTAGCGTCCGGCTAAACAGGAGACTCCAATGAGAATCGTAAGCGCAGAGGAGATGAAGGAGATTGACCGCCGCACCGCCGCCGAGCACGGCATCCCGTCCATCCAACTCATGGAGCGCGCAGGGCGCGCCCTCGCGGACGCCGCCGGCAGCGCCGAGGCAGTTGTGGTCTTTGCAGGCCCCGGAAACAACGGCGGGGATGGGCTGACCGCGGCGCGCCTCCTCATCGAAGAGGGCAAGGACGTACATGTCTTCCTCGCGGCAGAACCCGAATCGCTGAAGGGAGACGCACGAGAGCAATACCATCTCCTGTCGCAGAAGAGCGACCAGATTCACCATCCCGGCTCGCCTGCCTTCCGCCACGCCGAGCAAGCCGCGGGCGAGGCGGACGTTGTCCTTGACGCCCTCCTCGGCACGGGCGCGCGAGGCGAGCCGGAGGGCGCAATCCTCCATCTCGTACAGGCGGCGGGGGGCGCGGCGCACATCATCGCCGCCGATATCCCGACCGGCGTGGACTGCGACACAGGCATCGCCCCAGGCGCACACGTCATGGCGGATGAAACCGTCGTGTTCGGATTGCCGAAGCGCTTCCTCTTTCAGAACGACGGCCTCGAAGCGAGCGGCGCATGGCAGATCGCCGACATCGGCCACCCCGACGAACTGCTCGAGGAGTTCGGAGACGCAGCGGTCCTCACCCTCCTGGATGCCCTGCCGGGGCTCCCGCTGCGCGGCAAGAGGGATAACAAGCGCACCTCCGGCGTGGTGCTCGTCGTGGCGGGTTCGACGAACTATCCGGGCGCCCTGGCGCTGACGTGCCGGGGGGCATTGCGCGCAGGAGCGGGCCTCGTGTTCGCAGCCTCGACCTCGGAAGGGCTCGCCGGCGTCCGAGCGCAGCTGCCCGAGTGCCCCCTCCTACCCTTGCCGGACGAACATGGGATGGTCAACGAGAGTGCCGCCGATCTCGTGGCAGAGCGCGCCGCCGAGGCAGACGTCCTCGTCATCGGCCCAGGCCTCGGCAGGAGCGAGGGGGTGCGCCGGTTCCTCAATCGCCTCTTCGAGTTGGCGCATCAACTGCCCACCGGCGGGGACGCCGGGGGTGCCAGCGGCGAGGGCGCGTTGCGGCGCTATGTCCTCGACGCCGACGCCCTGTTCCACCTCCCAAGCCTCAAACACCGCCCGCCCGGCGTCGCCGTCCTCACCCCCCACGAGGGAGAGGCAGGAAGGCTCCTAGGCGTTGACTACGCGAAGGTGTCTCAGGATCGCTTTGGCGCCGTGCGCGAAGTGGCGTCGCGCTACGATGCGGTCTGCCTGCTGAAGGGAGCCTACAGCCTCATCGCCGCTCCAGGCTCCGACGTGATGGTCAACACAACAGGCAACCCACTCTTGGCATCGGGCGGTACCGGGGATGTCCTGTCCGGCATCGTCGGTACCCTGTTCGCCGTTCGCGGGAGCGCCTTCCTCGCGGCATGCGCAGGAGCCATGTGGCACGGCCAAGCCGCGGACGACATCTATGAGGAGGAGAGCGTGGGAATCGGCTGGACCGCCTCTGAAGTTGCCGATGCCTTGCCTTCAACCCTCGCCCGCCTCAGGGAACGACTGTTCGAGGTAATCATGCGAGGCGAGAACGACGGGGAGGACGACGATGTTTGGGACGAAGGAGACTATCAAAGCCTCTCGTAGGGACAGCCGTGCGCAGCGGATGAACCTCACCCCGACCCCACCCTCAAGAGGGGACGGAGCCGCACGCGCGGCCGCTGCCGTCTGCCTCCTCTTGCTGCTGGTCCCTCTCTCCGCAGCCGAGGTCAAGGTCGTGCTCGACCGAGAGGCACAGGTGCGCGCCTGGGCAGTGCCCCAGTTGCCCGAAGCCCTTCCTTCCGCCGGGGCTGAGTTCTTGGGCCGGGAGTTCTCCCTCAGCATTCCGGAAGGTCTCACTCAAGGCTGGCTGGTTGTGCTCGATGTCGAGCGAGCAAACGTCGCCTTCGCCCCATGGGACGGCGTCACGGCATCCTATAGCGTCAAGGAAAGTGACTGGCGCATCGCCGAGGTGGAGGTGCGTGCAAGTTTCGAGGGCAAGCCTGCACACGGTCTCGCCGTCTTGCGATCTCAGGGCAAGGAGCTCACTCGCCTGCTTGCCGAGGGCTCGGCGACGTTCTTCGGGATTCCTCCCGGCGAGGTGAGCGTGCTCATCCGCTACGTCCGCGAGGGCGCCCAGCACGAGACCGTGCCGCAGCGCTTCGACCTAACGCTTCAGCGCGCCGAGGCGAAGCCGATCCTCGCGGTGTCTCTTCCGAACGCTCCCGACGACATGCCCGCGCCCGCAGATGAAGATGCCGGCGAATCTTCGGCGGCTGCACAGACCTCTTCGGGTGGGCGCAAGTGGCTGCCCATCGCCATCGCGCTCATCGTAGGCGCAGCCGCTCTTGCAGGGCTGTATCACTTCTTGAAGCACCACGAGAACCGAGTCGCCGAGAGCCTGCGACGGCTCGGCGTCAAACTGCCGAGCGACACGCCCGGGTCCACCACAGCGGATGCGGGGAGCGCGCCGCCCGATAGCGCCCGCCCACCGGCCGCTCCCGCCGCCCAGCCGATTACGGAGGGCATCGAGCCGGTCGTGCCGGGCGACGCCACGCCGACGGACTCGCCTCGCAGAGCATTCCGCCTGGTCGGCGATGGAGTCGCGCTTGACGTCCCCGGCGAAGGAGAGTATGTCCTCGGACGGGACGCAGCCTGCGACCTACCGATCACCGACGCGACCGTGAGCCGGCGTCACGCGACGCTCAGCGTGCGGGAAGGAGCGCTGTTGATCCGTGACGATGGCAGCACAAACGGGACGTACGTCAACGGTGTGCGCCTGGAAGCGAACACAGAGCATCCGTTGCAGCCGGGCGACAAACTGCAAGTTGGTTTCGTCAAACTACGTGTGGAGAGTTAGCGCCGCATGAAGATCTTCCTCATGTTCATCGTGGGCGGCGCAGCAGGGCTGCTCGGATGGGCGCTCGTCGAGCCCAGCGCGCCTGCGCAGTTCCACTCGCGCGATTGGACGCGGTGGGAACTGCTCTTTGCGTTGACGACCGGCGGCGTCATCGGGCTCGCGCTCGGGGGCCTCACCGGCTTGTACCAGGGGAGCAGGGCGCACTTTCTGATCGGGGCGCTGGTTGGCGGCGCGCTCGGCGCGGTGGGCGGAATGCTCGGCCTATCCTTAGGCGAGGATATCGCTCACACTTTCTTCTCAGAGGGCGTGTTCCTCCAGCGGGGCATCCGGCCCGACATGGTGATTGCGCGCACGCTCGTGTTTGCCCCCTTCGGCGCGCTCATCGGCTTGGTCGTGGGCGCATCGGCTCGTTCCCTTCCGCGTGCCTTGCAAGGCGCGCTCGGCGGGCTGATCGGCGGCGCGATCGGAGGAAGCCTCTTCGACCTGATCGGAGCGATGTTCAGCAGGACCATCGTCGAACTTCGGGGCGTCGAGGGCGGAGTCACCGAGGTCGGCTTGGTCTCACGCGCGATTGCCATGACGGCAATCGGCGGTTTCGTCGGACTGCTTATCGGCATCGTCGAGATGATGGCGCGCAAGGCGTGGGTCCGCCTCGAGGTCGGCCGCAACGAGGGCAAGGAGTGGGTCGTCGACGCCCACCGAACCTTCATCGGCAGAAGCGAAACCGCACACATCCCCTTGTTCGGAGATCCCAACGTCGCACCCCTCCACGCCTGCATCGAGAGGCGAGGAGGCGAGTACGTCTTGCTCGACAGCGGCACGCCGGTCGGCATCGGCGTCAACGGCATCCGCGTCCCTCAGGCAACACTCAAACACGGAGACGTCGTCAACGTCGGCTCCCACAACCTAAGATTCCTGCTTCGGAACCCGCGCGCGAGCGCGCCCGTGACGCAATCCCAGCCACCCGAGACTCCCCCTGCCGGCGTTCCCGTGAGCAGCGCCGGAGGCGGGATGGTGGGCGGCGCCATACCCGGCGCGACACCGGCGGCAACACCCCCGATGGGACAGGCGGGCGCGCGACTGCCGAGCGTCGCCCCTTCGCCCGCCTTCTTCGTGCTCGTTGCTGTGGACGGCCCGGCGTCGGGCCGGCGGTACCCCCTTCCCATGGACACCGAGGTCGTCGCGGGAAGAGAGGCAAGCGACATCAACCTCGCGGGCGACTCCGCCGCAAGCCGGGTGCACGCGGCATTTCGGGCGACCCTGGGCGGCGTCCAAGTTCGGGATTTGAACAGCACCAACGGCACGTTTGTGAACGGCGTCAAGGCGCCGCAGATGACGCTCCGTGAGGGGGACATCGTGCGAATCGGCTCGACGACGTTCCGCCTTGAGCGCTCGCACCCGGCGTAACGCCTCGCGAGACCGTATAATAGTGAGCGATGAACGATCCGACCGGCGCTCCACTCGACCCTAATCGCACGCAATCGCTCGCGGACGCGAACCGGACGCAGATGCTCGGCGACTCGAACCGCACGCAGATGGTTTCCCCTCCCAGCAACAAGGCGCTGGCTGCCGAGGTGGTCGCCGGGAGGGAGTGCGCGCTTGCGAACAGCCCTGCCCGCGAAGCGTTCCTTTTCGAGGTAACCGGGGCGGGAAGCATCGGCGACGCGCGCACCCCGCTGAACTTGTGCATGGTGATAGACCGCTCCGGCTCCATGGAGGGCGAGCCGCTCGAGTACGTCAAACGCGCTTGCGCGTACGTAATAGACTTGCTCGCGCCGGACGACATCGTCAGCATCGTTACCTTTGAAGAAGCGGTGGAGGTGCTGATGCCGCCCGCCCGCGTTCAGAACAAGGACCTCGTGAAGCAGCACATCCAGCGCATCGAGCCGGGGAACACGACGAACTTGTACGATGGCCTCTCGTTCGGTGCGCAGCAGGTGCTTGCCACGCAGGACCCGAGCCGCGTCGAGCGAATCGTTGTCTTCACAGACGGCGAGCCGACCGCGGGAGTCAAGGACTTCCAGTCCCTCGTCGCGCACGTGGGAGACATCAAGCAGCGGGGTGTAACGTGCACGTTCCTCGGTTTTGGATACGACTACAACGAGGAGCTGCTTGCGGCGATGGCGAAGCGCGCCGGCGGCAACTACTACTTCATCAACAAGCCGGAAGCGATACCTGAAATCTTCCGCGTGGAGATGAACAAGCTGATGACCACCGTTGCGCGAAACGTGGAACTACGCCTCAAAGCCGCCCGATGGGTAACGATCCGACAGGCATACGGGCACAACGTCCAACCGGGTCAGCAAGAGGCTACGTTGGGCCTGGCAGACGTCGAGCGCGGCACGACGATGCAGGCGGCGGTGGAGTTGGAATTCCAGAACCACCCCCTCGGGCAATACCGCGTGCTTGCCGCGACGCTTTCGTGGGACGACGCTCTGACGGGCAAGCGCGAGGCGATGGACCTCGACTGCATCATCGAGTTCACCGCCGACCAGCAGCGATGCTCTGCGCCTCAGAACCCGAGGGTCGCCCAATCGGTCGAAGTGTCGCTCGCCACCCGTGTCGTGGAGAAGACGATGATGGGACTGAAAGCAGGGGAACTGACGGCGCAGATGGCGATTCAAGAGCTGCAAAAGACGCAGATGCTGCTCCAGCAGGACGGCCGCGCGGAGGAGGCGGCGCAGGTGGCGCAAGCCGTGCGCGACCTTCAGCAGGGCAAGACGGGGGACGTCGAGAAGACCCTCATCGGCACCATCACGCAACTGGATCAGGGCAAGAAGAGTCAGTCCTGACGTTCAGCGCCCGAGCCGACGACCGCCTCTGCCTCGATCTCGACGAGCCAGTCCTCCTCGAGAAGCTTTGTTACGACGACCATCGTCGCCGCGGGGCGCACTTTGGCGAACACGTCATAGTGGGCACGGCAAACGGCTCCACAATGGACGCGGGACGTGATGTAGATCCTCGTTCGCACGACGTCCTGGATGCTTGAACCAGCGTCTTGCAGCGCCTTGTCAATGATCTCGAAGCAGCGCATCGCCTGTCCGTATGCGTCCCCGGGAGAGACGGTCATGCGATCGTCCCCTATCGGCGCGGTGCCGCTAACGTAGACGATGTTCCCCACGCGCACCGCGCGCGAGAAGCCGACGGTTTCTTCGTAGGGCGACGGGCCCGAAAAGTGTTGCCTCATTCGCTTCGCTCCAGCAGGATGTAGTCCAATCCGAACATATGACGCTTCGGCTCGGCAGCCGGGTTGCTTCCCTCGATGACGACCTCAAGCGTGTTCTCAGCCAGCACCGCGACGCGCCCGAAGTCAACTTGCCTACGGCTCAGGTTCGCGGAGTAGAAGTCGAGTGGCTCGCCGAGCGGCTTACCGTTCCAAATCAGGCGCACGATGCCGTAGTCTCGCGCAATCGTGAAACCCATTTTCAGGTTCGCCTCACCCGGCTCCGCCGAGACCTTCAGCACGAGTCGGTCGCCCGGCGCAGCGTCTCTCCACCAGAGTTGCCTGCCGCTTGACCATTCATCGCTCAATTCTTGCACCTCCAGAACGCCGTTCGGCGCGCCGTCCGCGGACAGGCTCTCGCCCTCGATCGCGCCCGGTACCGCCCAGATCTCCGGAACCGCGGGCAGCGTCAGCATGAAGGGGCGAATGGGAGCGAAGTCGTCCTTGGACTCGCCATCAGCGTACCAGTATGCGACGGCGGCGTAGTCCACCGTCACGTCCCGCCAGTGCCAAACTTCGAGGTCGAACCGAAACGACCGCTGGAACGGCAGGTCGTCCACGATGTGGAATCGGTTGACGGACGAAAACCCGCGATTGCCCGGCCCATCGCACCTTGGTTGGTTGTGATAGGGGTGCTGGAAGACCTGCGGCGACCCCCAGGCATAACCGAAGTAGTCTTCGGTGCCGGTGCCGTAAGTCGAGGGGAACGTTTCGCCGTCGATATATATCTTCTCGTCGCCTTCGCCCCACCAGGTCGAGACCGGGTTCATCAGCGACAGCGACAGGCCGACGAACCTTCCCCGACCGCTGGTGGAGAGAACCCTCCAGTCGCGCATGGGACGTGTCGGCATCGCCTCTCTCCTCCACTTGGCGTGGAAGTAAAGCGTTCGTTCAGTCCAGGGCTGCGGCACCCAGAGCGCTTCCACCGAGCACAGTACAGGGCGGTCGCTGTGGTTTGTGAAGAACAGCACGCCCTCCTCTCGCTGCGGCATCACGAAGCGGCATGTCAGGAAGCCGGTGCTCTCCGACACGGTGAACGGCAGGCACTCGTAAGGAACCAGCCCCGGCGCCGCGCCGAAGAAGTCGCCCACGGGACAGGTGATCGTCGTCTTGCCGTCGAACGACGCGTCGAGAACCACTCCTCGAAGCGTCCGCTCCCGAGCAACCGGCTCGCCGAGGCCATCGGGCGCAGATGGGTCGGGTTCGTACCCCTGCAGCCACACGCGGAACTGGCGCACCTCGCCGGAGCCATCGGGCAGGCGCATCGCCATCACCGCACCGGGCTGGATCACCTGCTGCTGCGAGAGCACTCGCTCGCGATACGAGCGCCTCGGCGAAGGCGAGGTGAGAGCCGCGGCGACGCGCTCTGCCATCAGCGCGGCATCCTTCACTTGCGCGAGCGAGAAAGTCCGCACGGGCGTGTCTGGGGCGTACTCACGATAGTTGACGTGGTAGTACAGGCTTCGCGGGTTGGCGTCAATGTCGTCCACCGTGATGACCAACCGCTCTCGATAAGGAATGGGGTAGTACAGGTTTGCCCCCGCGCCGCGAACACCGCTAAACGGCGGCGGGAAGTCCGGGTGCGCTCCGCCCAGCAACTCCCTCATCGGCACGACCAACTCGGGCAACTCCTTGCCGTCGAAGTAGAACCGGAGGGTGCCTTGCGGGTTGGCGGACCAAATGCGCACGACCGCGCCCGGCCCCTTTAGATCCGCCATCACGTATTCATTCCTGCCCAGCTTTCTCTCGGTCCGAACGAACTGCCCAAAGTCTCGATTGGCAAACCAATCCTCGGTGGGCGACTTGCCGGCGCGGTCGTAGCTGCTCGCCTGCTTGTTGGAGTAGGCGGGCTCCGACATCCGCGACAGGCGCCCCAAATCCGCCATCTCGGAGAGCAGGCTCCTGACGGTCACGTCTTGCGCGGCGGTCGGCTCGCTGGTGCTGCCCCCGCCCAGCGCCACCGCCCCCATCATCGCCACAGCCGGAAGCCAAGGCATGGGCGGAGTATACGCAGTCGGGCGCACCGGGAAGCGCTCGCGATTCGACCCGCCGCCCACGCGACCATGAGAATTGACGGCACCTGCTGCGGCGAGTACACGTATACTGTAGGTGAACGTTCAGCCGACGCCGAAGGCGCTGCGGCGGGACGATGAACTCATAAACTCTTGTGAAGACATACTACTCTAATAGGAGGTACTGTGATGAAACGCACCTGTGCAGGCGGGGGCGCGACCCTTGCCTTCGGATTGGCACTTCTACTTCTTCCCGCATCGGCCCTCGGCCAACGAGGGACGATTTGGGCCGTGTCTATCTCTTCGTCCGGTGAACCGGCATCCTCCGGAGCCACTTCTGCATCCGTGAGTGGAGACGGCAGCGCCGTCGCGTTCTCGTCGTGGTCTTGGAACCTTGTCCCGAACGACACCGCGATGTTCGAGGATGTGTTCGTGCATGACCTGCGCACCCGAGCGACCACGCTGGTGTCGCGCAACCCATTCGGCATGCCTGGGAACGGCCATAGCAGATACCCGAGGATTAGCGCCGACGGCCGCTTCGTCGCGTTCGCTTCGGCAGCCAGTGATCTCGTTGCTCAGGACACCAACGCCAAGGACGATGTCTTCGTGTTCGACCGAGCCACAGGAGTCGTCGAGCGCGTATCCATCTCCTCCACCGGGGAGCAGGGCAACGGGCATTCGACTGCTCCGAGCATCAGTGCCGACGGCCGCTTCGTTGCTTTCACTTCGTGGGCGACGAACTTTGCACCCGGCATCAGCGCAGGCGCCTACGTTCGTGACCGGCTTTTGGGGACGACGGAGTTGGTTTCCATATTGCCGGACGGCTCGCCCGCTGACGACGCAGGCCCCGCCAGCATCAGCGCGGACGGGCGCTTCGTCGCTATGGTGGCGAGTCGGGACAACTTGCCCTTCGCTGTTGTCCGTGACCGGGTCAGCGGCAGCAGCGAGTTCGTAGCGTTCGAGTTCGACGGCCAGCCTGCAGCCGTGACGTATGTCACGAGCATCAGCGGGAACGGGCGGTATGTCAGCTTCATGTCGCTCTCCAGACGAATCCTTCCGCAGTATGGGCAACTCAGCATCCCGTATCTGTACGACCGGGTCACTCGCACGACGCGGTTCATCGGCGAGGACAGATTCGGACGCCCGCTCGTCAACGGCAGCAACCGAGCAGATGCATCACTCAGCCATGACGGCCGGTACGCCACCTACGCCGTTGGTAGTGGTGTGGCACGCGTCCATGACATGCTCACCGGCGAGGCGGTTCTTATCCCCGAACCGACTCCCGGCAGCGTTGGACTGGTTGCAGCCGGTGCACCCGCCATCAGCGCGGACGGACGGTTCGTCGCGTTCCACACTCCAAGGGGTCCCTTACCGGGCTTCAGATTCGGGGGCGTGTTCTTGTACCAGTTCGGGCCCCGACCGGTCGCGCCGCTCTCGGTTTCCATCGAGCGTGGGCGCGTGGTGGACGGGTCAGAGCGTGACGCCCGGTTTCAGGACGGGTTCGCGATTGCCGTGGAGGCGACCCGACCGACCGAAATCGGCGTGCCCAGAGCCGAGGTGCTCTTCTCGGCGAATGCCCCATCGCGCCCCACCGACCGATTCGAGGTCGTGTATTCCGCAGCCTCCAGCGGAGAAAGCGTGATCCAGGAACTGTCGCTGTGGAACTTCGATGCCTCGCGTTGGGAGGTGATGGATCGTCGGCTGTCGCACTGGGACCTGAGGCGGCTCTCGTTGGATGTCCCCGACAACCACGAGCGCTTCATCGCGCCCGGAACGCTTCAGGTACGCGCCCGCCTCCGTTTCTTCGACTGGGGAACGACCATGGGCAGTTGGTCGGCACTTGTCGACTTTGTGAACTGGGAGGTCGAACGATGACACGCTGCAACGCTCAGACCAAGCGATTCGGAATCGCCACCCTCGTTGGCAGTTTCGCCTTGTTGGTGTGCCTGGCGGTCGCCGACGGCCAGTGGGGAAACATCACCCGCATTGCGCTGTCCCCGGACGGCGCAGAAGGCAACGACCAGAGCGACGGGAATGGCGTCACTCCCGACGGGAGCTTTGTCCTCTTCAGTTCGCGGGCGACCAACCTCGTGAACGAAGACACTGGGGGCCACAGCCAAGTGTACTTGAGAGACCTGCGCAACTCGACAACCGTGCTGGTCTCCAGGGCAACTGACGGCACGCCGGGAAACCGCATGTCTTGGGGCATGGGTATGTCCTCCGATGGAAGGTACGTAGCGTTCGCCTCCCTAGCAAGCAACCTGGTTCCGAATGATACGAACGGCGTGTGGGACATCTTCGTGCATGATGTGGTCTCGGGAACCACCGAGCGTGTCTCAGTGTCTTCTACCGGCGAGCAGGCAAACGGCCGCAGCGAGGTCTCGCTATGGAATGCAATGAGCGCCGACGGGCGCTACGTTGTGTTTCAGTCCGACGCCTCCAACCTTGTTCCTGGTGACTCCGCCGGCTGGACGGACATCTTCGTTCGAGACCGATGGAACGGCACGACCACGCGCGTGTCGGTGACGTACCGAGGGGGACAAAGCGGGGGCGACTCTATCAACCCCGTAATTAGCGCCAACGGCCGGTACGTCGCCTACCGCTCGCGTGCCAGAAACCTCGTACCAAACGATACCAACGACGAGATGGATGTGTTTGTGTACGACCTCCAAACAGGAGCGGTAGAGCGTGTGAGCGTGTCCTCATCAGGGGAGGAGGCGAACGGCCTGTGCATCGCACCGACAATCTCGGCCGACGGGATGCGTGTCGCCTTCCCCTCATTAGCATCGAACCTTGTGCAGGACGACTCGAATGGCTCCGCCGCCGACATCTTCGTGCACGATCGCGCGACCAGGACCACGGAGGTGGTTTCGGTGTCGTCTACGGGGGTTCAGGGACCGCACTCCGTTGCGTCGTTCGCCGCACCCATTAGTCCTGATGGGCGATATGTATCTTTTAGGACCGGATGGTCACTGCAGGGAGGGAGGTACTTGCGCAACGCATCCAGAACCTATGTCCACGACACGCGCTTCGGGCGCACGTATGTCGCCGCGTTGACGTGGGACGGCTTCGAGCCCAATAAGGAGTGCTATCCTTTGGCCTTCACGGACTCCGGTGCTCACCTCCTGTTCGACACAGGGGCGTCGAACGTCGTTCCGAACGACACAAACGGGGTGTTGGAACCGTTCTGGCGCAAGCTCGCGCCGCACGCAAGCGTCACCCTAGCAGCGATTGTACACGCAGGCGTGGCGCACAGCCCGTTCCAACTGACCTTCGACGAGGACGACGACCCGTTTGAAGTTCGCGCCGTGCGACCTATCGACGTCGCCGCGCCATCGGTGCGAGTCGAGTTCACAACAGTCGCCGAGGAACCTCACCCGACGGACCTGACCCTGGTCGTCAACGACAGGGCCACCGCCGGCCCGGTGCTGCGCCGCGTTGAGCTGTTCAACTATGCAACCGGCAATTGGGACCTGTGGGATGTCCGCTACGCAACCATGTGGGATACCACGACCGAGGTACGCGTGGCGCAAGGCGCCGATCGCTACGTAGAGGGCGGCTCCGCTTACATGCGCGCGCGAATCTCATACTTTGACGTCGGGGTCAACGTAGTAGGCTGGAGTGCGTTGCTCGACAGCGTCCAGTGGTACACTACCCGCTGACCCGACCGGACTGCGCCGCCGCCCACGGCGGCGCAGTCACACCTGATGCGAGCCTCGCGGCTGCTCGCACAGGAACCCAGCCATGAACGCCTACTCCGTCGGCTCGATGCCCTGCCACTGCAACAGGCAGTCGCATGTTCCGATCTTGATCGCCCTCACCGGGGGGCCGGGGGCGGGCAAGACGGCAGTGCTCGAACTCGCAAGACGCACGTTCTGCGAGCACGTCGCCATCCTGCCTGAAGCCGCCGGGATCGTGTTTGAAGGGGGCTTCCCTCGGCATCACACTGAACCTGGTCGCATCGCCGCCCAACTCGCCATCTTCCACGTCCAGCGATCTCTCGAGTACCTTGCGAAGAACGAAAGACAGGTCGCCATCGCGCTGTGCGATCGAGGCACCCTGGACGGCATTGCATACTGGCCGATTGCCCGGAGCCGCTTCTTTGCGATGACGGGAACGAACCTGGACGACGAGATGCTGCGCTATTCTGCGGTCATTCACCTGCGGTCGCCCTCGGCGGAGCAGGGTTACAAGCAGAACGCCATCCGAATCGAGTCGGCAGAGGAGGCGCACCGCATTGACAAGCGCATCGCCCGCGTTTGGGCACAGCATCCCCACTTGCTCACGATTCCAAGCGCCGACGAGTTTCTCACGAAGGCGACCGCCGCGCTCGATCTCGTTCGCAAATTACTTCCTGAGTGCTGCAAGGGGCACGAGGCCGAGCTGACCAGGTGATCACAATCGAAGCCCCACGCCACAATCTCTAACCATGCTGAAGCCCGACGAGATTGACGCGCTGTGGGACTTCTCCAACCCCGCCGCCACCGAGCAGCGGCTGAATTCCGCGCTCGAGCAGACGCACGACACCGCGATCCAACTGGAGGTTCTAACGCAGATCGCCCGTGCGCAAGGACTTCAGGGTCGCTTCGATGACGCGCACCGGACGCTGGACGACGTTGAGGCACAACTGAGCGGCGCGCCCCCGCGTGTCCACGTCCGCTACTGCCTCGAGCGCGGGCGAACACTCAACTCCGCGGGAAAACCGGATGACGCCCTTCCACTGTTCAAGCAAGCGCTCAACACGGCGTCCGAAGCAGGATTCGAGGGCCTCGCCGTTGACGCAGCGCACATGATCGCCATCGCCGCGACCGGAGACGAACAGATCGAATGGAACCGCAAGGCGCTTTATCTTGCCGAGCGATCGAAGGAGCCAAGAGCGAGGCGGTGGCGCGCCAGC
>JBFMFD010000025.1:0-22290 GCA_040752255.1 Armatimonadota bacterium
TCGCGGTCGAAGGTAGGAGTGATACCCATAGTCGCTGACGACGCGCTGCAGTAGGAAAGTCAGGTGGGCGCGCTCGCGACGGAGCACGGGAACGTTCGTCTTCAACGCGAGTAGGTACAGGTTCGCGTGTGCCACCGCGGTGCCCAACGTGTTGCTCGCCGTGTTCCACGATGAATACGAGAGAAGATCGGGCAGCAATCCGGAATCGAGAAGCGCCCGAGAGAATCTCTCGTCTGGAGAGCCGAGCGAGTCGAAGTTGATGTCCGCCACAGCGGCATACGGGCGCCCGTCCTGAACGGCGACGATGGCGTCGAGCAACTCGGTAACCGCGCGGCTGGAGGAGTTCTCGGTGTTCACGAACAGCACGTAGTCCCCCGTCTCGTTCTTGTCGGGAAGCCACGCTCCGCTCGCGAGAATCTGGTCGCGCACGGCGTTGTTCAACGATTTCGACTCGTACGCCATCGGTCGCCTACCGGCCTCCTCGTCGGCGAGGTGCACGCGCACGATAGGCGAGTACCCGTGGAGTCTCAGCAGCGCGCGACTGACGAGAACGTTCGCCGTTTGGTCAATCCCCTCGCAGAAGTAGACACGCCCGGCGACGCCGAGGTCGTCCGTCAGCTTGCGTAACTCCTTCGTCTCCGGATGTTGCGGGCCGTAGGGTCGCGAGTCGTCCGCGCCGATAACGAGGTAGGTGATAACGCCCTCTTTTACCAAGCGGATCAGCGCCTTATGTACCTCGAGGTTCCTCTTCCGCGCCGCCCAGTATTGATCGAGCCGCTGCTTCGGCACCCGTTGGCGCAGGTCGCGGTACTCCCTTGACGGCGACGCTCCGGTGCGCTGATACTTCTCCTGCAACTCGACGAGTCGCGCAAGGTCCATTCTCCACGGCTCGTTGCGGTCGGTTGCCGTCGGAGCGGTACGCATCAGCGCGGAGAAAACGTACACAGGCAGGTCGGGGTGCGCCTTGCGGACCGCGCGAAGGGCATCGAGCCGCCGAATCGCCTGCTCTGCGCTAACTTGTGGCTCGCGCGAAGCGATTAGCCCGCCGTAGGCGAGCATATCGGCGCTAACGACGGCAGCGTCCACGCCGTCGTCGCATTGCTTCTGGAGCCATGCGCCCACTTTGTCAACCTCTCCCGGCGTGGTGAACTTTCCTAAGAGGTCCAGAGGAGGGGTTGCGACATCGGCGCCCGCGATGTCGGCAAGCAGGACGGGCATCTGCGCCGTCGGAGGCCGAGAGTCAATCGGTACCAGGGCGAGGCGCGAGGCGCCTGCGCTCGCAAGAAGGCATGCCACCAGGCCCACGAGTACGGCGCATCGCATCGGGCTGCAGTCTACCCTCTGCACGGTTTGGACTATCATAATGTCCGGGCAATGATGGTGCTGGCTTTCGCCGAGTTGCTGGAGAGGATGGTTGTGGCGTTCGCGCTGCTCATCCCGGTTACCGTGTGGGTGGTGTGGACGGCTCGAAGGATGATTGACGCCGAGGTCTCAGCCGTTGCCGGCTTCTTAGGCATCGGAGCGGCCATTCTGCTGCTTGCGGTCGGCACGTGGGGCGGCTATGTCGTCGGCTCGCTCATCGGCGTCGCGATGCTTGCGTCGCTCGGCGCGATGCCGTTCCTCATGTCCAAGACGGAAGAGCGTATCAGCCGGGAGGGGGACGAGCACCTCCTGGAGCAAGCGTTCAAGGCGTACGGCGACAACCCGCAGAACGTCGCGGCGCACTTTCGCATCGCCGCGCTGCTGTACACGTACGGTTGGCGCGGGCATGCGATAACCATCGCTGAGCGCGCAGCTTCGGGTCTGTCATCCGAGGTGGACCCCGTCGCGAACCGCTCAATCCGGGACCTCTTCCGCGCAGAGATCTACAAACTGCAAGAGTGGAAGCGGGAGGCGACCGACAAGGACTTCCGGCCGGTTCTTTGCATGCGCTGCCGGGCGTCCAACCCGGTCGGCACCATCGCCTGCGTGCGGTGTCAAGCGCCCGTCCTGCTCGACTACGCCCGAACGCTGACGCTGGCTCGACCGTTCTACAGCCGCTTGTTCCTCGCCTGGAGCGCGGTCGCCGCCGTGATCGGCGGGGGCGCGATCGCGGGCCTGACGCTGGAGGGAAACGCCCGCTACGTGGTCATTTTCGGGCTGGTTCTGCTCGCCGGGGTATTCCTCGCCTTCCTGTTCCGCGACAAGCCGCTGCCCGGCTCTCGCTAAAATGGTGCCGTTGCCGTGATAGCCAAAGTCCGCACCGCAACCCTGCTCGGTATTGACGCGCTGGAGGTCGTGGTCGAGTCCGCCCTGTCGGGCGGGAGCCCGTACTTCAGCATCGTCGGCCTGCCGGACGCTGCCGTGAAGGAGTCCGGAGAGCGCGTACACAACGCCATTCGGAACTCCGGCTTCGACTGGCCCATCAAGAGAATCACCGTTAGCCTCGCACCCGCGGACATGCGCAAGGAAGGCCCACTCCTGGACCTTCCGATCGCCATCGCCGTGCTTGCAGCCAGCGGTCAGATCGAGCAAGAGCACTTTGAGGACACTGTCGTAGCAGGGGAACTCGGTTTGGATGGGTTGATTCGACCTATTCGAGGCGCGGTGAACATCGCTCTGTTGTGCGAGGAGATCGGAGTCAAGCGGCTCGTTTTGCCCGAGGAGAACGCCGCCGAGGCGACCGTCGCACCTAGCGTTTCGATTTACGGCGTGCGCCATCTCAAGGAGGTCTGCGAACTTTTGCTCGACCCGGCAGTTCGCACTCCCGTCGAGCCGATGACCCTACCAACGAACGGCGTGGTGCGATACGATGTGGACTTTGACGACGTGAAGGGCCAGCAGCACGCCAAGCGAGCGCTCGAGATTGTAGCCGCAGGCGGGCACAACATGCTGATGATCGGGCCGCCCGGCAGCGGGAAGACGATGCTCGCTCGCCGCATCCCAACGATTCTTCCGCCGCTGACTCTCACAGAGGCAATAGAGGTGACACGAATCTACAGCAGCGCCGGAATGATGGACGGGCGGAAGGGGCTTGTGTGGGAGCGCCCGTTCCGCGCACCACACCACGGCGCGAGCCACGCGAGCATCGTAGGCGGCGGAAGGGTTCCGCGCCCCGGCCAGGTGTCGCTTGCTCATCACGGGGTGCTCTTCATGGATGAGATGCCCGAGTTCGACCGCGACGTTCTGGAAGGGCTGCGCCAGCCGCTGGAGGACGGGGTCGTCTCGGTGGCACGTGTTCAGGCTTCGCTCGACTTCCCCGCCGAGGTCATCCTCGTCGGCGCGATGAACCCATGCCCCTGCGGGTTCCACAACGACCGCGTAAAGCCATGCTCCTGCACGCCAGAGCAGATTCGCCGCTACATGGGTCGCATCAGCGGGCCGCTGCTCGACCGGATTGACCTGCACCTCGAGGTACCTCGCCTGACCCAGGATGAGCTTCTCAGCGGCAAACAGGGAGAGTCGTCGGAAACGATACGCGAGCGCGTGATGCAGGCGCGTGAACGGCAGGCGGCGCGATTCGGTGAGTCGAAAACTCGTGTGAACGGCAGGATGTCGCCCTCCGAGGTACGCCAGCTCTGCCCGCTGGACAAGCAGGGCGCGGAGTTCCTTCGCACGGCGGTCGCCCGGCTCGGAATGTCGGCGCGCGTCTTCGACCGGATTCTCAAGGTGGCGCGAACGATTGCCGACCTCGCGGGCAAGGAGAGCATCGAAACCGAGCACCTCGCCGAGGCGATTCAGTATCGCACGCTCGACCGCACGCTGTAGCGGCGACCGACCGTCAACTCCTAAAACCGGAAGCGGCCGAGCACCGCGAGCTGCGCATCGCCGGCAAAGTAGAGATTGAACTCCAGCGTGAACTGCGGCGAGAGCGGAGTGCCGAACAGCAGCTTGGCCGCAAGGTCGGTGTCGTCGCCGGTGTTCGCAAGGCCGATGCCTCCGCCGAAGTACGTGCGCCCATCCGAGGAGGTGATCTGGTTCAGCATCACCGCAAACCCGGTGTCGTCGTCGCGCCCACGGTCTCTGTCAATCAGCCAAAGGTCGAAGTCGAGGCGGCCGGTCCACCCTACTCCCATGCTCATGCCGGGCAAGCCGATGTCCAGCCCCAGGAGCAGCCCGCCGTCGTCGTCGAACATCAGCCCGGCGCGAAACGCCGTCTGCGGGGCGCGTGCCCGCTGGCTGAAGGTCGGGTTTGGTACATCAGGGGACTCGGCGCGCGCGCTAAGCGGAGCGCCGAGCGCAACCGCCAGCCCCGCAAGCGCCATCGCAGCGGTCAGGTTTCTCTTTCGAGCGTTCATCTTCGCCTCCTTGCCGGCGCGCCTGCGCCACCGGCTCAAGCGGTTTGACGACCCGGAGCCAAGCAATGTTCCCGGGGGCTACACCCTCGACTTCTCGAAGATCTCGAGCCCGGCGGCTCTCCAGTCGGCTAAGAACCGCTCAAGCCCTATGTCGGTGAGCGGGTGGTTGAACAGTTGCTCCATCACCTTGAACGGCATCGTGCTGATGTGCGCGCCGCAGCGTAGCGCCTCGACGACGTGCATTGGGTGGCGGATGCTGGCGACCAGGACCTCGCTGGCGAAGCCATACGTCTCGACCATCTCGACCGTCTCAGCCACCGCGCTCATTCCCTCGCCACCGATGTCGTCCACGCGACCGACGAAGTTGCTGATGAAGGTTGCGCCCGCCTTCGCGGCGAGGAGCGCCTGATTGACGCTGAAGACGAGCGTCACATTTGTCCGGACACCCTGGTCGCTCAAGCGCCGCACGGCAGTTATGCCTTCAGGAATCAGCGGAATCTTCACAACGATCTGCGGATGCCACGAGGCAATCTCCTCCGCTTCGCGCAGGATGCCGTCCAGGTCGGTTGCCACGACCTCGGCGGAGATTGCGCCGCCGGGAACGAGTTCGCAAATCTCGAGTACGGTTTCTTTGAAGCCCCGCCCGGCCTTGGCGATCAGACTTGGGTTCGTGGTAACTCCGTCCAGCACGCCCCAGCGGGCAGCGTGCTCGACCTCGCGAACGTCGCCGGTGTCGAGAAACAGTTTCACGCCCGAATTATGACTCGTTGCGGCGGAAGACGACCGGCGCTTCGCCGTCCGGAGCGGTACCCTCAAGCACCTTGCCCTTGTCCTTGACGGCCAGGGTGAGCGGCTGCCGCTGGTTCTCAGGAACGGTGACGCCCATCGCCGTCTCCGGGTTGAGGGTGATCGTCTCACCATCAAGGCTCCACTTGCCCTCGATATCCACCATCACGTTCATCACGAACGTGTCGTCCTCTTTGAGCGTCAGCGTGGGCTTGACGTTGGCCAACATTGCCGTGGCGGGATTCTTCTTGTCTTCCTCGGTGAGGGAGAACTCGCCCGAGTAGGAACCGACGAGGTCGTCCTTCTTCAAGCCGCACCCACCGACGAGGACGAGTACCAAAGCAGCGAACGGAAGCAGTTTGCGCATTCCGGCATTATGGCAGAAAAATGGCCCGCGCGGCGGTGCGCGGGCCTGCAGTCAGGAGGAAGCAACCACGGTGTTGCTAGGCTCGTGTGAAGACTAGTTCCCCTTCGCCTCCGTTCTCGTCCTTCGCGCGCAGGGTCTTGCCGTCTTTGGAGATCTCGAGGATGAGAGGCTCCTCGTTCATCGAGACCGTCGCTCCGTCGCCTTCCAACTTCTTCATGTCGTCCATGGTCATGCCCATGACGGTCTCGGGGGTCAGGTGCACGGAGTTACCGTTCTGCTTGTACTTGCCCTCGATGGGCACCATCATGTTCATCTTGAAGGTCCCGTCTTCGTCGAATTCGACCCAAAGGTCGGAGAGGAACGCCTTGGCCATCGCCTCCGCGAATTCGTCCTCTGGGCTCGGCTTGCCCTCTTTCTTTGGAAGAACGAGTTCGCCCTTCCATCGGCCAACGAGTTGGAAGTTCTCCGCTTTAGCGCCTCTCGGTGCGGAGGTTTGCTTCGTCTCGTACTGCCTGGCGAGGCGGTCGGCGGAGTTTGACTTCACGCCGGCCGACGAATCTGCATGCTGATCAGGGGTTCCGCTGCAGCCGACAACAAGAAGCGCGGCCGCGGCGAGCCCGGACATCCACTTACCCATGTCCCAAGGGTTCCGCCGAGGTGACAAACGCCCCCAAGTGGCTTCACCAGATTGCAAAACCCCGGCACTCTTGCCGGATTTGCGCGCCACGGTGTGCGCAACTCGCCCCGGTTTGATACAATCGTGCCAGGCATCGAATGCCTCGGTCCACCCGAAGAGGGTGAATGAGGAGAGACGCTGGGCGCCCGCGGGCGCCCAGCCTTGGTTGGTGGCTTGCCGGGTCGCGTGGGGTGGCCCACCCCAAGCCGTGAGGCATACTCGGCGCCCTATGCCGCGTGGAGGGTGCGTCTGAACGTGCGAGGGCTGCAGAACGGCGTTTGGCTGGGGCTAAAGCCCGCCGTCCAGTTCCTCGCGGGCGCGGCCCTGCTTCGCCAGAACCCGGCGCTCGCCGCCGAGTTCTACACGCTTGTCCTGCTATGGACTGCCGGGTACGAGGTGTGCGCCCTGCTGGCGGACAGGCAACTCGTCGTGCTGGCGAACCAGGCGAAGCGCAAGCCGCTGGTGGCGTTTCGCTCACTGCTGCCGCTGCTGCTCGGCGTGGGTGTTGCGCTGGCTGCGGTGTGCGCGGTAGTTGGTTCTTCACTGACTGACGCGACCTTCGCCGAGGCGTTCGCGATGTGCACCCTCGGCGCGGTGGCGGGCGTTGCCGAGGGCGGATTCTGGGCCGCGGCAGCGGACGCTGGGCGGTTCCGCTCGCTCGCGGGGGCGCGGCTTCTGTCCACAGTAGCGTTCCTTGCGTTGCTCGTCGCAGCCGCGAAGGGGGTCGGAAACGTCGCCTGGGCGCTTGGCGCGGAGTCCGCCATCGTCGCGATTCTCTTCGCCGCGCTTCACGGACGGGAGATCGCAACTGCGAAGCCGGTGCGGCTGCCTGCGGTGCGGATCCTCGGCTTCTACTTGGTCAAGGGCGTGAGCTATTTGAATCGCTTCGTCGAGTCGTGGTGGGCCGTCGGCGGTCTCAGCGGCGTTGCGCTGGCGGCGTTCCGCGTGGGCCTCGCTCCGAAGTCGTTCCTGATGATGGCGTTCACCGCGCTCGTGCAGCCGACGCTCTTCCGCGTCAGCGCGAGGGATTGGGCTGAGCGACGGGGCGCGGCGCAGCGCGAGGTGGTGCTCGCGTCCGATCTGCTCATCGTGCTTGCCTCGGGGACGGTCGTCCTTACGAGCGCGGCCGCGCTGCTGCTTCCGACGCTCGTCGAGCCATACATGAGCGCGCTCGGGGTGACGTGGGTAAGCCTTGCGTTCTTCTGCGGGCCAGGGTGGTTTGGAATGCTGGCGTCGTCGCTTCTGACGAACTGGGGCGCAATCCGCCTGCCGATTCTCGCCACCGTGGGCGGCCTCGCCCTCAGATCCGGCGTCTATGGTTTGCTGCTCTGGGGGGATCGGCTATCGCTTCTGCAAATGGCTCTGATCGCAGAGGTCGTAACGGCTGCGGCGCAAAACGCGTTCTGGCGCCGAGTCCTCACAGCACGAATCTGGGCAATTGAGGCGCGAGTCGGCTACCGAGTACTCGGTCGGAGTTGCCTCACGTTGGGTGCGCTGCTCTTCTGGCTCACGAATGAGGGCATCCTGCCGCTCGCCGTGCTTAGCGCAACTCACGCGCTCGTTGCGGCGGAAGCGGCGATCGAGGCGCTGACTTCCGTTCAGTCGTCCAGGCGCACGCCGAGAACGGAGAGCACGCGATCCAGGTCGTCGTCCGAGTAGAAGATGACTTCGAGCCTTCCGCCCTCTTTCTTGCGCACGATGCGCACGGGTACGCCGAGCCGCTCGCTTGCCGCCTGCTCGAGCGGCGTGGGTGCTGGGCGTGGGGTTGCCTTGCTCTCGGAGCCGGCCCCCTGTTGGGCGAGGCGCTCGACGTCGCGGACGGTGAGGTCCTTCTCGAGGATCCGGCGGTACACAGCGAGCATCTCCGCCTGTGTTTCAAACTGGAGGAGCGCCCTCGCGTGGCCTTCGGTGATCTTCCCTTCCGCAAGACCCTGTTGAATCTCCTGGGGTAGGCGAAGGAGGCGCAACGCGTTGGCAATCGAGGAGCGGGACTTGCCCACGCGCTCGGCGACCGCTTCTTGGGTCAGCCCGAAGCGCTCGATCAACACGGCGTACGCAGCCGCCGCCTCGAGCGCCTGCAGGTCTTGCCGCTGCAGGTTCTCGATGAGCGCGAGGGCGAGGGAATCGGTGTCGTCGCTGGTGCGCACGACGACGGGAACGCGCTCGATGCCCGCCATCTTTGCGGCGCGCCATCGCCTCTCGCCGGCGATGATCTCGTATCGGTCGTGCCCGATCGGCCGAACTACAATCGGTTGCAGCACGCCGACGCTTCGGACGGACTCCGCCAGTTCGCCGAGCGCCTCTTCATCGAACTCCCGGCGCGGCTGATGGGGGTTCGGCTCGATGGACTCGACCGACACCTCTTTGACGGTCGCATCGTCCTGCTCACCGATGAGTTGCACGAGGCCCTTCCCGAGGACCTTCCGAACCTGCGACATTCCTTCGTGTTCCACTTTCTGCTGACTCTCCTTGTGAACCTATTGGAGGGAGGCACCGCCCGGCGCGGGCTGGGTCACCTCGCCAAAAACCTCTTCGGCGAACTCTCGATACGCTACGGAGCCCTTCGCGTCGGGATACAGCAGCACCGCAGGCTGGCCGAAGCCTGGCGCTTCGCTAAGGCGCACGTTGCGCGGAATCTCCGTCTTCGCCACCATCTCGCCAAAGAACTTGCGAACCTCCTCCGCCACTTGCTGACTCAACCGGTTTCGCGGGTCGTACATGGTTAGCAACACCGACGCGATCTTCAACTCCGGGTTGATGCGCTTCTGGATGAGTTCGATCGTCTTGAGCAGTTGGCTCAAACCTTCAAGAGCATAATACTCGCATTGCATCGGAATCAGGGCGCCTTCGGCGGCGGCGAGCGCGTTGATGGTGAGGATGCCGAGCGAGGGCGGCGCGTCGAGGAACACCCAGTCGTACCGCTCAACGATAGGCTCGAGCGCCTCGCGGAGCACCATCTCTCGCCCCACCTTTCCGAGGAGCGCGGGCTCTGCGCCCGCGAGGTCGAGGTTCGAGGGCAGCACCTCCAGACCCGCAACGGCGGAGCCGGTAATCGCCTCTTCGGCGGGGACCCCTTCGACGAGCACGTCGTAGAGTGTGTGGCGAATCTGCTTCCGGTCAACGCCCGCGCCGCTGCTGGCGTTTCCTTGCGGGTCGGCGTCTACGAGGAGCACGCGCTTGCCCTGCTGGGCGAGCACGGCGGCAAGATTGACCGCCGTGGTGGTCTTTCCGACCCCACCTTTCTGGTTGACCACAGCCCAGACCGGCACGGAGCGTATTGTAGCCGTTCCCGCCGCTCCGTGTCTTTTGGATAATCTACCGGGTTGTGGAGCCGTTCTTTGGAGACCCCCCCTTCGCGTGGATGGACACAGTCGAGTTGGCGCTGAGCGAGGACCTCGGCACGGGCGACGTTACGCGCTACGCCGTGCCGGAGGACACCAAGGTCGCCTACATGATCGAGGCGCAGGGTGACGGCGTCATCTGCGGGCTGGGCGTCGCGAACCACCTCCTCGGCTGGCTCGAGGGAGCAGACCCGGACGAGTTCGTCGAGTGGAAGGTCGTTGACGGCGACCGTGTCAGCGCAGGAGATGTCGTCCTTGAGGGATATTACAACGCAAGATTGCTCCTTCAAACCGAGCGGACGGTGCTCAACTTCCTCATGCACCTCTCCGGCGTCGCGACGCTCACGGCGCAGTTCGTCGAGGCCGTCCGTGGCACACGGTCGCAGATCACCGACACGAGGAAGACGCTGCCCGGCCTGCGGGCATTCCAGAAGTACGCGGTGCGGTGCGGCGGCGGGAGGAATCACCGAATGTCGCTTTCCGACGGGGTGCTCATTAAGGACAACCACATCCGGGCGTCGGGCGGCATTCCCGAGGCGATTGCCGCCGTTCGCGCCGAGGTGAGTCACACGCTGAAAATCGAAGTGGAGTGCGCGACCGTGGCGCAAGTAGATCGCGCGCTCAGCGCGGGTGCGGACGTCATCCTGCTGGACAATATGTCGGTGGGCGAGATGCGCGACGCCGTGAGCATCTGCGAGGGGCGCGCCATCCTTGAAGCCAGCGGCGGCGTTACGCTGGAGACGGTGCGAGAGATCGCCGAGACGGGTGTTGACTTCATCAGCGTCGGCGCGCTCACCCACTCGGCTCCGTCGATCCCATTCCACTTGGAAGTACGATGAGGCTGCCTCAAGGCAAGATTCTTCACGTGCCGGAGTTGGAGTCCACACAGGATGAACTCGCGCGCTGGGTTCGTAGCGGCAACCGCGCCGTCGTCGGTGTCCGCGCAGACCACCAGACTTCGGGAAGGGGTCGACTCGGGCGCTCCTGGCTGACCCCTCCTGGTGAGGCACTCGCCCTCTCCCTCGCCTTGTACCCTTATGCGGACTGGAAGCAGCCGCAGCTGCTCGGAATGGCGGTGGCGCTCGCGGCGGCTCGCGCCCTTGACCTGCTTCTGCAGTGGCCGAACGACCTGGTGCTGGAGACTTCCGACGGCATCCGCAAGGCAGGCGGCGTGCTGGCAGAGATGACTCCCACGGGCGAAGGAAGGGTCCCCGTTGTGGGCATCGGCGTGAACCTCACCGTGCGAGAGTTCCCACCCGGCCTCTCGTTCGCCACCTCGCTGGCTCTCGCTGGGCGCTCCACCCCGACGGCTGAGCAGGCGCAGCAACTCATCCTGTCGGCGCTCTCGGAGGCCCCGGAACCGACCGCCTGGTCAGCGCTTAGTGGCCTTTGGATGGAGCGCGATCGCACGCCCGGCAAACGGTATCTGTACGGCGACATCCCAACGGAGGCGACTGGCGTAGACGACGAGGGGCGGCTCTTGCTCTCGACGGGGGACGGCGTGGTCGCGGTTCCGTCGGCGGAGGCGTGGTACGGCGACGACTCACGCTTCGCGGGAGCGTAACGGCTCGAGTCGCGTTGTAAGCCGCCCGCCTTTGAACTCGTGAACTCCCGCGAAGTAGGCGTGCGCGCCGATGTGCGCGATCCACGTGTCACCTACCTTGATTGGCGTCTCGAGCAAATCGTGGCTGTGCCCCCCGAGAATGATGTCAACGCCGGGCACCTCCTCGGCGAGGCGCTTGTCATTCCGCAGTCCGATGTGGGTTAGAGCCACGAGCACCTTGCAGCGTGGGCGCAGCCACTCGACGCACTCGCGCGCCGCCTGGATCGGGTCGCGGTGGAGAAGTGCGCTCACCGCGCGCGCCGCCATTCGCTCGGTAACCATCGGCACCATAACACCAAAAACCCCAACCTCTCCGAGCGTGATCGCTGAGGCGAGGGGCGGCTTCTCACCTTCGAGCAGCGCGCCGTCCGGCAGTGGGAGCAGCGGCTTGCGCGCGCGACCGTTCCAACTCATGTTTGCCGCAAGCAGGGGATGGCTGCATCCGCGGAGCTTGCGCCGAAACGCAGCCGAGGAGATGTGGAACTCTCGATTTCCCGGCGCGCCTGCATCGCACGCTGCGCGGGCGAGCCGCTCCCACACAGGGTCCTGGCGGGCAGGCACGCCAACGTTGCCGCTTTTGACTGCGTCTCCGCAGTCGAAGTATAGGTCAGCACCGGCTCGGAGCGTTACAAGCCGCTCGAGCCCTGCTTCGTCGAGCCTGCCGTGCATGTCCGCGGTGTGGAGGAGGACGAGTTCCACGGAGCGGCTTATACTCGTTCGGCGCGCGGCGGCGGACACTCTGCAGGGCGGTGGCGACCTCCGCCGAGCCCTCCAGTGGCACGCAGGAAGGCGCCATCGAAAGGGGCGCTGCGGTGTCACCCACTCCACTACGGGTTGCCGGACCACTCGTCTGTGCCCTGCGGCGCCTGGCTCTCCTCAATTCGATCCGACTGGTTGGCGAAGAAGTCGTCGAGCATGGCCACAAAGCGATCGGTCCACATCGTGCCTACCACCTCGCCGTCCCAGTGGAACCGCACCGCCTTGAGGCCCTGTGCAATGCAGGACGACAGCACCGGCATACCCTGCTGGACGAGGTTGAGCTGGCCAGCGACAAGCCACTCTCGCAAATCGTCCCAATGCACGCCCAGCAGGGCGCTCTCACCGTAGTGAATCTCGAGACGGTCCAACTTCGTTGCCTTGTCGAAGTAGGCTGACACGAGCCCAAGGCAGCTGGATTCACCGCGTCGGATGGGTGTGCACAAATCAATTTCGAGCAACATGCGGTCCAGCGCGACATCGCTCGCGAGGTTGACCGACAGGTAGTAGTGACCCCAGCCCTTACCAGAGCTCCACCCCAGCCAACGCGTCATCTCCCTTCTTCTCTGCGCGAGATCCGGCCCATGGGAAGTCACCGGCGAGGCAGGGCGCCTGGAAGCCACTTCCTCAAGGACCGCGAGGATCGCACGCGCGCCGACCACAACCAGCACGACGTGCGCGACACCAAAGCCACCGAACACCCACCGCAGCCCAGGATAGACTTCATCAACGGCCATCATTCCTATCACCGCGAAGGGCAGCGTCGTCAGCAGGATGATCACGGCGACGATCGTGTGTCTTGTCATCAGAAGGTTGCCTTTGCTTTAGGAGTCTTCCACGAGGTAGCGGTAACGAGGGCGATGCAGCAGGCGCAGACCATCACGACCGGTGTTGCCCGCGAAGCCTCAACCACCTCCAAGCGATCCAACAAACGAATGCGATGAGCGTCCCCAGCACGAGCATGCGGACCCGGCCCTGCGCAACCCCATCTACACGTACTGCAAGACCCCACCGGCGGTGGCCACCGTCAGCCTCGAATTGCGCCTCGCGCACGGAGAACCGGATGCCGTCGAGAGTCACTTCGCTTTGACCCGAGTGCGCCGCGTCCACGCGGAGCCTGGGCCCGGATTCCACAATGAGCCAAGGCGCCCGAACTCGTAGAACGGGGCGCTCGACTGTCCCTCCAGGCGGAACTGTGGCGAGGGCCCTCCCTCCCTCTTCCGGTGTCACCGCCTTTCCTAAGTCTTCGTATACTCGGAGGACAGAACGCGTGTTGTTCTCGATTCGAAGCCACATTGAGCCGAGCACGCTTGGTAGTGCGCCGCCACCCGTCCTATCGCGCAACTCGTGAAGCATCGCAAGGTCGAACCAACCGTTCTTCCATACTTGTCCGCCGACCGTGCCCAACGACGCCGCTCCCCCCTCATCGACGATTAACAATCGACCCCCGTCCAGCCAAGCGAACACGATTTCTTCGTTGACCCACGGTGAACGAGAGGAGCCCTGGGCATGAAAAAGTGACGAGGTTATCTCCTCTGAGATGCCGTCCAGCGCAGGGTTGTCCGGTATGTTACGGAGCACGTCGACCACGGTCGACAGCGTTGGCCATCCTGGATACGGAGGCGGCCCCACACCCGGGTTGCCGGCGTAGACCCGCGCGGCGTATGTGTGCGTTACCATACAGCAGAGCGCGCCCAGACAGAAAGAAGCCCTCATGTACCCAGCAGGCCAACCGACGGAGTCCTCATGCCTGGCCTCGAGATCGAGGTTACCTTAGCGTGCGAAGGTACGCACGATGGTCGTCCGGAAGTCCGCATCTTTCTCCAGCAGTTGAATCACCTTCTCAGGGCCGTTGAACTCGACAAGAAGCTCGCAGTAAGGAGAGTCGTGAGTGGCTTTCCACATGGCCGTGCTCCGTTCGGCATCCTCAAGTCTGCCATCAACCAGCACCGCGCTGAATGCGACTACGTCTCGCATCTTAGGGCGGGCGGGCACGCCGGTGGCATCGGACAGCAGTTGCGCGAACGCATCACTCTCCTCGCCACTTCGAACAAACCTAATCTGCCCCGTCTCGCTCCAGGGAAGCTCAATGGACACTTTCACCTCGTGCGGGCCGTACCTCCCGCGTCCCACAGCCACCACCCTCGCCCCCACCCGGCGCACCTCGGCCAGCGGAAGCACGATTCGCTCGGGCAGCGAGTCCTCTGGAATCGGGGGCAGGTTGCGAACACTATCGGGAATCGCCGCGTTTGCACGGGACAGCTTCCGCTCCAGTTTTCGAATCGCGCGCTCTAGTGCGCGATCAGTCGATCGCAGCCGAGATCGTAGCTCACGTTCAAAGAACTTCTCCTTCGAGAGCCTCACGTACCGCTGCGTCGTCTCCGACTCCCATTCAGTAGTGATGATGGGTAGCAGCAGCGGTTCCAGACTAGACAACCGACTGCGCCATTCCCGAAGCGCGTGCAACGAGCGCTCCGTCCCAACGCGTGAAAGACCATCAAGAACATCCTCTGGAAAGATCGCCAAGATCTTGGGAAGACCAGCTAGCACCGCGTCCTCAACCTCGCTGGGCGGGCAGTACTTCACCGCGGCGGGGACAAGGACGGAGGAATTATATGCATCATCGCGAAGCATGTGTAACAGGGAACAACAAACCAGATCGCGCCGCTCCGGATTGGAGTCACGCAACGCCTCGCACACATTAAAGCGAACCCTCCAGTCGCCTGATTCGGCGTAAGCAAGAAGCTGTGTCGGGTCATACTTGAAGTCAGTGCCCTCGACGGTCCGCACCAGATAGGAACGAAGCACCTCCTCGTTGACCTCATATATGTTATCAAGCATGAACGCGTACATCTCAGCCGTAGGGGCGACATCGTGCCGAATGACGTCCCAGATGTTTACCCCAAACTGATGGGTGAATCTTTCTCCCAGCGGCTTCATCTCAGGAAACCGATCCTCGGTCACCAGCCTGCTCCCCTGAATGACATTGTTATATGAATAATATCGCCTCGAGTGATTGCGCCGTAATGGAACGGGCCTTGCCAGGGACCGCTCGACGACACCTCGTTCCCGAAAGCGTCGTACTGCTTGCTCGCAGCAACGGTCTGCGAGGTCGAGGTTTGCTCAACGCTGTTCTTGATGTCCGCGTGGTAGTAGTTGCTCGTCGTCCCGCGCTTCTCCGACACCAGAGGCGTGTACGTTGCGCCGCTGTCCGAGACGATCGACCCGATCAGGCCCGAACTCGCACGAAGGTACATATTGCTCCCGCTTGAATCGGACTTAGAGACCCTCGCCCCGAAGCCGTTGCACGCAAACGTGTTCGTCGTCATGTCTGGCCTCGAGATCGAGGTTACCTGATCCTCATAGTCATACGGCGGCGACGTCGAGCCAACAGATCCCGCCAGCTGACTCCTCACTTGCACATGCTTCCCTCATCCCGTCCCCACGGCATCAAAGAACGCGGCACCTCTCACCACCAGAGCCGGAGAGGAAGGCTCACCTCGGTCAAATCTTGTTCGCTCACGAGCAACCGTGGTTTACCGAGGCGTCCATCCGTAAAGTCCGCGACAAACAAGCCGCTGTCGGGCTGGTCGCTCCTCCCCGGCAATCCCTCGGCCAGGAATGCCACCTGCCTTCCGTCATTGGAGAAGGTTGCCGCGAAGAAAGATGGCATCCCCTCCCACTCTGACGCCTCGAACCCGCTAGTCCCAGGCGGCATCGTGAAGCGCGTCCACTTCTTTGTGATCACGTCATGAACAATCAGTCCGTGACCGACCACTGGGTTCCCATCGACGGCAAGCAGAAACGCGCCGTCCGGCGACCAGCGTGGCGCAACACCCGGGCCCAAGCGCTCCGCTTTGCGCGTGCGGCGATCAAAGATCCAGACGTCGTGACACAGATCTGTATCGTACGAATGGTACCGCCTGTCGGTTGGCACGGTGTACGCGACGAGGCGCCCGCCGGGCGAGAGAGTGGGCTCGCAGCCCTGCATCGGCAACTCCTCTTCGGCACTCCCTGATCGGATGTAAATGGGACTGGGCTCATCAATAGAGGCAATCGTCGTGTAGACGATCGTTCCGGATTCAGGATCTATGTCGAAGACCCTCACTGGCCTCGATAGCTTCTGCCCGGCCTCCCCAACTTCCGCCCCCTCCGCGCCGACGCGGATGGGATAGATCGCACCGTTGCGCGCCAGCCACGCTAGACGCCCTCGAACGCACACATAGTCCGCTCGCGCCAGCCACCTAGCCCCGTGCGCACTGAGGGAATACACCTCACCGCCGCCCAATGCAACCATGGGCGGAGATGTCGACCGATCAACCTGAGTCGCGCTTGTAGGTGGATCGATCGCTCGCTCCCACTGGCAGCACAGCATCAGGCAGCCGGCGACGAGTACGAGACAACTCCACCGGCGCATGACGAGATCGGCACCACAAACCATCACAAATCTCAACCGTCGCCGGGCCTGACCATACAATCACGGCTGCCGCATACAGCGACGTTCGTCGTCATGCCTGGCCTCGAAGTCGAGGTTACCCGGTCCTCATCGTCATAGACGAGCGACGTCGCGTTACGCTCGTCCGGCGATTGTTGTCGTCATAGCCGTACGACTCCGTCTTGTTCTCGCCATCGTTGACGCCGCGCTCACCCCGACAGCGGGGAACCCTAACCATCCTTCTGGGTGAACACACTGCGCAACCGGTGCTGCCTTAGGAAGCGGCGGTTCAAACCATCGTAGCTCCAGAACAGAATCCGCTTCCACCAAGGGAGGCGCGCCCACGCGTCTCGAATTGTCGAGTATGCACTCGGTGGAACCTTCGCAGTCGGCATCTCAGCGTATCGGGCGCAGAGGCGCAGTGTCGTGATCGAAGGTGCGTCGCGCACCAACGCCGCTATCACATCCCACATGCCCGGCCAATCTGACTCAAGGGTGACGAGCATCTCAGCGCAAGCAGTGCGGAAAAAACTGTCGGACGCTCCATACCGGTTCAAAGCCTCAACGAGCGGGGATTCCCAATCCGGCGGAAGCCATCGTTCGAGGGATACTTCATCGTATAAAATCATCTGCGCCCAAGCCTCTCCGGCCGCAGCCGACTCGAGAACGTGGCTAATGTCGATTCTGCTTAGGCGCCGAGCCTCTCTCGCGGTATGTTGTCTCATGACTCGGTAACCCAGACATCAGGGTCGCTAGGGGTCTTATGCGTGGCGTACCATGCCGCTCCCGACGCGACCACCGACGTCCCGCTCCGCAGATACGTGGTCGACCCGCCGCTGTCGTGCTTGCTCACCCGCGCGCCGAAGGCGTTGTACGCAAACGTGTTCGTCGCCATGCCTGGCCTCGAGGTCGAGGTTACCCGGTCCTCATAGTCATAGACGAGCGACGTCGTCCCGCCGGCCGCGACGACATGCGGTGCATCGACACGTCGTGCTCCTGCCTCTGCTTGCCCCACCATCGCTACTAGCCTCCTCTTTCGGCATCCGACGCGCTCACATCACCTGCAATGGATGACAGACATGTTCAGATCGCTGACCCTAAACGACAGCCGGAGCGGGATACCTGTCGTAACAGTCAGAGTCCCCTCAGCCCAGACAAGCTCATTCACGTCATACCAGCCAACACGCTCCGTATCTTCTACGTCAACGCCGAGAACTGACCGGACCACGAGGATCTGTGAGGCATCACCACTGCGGTGATCGGCGTACAGCACCAGGACACGCACCGAGCCGTCCTGCCCGAGCATATCGTCCAAGTCGAACCAGAGATCGTGAATCCGATCCGTCGCCTCCAACAGACCCGAAGGTGTTCGCACCTCTAGTCGCGGCATCTTTATTCTATAACTCCAACAAGACGTTCGAACCTCGGCTCACCCCATCCCGTGCCGACCGGATCTGCCGGAACCGGCGACGGAGCCGGCTCTCCAAGCATCGGAAGCGCCCTCGCGAACCGCGCGAGATCGAGGTTACCCGGTCCTCATAGTCATAGACGAGCGACGTCGTCCCGCCGCTCACCCTGGCGCGGCAGTGGGGGCACGTCGCCTTCAAGCTGATCTACAGGGATGATGACATCCCGCCGCTGGGAGAACCATCCGAATGGGCCAGTGCCGCGAAAGGTCAAACGCATTTCTATGGACCCCTCGGAGTGCCGCGCATAGGTCCAAGTCACGCGGTACCGGTCGAGCTTCCCGAACCACCACTCGTCCCAAGTGCCCTGGTACTTCCAGGACCCAGCGTCCGTCTGTTCCTGCACGAACTGCTTTAACTCATCAGGGGTCAAAGGCCAGGACTGGCGCCGATTCACAAAGTCAACGGCTACCGACCGTACACCCATAGCGGTCTTGTAAATATAGGAATTCTCCGACCCGTAGACCGTGTAAGCCCATAGACCGCCGAAGGACAGGGCAAGGACACCCACCGCCACGAGCACGCTCCGTCTCTTTTTACTTGACCTTGCCATTTGGTCTCATCGCGCCCGCCTTGCCGCCGTCGATCGGCCGCGGGTGAGGATCGAACGCACTATGGTTGCCGATTGCCACGGATTACACACCACCAGCGGATTCGCCTGACAGTTCTATTAGGCGCTGTACCGCGAGCGCCCTCAACGCCTCCACTTCCTCCTTCAGAAGAGGCATATCTCCCCGGGTACTGAGCTTCCGACGTACGAGTTCTTCAGCCTCGTCCTCGTCCGGCCCTCGCCACAAGTGGCCCGGGTCAGGTTTAAAACCCAGATTCTCTGGGTCGTGGCAGTACGAGAACCACTGTGCGAGGTTGCGTAGACGCTCGACTGGGGGAGGCGGTCGCAGCGAAACACCGCCTAGCCTCTCGAACGCCTCGGCGAGGTCACCACCTGCGTACAAGCCTTGAAACCCAGCACCACCATACAAGACGTGTCTCAACCACGTCCACTGCAGCTGTGTGTCTTCCCTTCTCAAACAGTCGCGTAACGACCAAGCATATGCAAAGTGGATCGGGCAGAGCACGTACGGGTCGGGTTCGATTGACTCTAAGTACTCGTCAACGAATGACTGGACTATCCACGCCCTGAGCGGCGTCAGCCCTTCCACCCTCAGCGAAAACACGGGTGTGTAAGACCTCCAAGCAACGGACTGGTACAGCCACGCTATGGGCCAACCTGCCAGCAACAGATCCAGAAGGACTCCGACCGTGTCGTTGCGCAGCATGACCTGCCTGGCCATCTAATCATGGCCCTCCGACAACTGGCGCGAAGGTCGGCACACTTCGTTCCTGTTCCCGAGCGTGATCATCAAGAGGTAGCACGAACGGATCTGGCCGGGGCAGGCGGATAGGAATGTGCCTGCCATCAGGAGTGTTCCAGTGCCAGCCATGCCTCGGGGACCAGTCAATCCTGCCAACCTGTCGCCCCCTCCAATCAAAACTTACGGCTCTGCGTCCGCCAAACCTCGGAGTAGACTTTCTGAAGCGCATCGCGAATCCGAGCAGCTTCACGGGCTTTGTGGGGTCGGCGCGCCACCAAGCCACCCCCACCTGGGCACCAAAACCGCCGAGCGCGGAAGAGCCCACCACCTGACCGCCCACACGCCCCGCGCGGTATGCCCAGCTGTCAAAGTCAACGAAGTTGTCGTTCAAGTTTGGGTTGATCCAGTCCCGGATCTTACCACTTAGTCCGAAAGACGCCCCGTCTCCAAAGCCGATGACGAAGTCGTAAGTACCGTGCAACGCGCGCTGCCACCAAGGTGTGGCGTCAATGCCTTCGGTCCGTCTGCCATCCGGCAGCAGGGCCTCTGGCGCGAACTCCGCCGGTGCTGGCTCTAAGCCGGTCGCATCGAAGAGGTTGAGCGGGTTGGCATAGCAGTACGCATACCAGTTGCTCCCGTCCCCAATCGGATCTCTCGACAGGAACCGGCCCGTCGTCGAGTCGTAGTACCGCGCGCCCAGGTGCTTGAGGCCGTAGTCGGAGTCCGTGTGGTAGCCAAACGCCCCGCCGTACTGGAACGGGCCTTGCCAGGGACCGCTCGACGACACCTCGTTGCCGAAAGCGTCGTACTGCTTGCTCGCCGCCACGCCTTGGCCGGTCGAGGTTTGCTCAACGCTGTTCTTGATGTCCGCGTGATAGTAGGTGCTCGTCGTCCCGCGCTTTTCGGACACGCCCGGCGTGTACGTCGCTGCGCTGTCCGAGACTATCGAGCCGATCAAGCCCGAGCTCCCGCGAAGGTACGTGTTGCTTCCGCTTGAGTCGCTCTTGCTCACCCGCGCGCCGAAGTCGTTGTGCTCAAGATTGATTGGATAAATCATCCTCTCACTGCCGATCCTCCCATGAGCGGTGCGCTTGTCCATCGCGGGCTCGGAGACCCTTTCGCCCAGACCACCACCAAACGCCCAGTCCGCCAAGAAGAAGACCAATTGAGAATGCCAACACCCAGCCTGGAACCGCATCACGAACGGCCGACATTCCCAAATGCGACTCACCGTGCAGACTGGGTGTGGACGTCGGCCCGATGACAACAACGATTGCGCTGTCGCCAAGCATGACGGCGGGGGGCAGACGGCGGCTTAGGAGGAACTCCCGATAAACCTTGCCGTTTTCCGTTAGAATCTCAACCGGTATTGCGTTTCCCGAAAAGAAACCTTCACGCACTACGAGCTCTCCGTCTGGCGGAATGGTCCCCATTACCCTATCGCCCCAGTATTCAACCCTGAGCGCGAAATCTGTGTGGTTGACGAACAGCACGTCATAAAACCGCCCACACCCTGAGGCTGCGCTTAGCACAACTCCAAGCCCCACGAGCACCAAAGTTTGGCTCCACCCCATCTACCAGGTCACCGTGCCCCTACTCAGGTAGTCCCACCACTCGTTTCCCGACGCCGACACAACCGGCGCGACGACAAACGTCCCGCTCCGCAGATACGTCGTCGAGCCGCCGCTGTCGGACTTCGAAACCCGCGCGCCGAAGCCGTTGTACTTAAACGCGTTCGTCGTCATGCCTGGCCTCGAGATCGAGGTTACCCCAATCGCGGGATGAGCGAGTTTTGGCTTTCGGTCTGCCCCCTGGCGCTTAGTCTGGCGGCTCCTCGTTGACATAGTTTGTCTCATTATAGAAGTATTCTGGGAATCCAGCATCTTCGACCCGCCGGAACACGAGCTCGCCGCCTCGGAACCGCAAATAAGCTCTGTAACTGTCAGCGGCGTCGCCACCCCTTATTCCCAGCTCCGCCCCCTCGGCAAGCAGTGTGATGGATGCATCGAGGACCGCCGCTAGGTCGCTATACGCACCCCTGAGGATCACAATCGGCTCGCCATCATACCACACCTCGATCCGCTCCACCACCTCCGCGGGTGAGGACTCCGAGCCACCGAACCACAGACCAGCGTCCACTTCCGGCTGGTAAGGGCGCAGCGTAATCACCGCACGATATTTCCCCTGCGCCGTCTCGATGCGGCGAGCGGTAGACGGATTGGCGTCCTCCGTAGTCTCAGGGCCTTGCTGCCCCGCACCGCAACCGGTGAGAGCCAGGCAGATAACCGACCAGCACATGACTCCGATTACTGGTGAACAATTCATCTTAGCCTCCTGTATCGATTTGCGGGCCGTACTGAAACCCAAGGCGGACGGAACTCATGCGAGTATATCGATAGCAACCCGCCGCCGTCTCCAAGGCAGACGGCGTACTCCGAGGTCCTGATCCATGACATCTCATCGGACTCATACCCGGCGGAGACCAGGCTGTCAAGAGTGCACTCTGCGCCGCTTGGCATGTGCTCAGCCAGGTAGTCGTTCGGCCCCACCGCTATCCCGGTGATCGCGGTGGCTGTCTCCCTAAGGAACGGAGGCCCCGTCGGGACTTCCTGCGCCGAGAGTAGGACTTCGTCGTAGCCTGTGAAGAACCCACTTCGAGCCAACAGAATCAGGCCCTCCGCGGTGACCAGCGGTAGACCAAAAGCCTCCCGCGACGACGGGACAAGGGTTGCCACTTCTTCTGGACGTGCTCGACCTGAATCCACGATCGAAATCACCGCGCATCTAAGTGAGTCGACGAACTCAGCATATTGAGTAATAGTCTTGCTGAGAGTCAGGTAGGGGCCAAGCGAACAGCGATTCATCGCTTAACTACTCTCCGGGACCGGGCGGACGTCCCGGTCCCCGCTTCGGATTCCCTCGACCCTTCTTTGGTGATTTCCATATGAAATCGTGGTAGTGTGGGTCGCCTGAACCATGGTCGTGCCCCACATCGAAGTCCTTCTTCGCCCTGCCAAACTCGTCATATTCGCGAATCGTCCCCTGCCCAGGCTTTGGTTCACTGACAAGCATGCCATTAGGGGGTCCTCCCTCTATCGGAAGGGCATCTCCAGCACCCCGTGGCCCGGGCGCCTTGGCACACATATTATGTACCCAAACCGCCTCGCCTTTTGCAACCACGAAGTACGTGTGAGTACCGGAGACCTCGAAGTTGTACACCTGCGCGCCGCCAGTCGTCATCACCGAGGTGACCCGCAGAGTGCCGTCCGG
>JBFMFD010000026.1:0-22102 GCA_040752255.1 Armatimonadota bacterium
CGGCAAATCCGAGGACGTCGCTCCTGCGGACAAGGTGCTGTACGCCCTCCGTGATGCGACTGAGACGGTAGACAAGCCGCAACTCATCGCCGCCAGCGTAATGTGCAAGAAGCTCGCAACTGGTGCAGAGCACCTCGTGCTCGACGTGAAGTGGGGTCGGGGCGCGTTCATGCGGTCGCTGGAAGACGCTCGGCTCCTCGCACGGCTGATGACCGAGATCGGGCACCGCGCGGGCAGGAAGGTCTCCGCACTCGTAACCGACATGAACCAGCCGCTCGCCCCCGCTGTGGGCAACGCCCTCGAGGTGCGCGCGGCACTCGAAGAGTTGCGCACCGGATGCCAGGGGAGGCTCGGTAGGGTTGCGCTCGCCCTCGCCGCAGAGGCGGCAGCGCTAACAGGCGTCGCCGACACGAGCCCCGCAGAGGCCGTGCGGAGCGGCGCAGCATTCCGCAAAGCTCTCGAGTGGATCGAGGCTCAGGGCGGGCGCCTCGACCCACAAGTGGGCAGCTTCGGGCTGCCGGTCGCACCGGTGCGGCAACCGGTGTTTCCGCGTCGGGATGGGCACGTGGCAGGCTTCGACGCGCAAGGCATCGGAGAGGCCGCCCGGCGCCTCGGCGCGGGCCGACTGCGCATCGAGGATGTCGTGAACCCGGCTGTGGGAATCGAACTGCACGTAGAGATAGGCTCGCGTTTGCGCATGGATGCGCCGTGGGCGACCGTGCATGCGCAGAACGCCACCTCAGCGGAGGAAGCCGCCGAGGCGCTGGAGCGGTGCCTCGAAGCGAGCGACCACCCACCCGACCCAGCCAAGCTTCCGCCCCTTGTGCAGAGGCCGTGAGCGACCTCTGTAAGCCCCCACGCACCGCATACCCTTTAGGATCATTGTTGAGCGTAGACCACAACCGGGCAAGTTGAAAATGCAGACCGGTTCTTGCTAAACTGGCTTAAGCGCTAGCCACAAGTTGCTTAAGAGGATCGTCTTGACTTCGATGACATTCGCGGAATTCTTTGCGGGAATTGGCCTGGTTCGGCTTGGACTCGAGAGGTCTGGCTGGAAGTGCCTTTTTGCCAATGACATCGATCCTGCTAAGTTCCAGATGTACAAGGCTCAGTTTCCCGATGCCGCGAAGCATTTCGTCCTCGACGACATTCGAAACGTCGATGCTCGTTCCATACCTTACGTCGACCTTGCGACGGCGTCTTTCCCGTGCACGGACTTGAGCTTGGCGGGAAGTCGGGCGGGCCTGAAGGGCGAGCAGTCGTCAGCTCTTTGGCCATTCCTTGAGTTGCTACGCAATCTCCACGTGGCCCGACCGAAGCTAGTTATGCTCGAAAACGTGACCGGGTTCTTGACTTCGCACGGTGGGCGCGACTTCAAGAGTGCCCTCCTCGGCTTGAATCGGCTTGGCTACGCGGTCGATGCTTTCGTGCTAGATGCGGTCCACTTTGTCCCGCAATCGCGTCAACGGCTGTTCGTAATCGGGAAGTACCGGCGCAGGGACGGCTTAAAGGAGCGGCCCTGCCGAACGCTTAAGTTCTTTGAATCGACGCTACGGCCGCCCGCACTCGCTGAGTTTATCTGGGCTAACGCCGACGTCCGTTGGGATCTCCGTGCTCTGCCTGAGCCACCCGCTATTAGCCACCATCTCTCGGACGTCCTTGAGACGCTCCCGGAAGAAGCTCCTGAGTGGTGGAGCCCCGCGAGGACAGAGTACTTGTTGAACCAGATGAGTGATCGACATCGCGCGGCCGCCGCGAAGATGATTTGCGGCAAGCAGATCAGCTACGGAACCGTGTTCAGGCGCGTTCGCAATGGAAAGTCGATGGCCGAACTCCGAACGGATGGCATCGCAGGGTGCCTTCGCACGCCCAAGGGCGGAAGCGGCCGTCAGATTCTGTTCGTCGCCGGGAACGGTCAGTGCAGGGCGCGACTGCTGACGCCAAGGGAGTGCGCCAGGCTGATGGGTGCCGACGACTTCCCGATAACGGTCCCCTTGAATCAGGCTCTCTTTGGCTTTGGCGACGCGGTCTGCACGCATGCTATAGATTGGATCGCCCGAAACTATCTCAATCCAACGCTGCGCGAAGTCAGCACAGCGGAGCAGACTCTGAACTATGGGTAAGGGAGTTCCTAAGGACGTCCAGGCTATCAATGCCTCAATAAGCAGGTTCCTAGCTATGCGCGATGCTGATGGTCGTGTGGTCGGCAGAGCGCTCGGCGTCTACGCTTTCTACGACTACGATGGCGAGCCGATTTACGTGGGCCAGACCAAGGAACGGCTGAGCACTCGGATCCGTAGGCATCTGACCAACCAGCGGACGGACGCGGTCGCGATGAATGTCCTGGACCCGTTTGAGGTCGCCTCAATCGAGGTCTGGCCATTGCGCTGGGGCAAGCCGCCTGCAGCGGAGGAAGCTGACTTTCAAAAACGCCTGGATGAGGCCGAGTATACGGTCTTCCAGAAGGTTCTCCGCGAATCATCGTTTGGGGCAGTTCTCAACGAAAAGGACATCGCGCCGACGCCGGAGGTTGACTTGCCTCCGTCGCACCGCGATCGAATTGTGCCCGATGGCGTATTCGAGGTCAGGAGTCACCCGGACACCCGCATTGCCCGGCGGGCGCTCACCATTGCGCGTCTGGCCCAGGTTATTAGTGAACGGGCGGTGTCTCGGGGCCTTCGCAGAACCCTCTTGACTCAGGCGAGGAGGCTGGAACGCCTCGCTAGCACGCGTCTCGAAGAGTTTCAGGACGAGCCCATGCCCGTTGAAGCCGCAGGCGAGGAGACGGATGAAATGGCCTCGGGGCCGGAGCAGGAGTGATGATGGGACCGCCGAGCGCTGCCAAGCCGAGTTCCATGCAAGCCAATCGGGGGAAAGACACGGGCCTGGAACTCGCAGTCCGACGGTGCCTGTGGGCTCGCGGCGTCCGGGGTTACAGAACCAACGTCTTGACTCTTCCCGGCAAACCGGACATCGTTTTCCCGCGGGCCCAACTGTGCGTATTCCTGCACGGTTGCTTTTGGCATGGCTGTGTAGAGTGCGCCAAGCGCCGGAACTTGCGCCCGAAGAGCAATGCGTCGTACTGGGTGGGCAAGGTTGCGCGCAATCGGGCTCGCGACGATACGAACCGGGCTGATTTGGAAGCAAGCGGCTGGACCGTGCTTGTGTTCTGGGAGTGCGAGGTCAAGTCTGACTTGGAGCGCGTCGTCCACAGAATTGCCACCGCCGCCACCGCTCGAGCCCTTTCTCGCTAGGGAATGAGGCGGGTAAGAGCGAAGCTGAACAAGCCGGCTAGCGTGCCTTCGGTACCACGCCCTCGGTAAAGGGGGGACGCAGTGACGCTTCAGTCGCAGCCCGTTGGGCAAAGGGCGCAGTTTCGCATCAGAGTCCCCGGTCCCGACGACATCTTGACTCTTTGGTCAAGATTCGGGTAGACCCGCGGGCACCATGAAGCGACGACCCAACGGTTTCACTCTTATCGAACTGCTTGTAGTGATTGCGATTATTGCGATTCTCGCCGCGATCCTCTTCCCTGTGTTCGCGCGTGCGAAGGACGCCGCCAAGAAGACCACATGCATCTCCAACAACAAGCAGATGGTCATGGCGCTGATGATGTACCTAAGCGACTACGCGGGATATCCCATGCATTCGTCGCCGAGCAGCACAAACCCTCGAACGCGCTGGCCCGACTACATCTATCCCTACGTAAATGATGAGGGCATCTTCCTCGATCCGGTCGCGAATCAAGACATCTTCGGTAAGCGCTGGGCGCACAACCAAGACCGACTCTATGGCGGATACGGATACAACTATCAATATCTTGGCAATAGCCGCTTCCCGTGGGCCGCGACGGAATCCCAAATCGCAAGCCCGGCGGAAACCATCGCAATCGCCGATGCCAACGGCGTTCGGCGTGACGACAACTCGATCGGCGGCGGTCAATACGCCATTGATCCGCCTCTGACGTCTTCACGAGGAAGCGGCAAGCCTAGCGGCTTCTATGGCGATGGCGGGGAGTGCGGCAGCGGCAACCCCGGCCATGGCGTCTGGGGCTGTCGCGCAGCGCCCGCAGAGAGACACCTCCGCTGGGTCATCGTCGGTTTCTGCGACGGGCACGCGAAGAACATGCGCCTGAGTCAGATGGACGATTACGACGGTGACGGGAACTTAGATAACGGTTGGTGGAATGGCCTCGCCGACGCCAGTGCGCGCTGACGGCGCGCCGCGGCCGGGTGGCACGGACAGGTTCGTGCGATACCCTTGAAGGTCTCGACCAACCCGGGCGAGTGCGCCTCGGGAGGAATCCGATCAGACGGTCCACCAGCCAAGGGGCTGACCGATGGCGTAGACCGGGTAAAACATATCGTCTGCCAGACCTCTAAGGCCATCTCTGGCCTGATGACCGTATCATCAAGTGGAAGTCATGTGGTCTCTTCTCATTACGCTGTTTAGCGGCATCGCCGGAGTGATTGTCGGTTATGTTCTCACATCTCGACTCGAGAAGCGGAAGCGCCAGCTCGCTTTCGTGCAACAGAGGCTCGACAAGTTGTACTCACCTCTTGTGGCTCTTCGCACGGAGATTCGAACTCTCAGCAGTTTGCGAGAGGTCACTTATGGTGTGTATTCCGAGAAGTGGGCCGATCTTATTGCAAAATGGAGGGGTCATGAACTGGCAGAAGGATTCCAGAGCGACAGTGAGTCATTTAGCAAGTCTCACAAAGAAGCAATTGAGTATTACAACGCGCAACTAAAATATAGACTGCTACCAGCATACGCGCGGATGAACGACGTCATCAGACAGAATCTTTGGCTGGCTGATGAGCGCCTGCGGTCTGAGTGGCCCAAGCTAATCGAGTTCATAGAGCTGTGGCATTTCGGTTTGGCCATCCAGATGCCCCTCGAGATTGCGAAGGAAGTGGCCGCGACGGAGGGTGAGCTTGAGCCTTTGTATGAGGTGATGGAGTCGACAATGGAGGAGCTCCGACGGCAAATGGAGAAGGGATAGGACGCGGGATCTGAAGGCTTCCCGATCCGATTGTGGCTGCGCTCGTCGGCCACACGGCCCGTGAACGCAGGAGAGCCACGCACGCGGACACCGGCTTGGACTTGAACGCCTCGGGTAAGCCTCGCACGAGCCGTGTCCAGCCCCCACTTCTGCACCAACGAGCCCTTGGCACTCGAGTCCTATTCGGTAAAGTAATCTGTGTCTATCTTCTTCACATCGTAGCTCGCAACTGGGCTGACTCCCAAGTCGTAATCGATCATCAACTCCGCCAGTTGTGCGCCATCAATGAGAACGATCTTGGTTTCGATCTTCGAGGCATAGTCGCGCGCCTCCTTTGAGAAGGAGGACGTGGTAATCATGATTCCTTTCTTTGCGCGCTGGCCCTGGAGGGCTCCCGCAAACTTCTGAACCTCGGGTCTTCCGACACTCGCTTCCCAGCGCTTCGCTTGAATGTAGATCGTGTCCAACCCGAGGCGATCTTCCTTGATGATGCCGTCGATCCCCTCGTCGCCGCTGCCCCCAATTGCCCTGCCAGCGTCCTGTCTGCTGCCGCCATATCCCATCTTCAGAAGCAACTCGACAACGAGCTTCTCGAAGAGGCTGGACGGAGCCGCCTTGACTTGCTGAAGGAGCTCACCGGCAAGGTTGTCCCTGAGCCGCCCGTACGCCAATTCGAGCGACTCCTCGGGCGTCGCCTCGTCAGAGGTGGTTTCAGTGGCTGCCCCTGCTGCGTCGCGTGGACCAGATCGTGTTGCCTTTCGGTTGCGGAACTCCCGGAACTCATCGAACCGCTCGAGGTACTTCGAGTCAATTCGAGAACGCCCCTCAGCGAGCACCTGGCGACCTCGCTCCGAGATGACAAAGTGGCTGCGGCGGGTGGTGTCGAGAAGCCCCGCCTTCTTGAGGTAGGTCCGCGCCCAGCCTACGCGGTTGTCGAAAACCTCCTGCCGACCAGAAGGCAGGAGCTGCTTGCGCTCTTCAGGTGTCAGGCTGAACTCAACTGCCAGAGATTCGATGGTCTCCCGTAGGGAGTGCTCTTGCCCGTCCGCGGCGAAGCGCAGCAGCGGCAACATCAGCGTCTGGTAGTCAGGAATCGGCAAAACTTCTCTCCGCGAGCACCCGGACCTTCTCCGCTGGCCGCTCTGACGCGTCGAGCGAGTGGTCCAGCCACGGGCGTAAGATACCTTGCGGGGTGGGCGATCCGCTCGCTCCCCTGACACCGGCGAGCGAGTACCCACCGATACCGCCAGGCGGGCGTCTATTGCGAATAACCCCTGAACGAGGCGAGTTTGTCGCGGCCAGTTTGGCGTTGGCCTTCGAGGTGGGACCTCGAGGGTCAACTCCCCCCGGTCACACGATCCGAAGTGTCCTCCGCCACCTTGGGCCTACTCCGAGCTCGGAGCTCATGAGTAAGCTAGCACCAGTCGCACACGCAACGCCGAATGAACTTAAAGCCGGGACGTGAAGCGTACCCGCATCGTTCGCACTCTGCAAAAGCCGTGGGGGAAGTGTACGGGCAGCCTGTTCTGGTGCACCGATACACGTTCATCCTTTTCTTTCTCCACACTCCGGGTCTGTTGTGAACAGGGCACGTGCACCTCTGACTCGAGCTGCCTCCCGCAGAGTTCGCACTGCTTCGCTTGATGTTCATACTGTTTGGCCTCCTTCCTTCATCGGATCGCCCCCTAATCGCCGGGCTCTGGGCCGTGCCTGCTGCGTCAAGTCTACCCAGCCGTCTGAGAACCTGAGGCCTGGGCGGCCGTCCGGACTTGCATAGGCCGGGGGAAGTTCTCGGGCACGGCCACTGTCGCGCTGGCCAAAACGCCCCGGGGGACGCGCTTTTCCTCATCCTGAAGGCTCGTCGCGCCTCCCGAAGCCTACTCCAGGCTCGCCCGCTCGTCCAGGCTGAGCCAGACGCGTAGCGCCATCGCGATCGCGCCGACGAACACCCCGAAGCCTACCGCCCGCTGCACCGCGTCGTTCGCCACCGTCAGAAGGAAGTTCCTCGGCGCCTGCACCGCGGCGTCTATCGCAGCAGCGGACTCCGCCGCTCCGGGCGCAACCAGCGACGTAACAAACTGCGCCGTCGGAACCTGCGCCAAGATAATCAGCGACGCAACCGCGGCAAGAACTAAAGCATCGAAAGAGCGAACCCGGAAGGCCCGATACGCCGCAGACAAGAGATACGCCGCCAACAGCCCGAACATCGTGCCGCCGATCGACTGCTGGATGTTGTAGAACAGCAAGTCGTTGAACCGTCCCCACAGAGGCGACGGCGCGCCCGAGCGGTGAGCGAACTGCACCACAACCATCGCCGCAAGGCTCCCGACAACCAGAGTGCTGAAGCCCCGTCGAGGGCCCTTCACCGCGCGCCGACCGTGAAGAGCCAACAGGCTGATCAGCCCCATCCCCACCCCGAACGTCATCACCACCTGAATGAAGTCGGAAGCGGGCCGCGTAATGTCGTGGAACAACGTCGAGGTTGCAGGCTCGCCCAGCGTAACCACAGACCCATCCGACTGCGATCCGGGGGCAGGCGCCAGGGAGTCCAACGACTCCCCCTCGTACAACGCGATTCTGAACCGCGGCTCAGGCGTCTCGGCCGGGTCGCCGCCGACGACCAGAAGCCGGAAACGGCCTGCGCCCTCTCGCAGCACGACCTCCTCCAGTCTCTTCGCGAAGGCGGGCGTCGGCACGGCAAGCGGAGCCCGATCCACGAGGGCGCCGCCTTCGATCCTGCCCCGAACGAAGCGGCGCGCGTCTCCCACCTCGATGGCGACGAGCGCCTCGCCGGACGGAAGCAGTTGGAGCGAGTCGAACACCTCGCCCTCCTCCGCCCTGACGACGACCCCCTCTCCAGGCTGCCAAGTGACTAGGTCATCGGAGCGAGCATCGAGAATCACGCTTCGCCCTTCGTGCCAGGCGGTATACAGGAGGCGGAAGCCGCCCGCGTCCGCAACCACCGAGTAGGGGCGGAACTCGCCGACCGTTGCAGCCTCGTGCGGAGAGAACACCGCCTCGCTCCGCGGCTGCCACTCCACCCCGTCCTCGCTGACGGCGAGGCACAGGCGATTGCGACCATCGTAGCCGACTCCGATGTACAGCATCGCGAAGCCTGACTCGGTTCGAAGCACACGCGGGCGGAGGGCGCCGTTGAAGTCGTCGCGCCGAAGCGGCGACGGCGAGAACGCCCGCCGCCTCAACGACACGTTGCCGAGGTCAAGCATGGCGATGAATGCGCCCTTCTTGTGCGCAGAGAGCGAGCCCGCCGACCGCGTCCCTGTCGTGTAGAAGAGCCGCTCGCCGACAAGGTCGGGCGCATACATGCCGTGCCTGTCAAGCCCCCCGCCGACCTCGGTAGGCAGCAGAAAAGCGAGCACCCAGCCGGCGCCGACCACGAACGTCGCCCCGCGGATGAGAAGGCTCTTCGCCTTCACGTCGCCAAGATTCCTGATACGGGATTGAGCAAACCGTCCGGCGCGCCAAGCACAGCGAGAGCCATCGCCGCTAGGACGCCGCTGAGCAGCAGGAGCAGCAGGATCGCCTTCGCGGCGTCCTGCCCGGCAAGCGCGCCCACCTGCAGCGGGTCCTTCGACAGATACGCACTTGCTGCATAGAGCTCCTCACCGATGAGCACGTAGTCACAGGCGCAGATGAAGAACGGTATCTGGAAGAAGTCGGCGGTCGCGGCGACTTGGATGAGGCCCTGGCGGTTGCCCGCCTCGGCGATGAGCAGCGACTCGTATCCGAAACTGCCGAAGTAGAACCCCGCGGCTACGCGCTCGGAACGCATCAAGCCGGTTACGCCCATCGCGTAGGCGCTCTCGTCCTTCGACAGGAACTGGATGTCGCTTGGCTCGAAGCGCTCGGGCACTCCGGCGGTGCGAAACGCCTCGCGAAGCGTGTCGCCCGCCGCCGAGACGACAACCGGCTCGAAGATGGGCACGATGACGCGCACCAGGAACCGGGCGCACCGCTCCGCCACGAAGCGAAGGACCGACAGCGCGGCAATCGTCATCATGTTGTCCAGCCGGCCGATGCCGGGGCTATAGAGGACGGGCCGCCCCATCTCCGTCGCTCGACCCACGGATTCTTCGACGGCGTCAATGCCGGCGATGCGCCTGACGCTCGGCACCCGCCCGCGCTTCGCCCGATAGATGTGCATCAAGATGAGCGAACACGTCAGCACGGCGAGCACACGGATGACCACCGGCGGTTCCATGCGCGCCATTTTGACGCCCCCGGCAGCGCCTAGTAGAAGAGGTCGGCGAGGAAGTAGTTGACGACGTAGATGAGCACCATGCTGATGACGACCGCCCCGGTCGTCGCCTTGCCGACGCCGACGGCGCCGCCCCGCGTGCTGAATCCCTGGCGGCACGCCACCACTGCGACGATCAGCCCGAACGCCGCCGCCTTCAGGAGGCCGCCAACAAAGTCCCAAGATTCGACGTAAACCTCTACCGATTGCAAGAACACGCTGGCTGGGATGTCGTGCACTCCGGCGACCAGCATCGCGCCCGCCATGCCGGAGAACACTCCGATGACGCCGAGGGTCGGCACCATCAGCAACCCGGCGAGCAGGCGCGGCACGAGGAGGTAGTTGTAGGGATGAACGGCGAGGGAGCGGAGAGCGTCGAGTTGCTCGGTAACCGCCATCGAGCCGATTTGCGCCGCCATTGCGCTACCGCAGCGAGCCGCGACCATGATTCCGGCGAGCACCGGGGCAAGCTCCCTCGCGACTGTCAGCCCCACCGCGCCGCCCGCGAGCGTGCTCGCGCCCGATTCCACCAGCAGGGGCGCGATGTAGAGGCTCATCACCGCGCCGGACGCGAACGTGGTGATCAGCACGATGGGAACCGAAGCCACCCCGACGAATGCCATCTGGCGGATGACCTCGTCCAACTCGAATGGCCTACGGAACACGCGCTTCGCCCCCTCGAGGAGGAGCAGGGTGACCTCACCGACGAAGGTGAGCGGGGCGAGCAGGTAGCCGACCATCAAGGCTGCATTTTGGACGAAAGGTGCGCGTTGGCTGTCCACCAGTGTCCCGCGCAGGCAGCACGAGCTGTCATGGTGAACGCCGGGGCAACTCCTCGCACCGGAAATTCACCACACGCGGCTGCCCGATGTGTGCGACAATGAGAGGAGTGAGCAGTCTGACGAACGGCATGACGAGAGTTCTGGGGCTCCTACTCCCCCTCGCCCTCGTGCCTGCCGCGTCCGCGGGGCAGAGGTTCTTTGACGACTTTGACGGAGAGGACCTGGGCGGGCACTGGGAGTTCGGCAACCCGAAGGGGCACATGTTCTACTCCGTCCATGACAGCCTGCTTGAGGTGTACGGCTTCGTTGGCGAGATCAGCAGCCGCCAGTGGATCACCGCGCGGATTAGCCCGTTCGACGACTTCGACATGCAGGCCCGTGTCGGCTGGACAGATGCACCCACGCACGAGACACTCGTCGTCGCCGTGGGCGGCGGCTTCCCCAATGACACAGCAGTTTCGCTGATGTACTTCCACCGCACCACCGAAAGGGGTGAAAGATTGAACAGGGTGGGTACCTCTTTCCGCGATGGTCCCAGCCGGGAGATTGCAGCGCCTTCATCGGGCTTTCATAGCTTTCGCCTGACTCGGTCTGCTGGCGTGTTTTCGGCTTACTTCGACCAGGAACTCATCTTGCAAGGTACAGGCTCCGACATGCCGGCGAACACGATCGTTCTCCTGTTTGCGGGCAGGCAGTCCCTACCCGTGGACTTGCTTGTGGACCGTGTGTCTGTGGTTCCCGAGCCTGCTTCTATCGCATGGCTCGCCGCTGGAGTTGCGGTGGTCGCCCTTAGGCGCAGGAGGACGCGCTGATGGCCTGGCGTCACGTGCTCAACTGGCCGGCTCCGCCACCGCGCACAAGGAGGAAGCGATGATGAGACTCTTGACGTTCTTCCTCCCCCTCGCCCTTCTCCCGGCGACGGGTGCTGGGCAAAGGTTCTTTGACGACTTTGACGGCGAGGACCTTGGAAGCCACTGGTCCATCGGTAATCCAAAAGGCGGCTGGGTCTACTCTGTGCACGACAGTCTACTGGAGGTGCATGCCTTGACGGGTTTTAGCCCGAGGCAGTGGATCAATGCTCGCATTGACGAACTTGCTGACTTCGACATGAGGGCGAGGGTTGGGTGGACCGACACCCCGCAGAGGCAAGACCTCATGGTGATGTTAGGGAATGATCCGTTCCTCCGAGGACCATTCGTTGGATATATGCTATATCGGCGCGGCAGCGCCGGTGGAGGCGATAGCCTCTTGCAGGCGGAGTTTAGCGGCGGGCCTCTTCGCCAGGCCGCCGCCCCGCATGATGGTTTTCACGAGTTCCGCATTACGCGGAACGGGAGTGCGTTTACTGCATATTTGGACGATGAAATCTTCCTTACCGGTGGTGGCACCACTGCACCGCCGACCTATGTCACGCTCTTCTTTGGGGGTGCAAGAGACGCCACTGTTGACCTCTTCGTAGACAGTGTGTCGGTAGTGCCAGAACCTCTCTCGGCCCTGGCGCTAATCGCGATGTTAGGGGGAATCGTCCCCCGCTGCGTCCGGAGGGCACGCTGATGTCCTGGCGTCACGTGCTCAACTGGCCGGCTCCGCTACCGCGCACAAGGAGGAAGCGATGATGAGACTCTTGACGTTCTTCCTCCCCCTCGCCCTTCTCCCCGCGACGGGTGCTGGGCAAAGGTTCTTTGACGACTTCGACGGCGAGGACTTGGGAAGCCACTGGTCCATCGGTAATCAAAAAAAAGGCGGCTGGATCTACTCCGTGCACGACAGCCTGCTCGATGTGCATGGGTTCGCGGGGTTCGATCCCACGCAGTGGATCTACGCGAGTTTGCCGGAGTACCGAGACTTTGATTTGCAGGCTCGGGTCGGATGGACTCAGGGAGATTCCTTGTTTCAAGGGATGGAGGCGATGTTGCTCCGGAATCCGACATCGGGACTTATTGCTAGAATGATTTACCACCTCGAGCACCTGGATGGGTTACCCCGGACGACCATCAGTGCAGAGTTCGGCGGTGGGTCGCGAGTTGACTTGCCCGGCCCATCCAACGGGTTCCACAGCTTCAGGCTAGCACGTGCCGGTGGCCAGTTCACCGCCTACCTCGACGGAGAGCGGATTCTGCAGGGCGGTGGGACCGACATGCGGCCCAGATCCGTGTTGCTGTTGTTCCGGGGTCGGTTGCGACCGGCCTCGACTCAACTGTACGTGGACAGCGTCGAGGTCGTTCCGGAGCCCGCTACGGCGGTCGTCCTCTGCGGCGCAGTCGGCGCGCTTGCTCTTAGGCGGAGGAGAAGGTAATGCCGTGGGAACACGTGAACAACTGGCCCAAGCGACCTCACGGCGATCCACCTTCCCAACGGCAGGGCTGCGATGCTGCGGCGCCTTCTTATGACGAAAGCACAAGGAGGAAAGAATGATGAAGAAATACTTGATGTTCTTCCTCCCGCTCGCCCTTCTCCCGGCGACGGGTGCTGGGCAAAGGTTCTTTGACGACTTTGACGGCGAGGACCTGGGCGGGCACTGGGAGTTCGGCAACCCGAAGGGAGGGATGATCTATTCCGTCCATGATAGCCTCTTGGAGGTCCACTCTCTCGAAGGGTACAGCTCGCACGAATGGATCACGGCGCGACTCCCGGAGTTTGATGACTTTGATATGCGCGCCGTTGTGGGTTGGACAGACGCACCGCGCGAGCAACTGCTGATGGTGCTGCTGGACGCTGGCCCGTTCCCGAATCCGCCGAGCGTCGCTTGGATGGCGTATGCTCGCGGAGTGTCTGGCGGGGAGGAGTATAATATCGTACAAGCGGGCTTCGAGGATGGCCCCGGCCGCAATGCCGGTAGTCCGCCCGGCGGCTTTCACGAGTTTCGTATCACGCGCACAGGAGGAGTCTTCGCAGCTTATCTCGATGGTGACCTGTTTCTCGAAGGGCCAGGCACCGACATTCGGCCTCGCTGGCTGACGCTGTTCTTTGACGGACCCAACGGCGAGAATGTAGATCTGTTCGTGGATAGCGTGTCGGTGGTTCCCGAGCCTCTCTCTGCGTTGGTGCTCGCGATGGGAATGGGAGCTCTCGCCCTTCGCCGCAGGAGGACGCGCTGATGTCTTGGCGTCACGTGCTCAACTGGCCGGCTCAGCTCACGGCGATTCACGCTGTGCTCCTTCTCCTCTTCGCCCTCTCGCCGGCGACGTCGGCGGGACAAGGGTTCTTTGATGACTTCGATGGCGAGGACCTAGGGTCGCATTGGTCCACCGGCAACCCGAAGGGTGGCTGGATCTATTCTGTGCACGATAGCTTGCTGGAAGTTTATGGGTTTACAGGGTTCCTGGGCGGCCGGGAGTGGATCACCGCGCGAACTTTCCCCTACGACGACTTCGACTTCGAGGCTCGCGTCGGCTGGACGGGTGAGCCCCAGTTCGAAAGACTCAACGTCGCCATAGGGGGAGGCTATCCGAACGATAGAGCCGTCGCACTTATGGGTTTCCGTCGCACAATTGACGACGGGAGGCAGCTAAGCACCGTGGTGGCTTCTTTCCGCGACGGGCCTCGTGTTGAAATGGCAGCCCCGTCTTCCGGCTTTCATACTTTCCGGGTGACTCGATCGGCGGGTGTGTTTTCAGCTTACTTCAACCAGGAACTCATCTTGCAAGGCACCGGCTCCGGAATGCCTGCAGATACTATCGTGCTTTTGTTCGGGGGGAATAGTACCACTATGCCGGTTGACCTACTTGTCGACAGGGTGTCGGTTGTGCCCGAGCCTGCTTCTGGGGCGTCGCTCGTTCTTGCACTTGCCGCGCTATTCATCTGGCGAAGGAAGTCACGCTGATGCCCTGGCGTCACGTGCTCAACTGGCCGGCTCAGCTCACGGCGATTCACGCTGTGCTCCTTCTCCTCTTCGCCCTCTCGCCGGCGACGGGTGCGGGGCAGAGGTTCTTTGACGACTTCGACGGCGAGGACCTAGGGTCGCATTGGTCCATCGGCAACCCGAAGGGTGGCTGGATCTATTCTGTGCACGATAGCTTGCTGGATGTCCACGGATTCGCAGGCTTTTCCGCTTCCCAGTGGATCTACGCCCATGTGGGCGCTTACGAGGACTTCGATCTGCGCGCCCATGTCGGATGGGTGGAGGGAGACTCACCATTTCAGAGCCTCTCTGTGCAGCTATTCAACAACTTGCAGGGGGGATTCGTTGCTGGGATGACATACCGTCTCGAGCGTCTGGATGGCCGCGCTAGAACGACAATTACCGCCGATATCGCCGAGGGCCCGCGGGTCGACATGTCTGGCCCCGCCGACGGTTTTCATCACTTTCGCATCTCCAGAGAGGCGAGCCAGTTCACGGCCTACTTCGATGGGCAGAAGATCCTTCAGGGCAACGGTACGAGCGCGGATGCGGTGTACATTCGCTTGCTCTTCCGCGGCAGATTGCAACCAGCCTCGACACAGTTATACGTGGATAGCGTCGGAGTAGTCCCCGAACCATCCGCGGCGGTACTAGTGGCGAGTGGGCTGGCGGCTTTGGCCTTGCGCCGCAATGGGAGGCACCTGTAGTGCCGTGGCAGCACGTGAACAACTGGCGCTCACAGCTGACGGCGATCCACGCGGTCCACCTTCCCCACGGCAGGGCTGCGATGCTGCGGCGCCTTCTTATGACGAAAGCACAAGGAGGAAAGAATGATGAAAAGATACTTGACGTTCCTGCTCCCCCTCGTCCTCGTGCCGGCGACGGGTGCTGGGCAGAGGTTCTTTGACGACTTTGACGGCGAGGACCTGGGCGGGCACTGGAGCGACGGGAACCCGAAGGGCGGGATGATCTACTCGGTACACGACAGCTTGTTGGAGGTCTATGGATTCACGGGGTTCTTCGGCGTGCGCGAGTGGATCACCGCCCGGATTCACCCGTTCGACGACTTCGACATGCGAGCGCGTGTAGGGTGGACCGCCGAGGTTCCCCGTGAGGCGTTAACCGTGGCACTTGGCGGAGGCTTCCCAAACGATGCGGCTGTCGCCCTCATGGGGTTCGTGCGGGAGACAAACGGAGGCGGTGTGAGAACGAGCAGAGTTGCCGCCCTATTCCGCGACGGTCCCCGGGTGGACATTGACGCGCCCGCATCAGGATTTCATACGTTTCGCCTGACTCGATCTGCGGGCGTCTTTTCAGCATATTTCAACGACCAGCTGATCCTGCAAGGCACGGGCTCCGACATGCCGGCAGACACCATCGTCCTCCACTTTTCCGGCAGCCCGCGCCAACCTGTTGACCTCATGGTCGACCGAGTCTCGGTCGTCCCGGAGCCGGCGTCCTTTCTCGCTGGGGCGGGATTCTTGACGTGGCTTCGGATTCGAAGCCGGAGGACGCGCTGATGTCCTGGCGTCACGTGCTCAACTGGCCGGCTCAGCTCACGGCGATTCACGCTGTGCTCCTCCGCAACAACAGACTCGTCATGTGGGGATTCGGGGAACCGAACAGCAGCCTGGACTGTAAGGCCGGCGCAAAAAATGTTGTTGACCTTGCAGTTAATCTGGAAGAACTCCCATGTGTCCAGATTCACTAACCCAGGCATGCGATGCTTCCCGACGGGCGGGCGCCGATGAACCACGCGCGCCGAGACCACACGCTCGTCGCCCTGCCCAACGGGCGGCCCCCCGCCATCGGGCGGAGGGCCGCTTAGTCCCCTTCCCCGCTATCCGCCTGTTAGCTGCGGGTCGGGGCGTACGGTGAGCGTTTTCGTGACCACCTTGTCGCCCACCTTGATTCGAACCGCATAGGTTCCCGGCTCAACGGCGCCGCCGCGACCCTGGAACCCTCCTCCGCGGCCCGGCCCGCCCGGCCCACCCGGACCTCCCGGCCCGCCGCTCCTTCGGAAGTTCCAGTACGCGACGTTGACGCCCGCGTTGCCGGGCGCGTTCGCGATGGTCGCGATGACCTCGCCCGCAGCGTCGAGGATCTCGACGGTTGCGTCCGCTTCGCCGCTGAGGTAGTACATGACCCTCGCGCCCATGGGCGGGTTGTCGCCGAAGTACCACCCGTCGCCATCGCCGTAGCCGCCGCTTCCGTTCGGAATCCACTGATAAGCGTCAACGGTGTCGGCGAGAACGACCGCCTCAGTCATGTTCTGCGTGTTGAGCGCTTGCAGGCCCTCGATCGGCGCGATGAAGATTCCGCGCCCGTGTGTGCCCAGAATAATCTCGCGCTCCCGCGGATGAATCTCGATGTCGTGAATGGCGACGGTGGGCAGGTTCGTGCTCCACCGCGTCCACTTCTGCCCGCGGTCGAACGACACGTACAGGCCGAACTCCGTGCCGACGAAGAGCAGATTCTCGTTGGTTGGGTCCTCCTTGATGACGTAGACCGACTCGTCCTGCGGAAGGTTTGCCGTGATGCTCGTCCAGGTCTTGCCGAGGTCTTCCGTAACGAACACGTAGGGCTTGTAGTCGCCCGTGCGGTGACCGTCGAACGTGACGTAGCAGCGGTCCCGGTTGTGCGCGCTTGCGTGCACGCGGCTCACCCAAGTGTTGGCGGGAACGCCTTGGATGTTCGCGGTTACGTTGGTCCACTCGTGGCCGCCGTTCTCGGAGACGTGCACCAGCCCGTCATCGGTGCCCACCCAGACGAGGTCGGCAACGACGGGCGACTCGCTGATGGTGATGATCGTGCAGTGCGTCTCCGCGCCGGTGCGTTCGGGCGTCAGACCTTCCATCGGCTTCTGCTTTTCGGGGTCGTTCGTCGTGAGGTCGGGGCTTACCTGCTTCCAGTTCCGCCCCTGGTCAATCGTCTTCCACAGCACGTTCCCGCCGAACCAGATGATCTTGGGGTTGTGCGGGCTCATGACGATGGGCGACGACCAGTTGTAGCGCATGCCTTGTGCGCGGGGGCGGATGTTCGCGACCTCGCCTGTGAGCTTATTGCGCCTGCCGATGTTGCCGCCCTGGCTCTCGCTGAAGATGGTTACGTTGTCGGTAGGGTCAACTTGGACGTGGAAGCCGTCACCGCCGCCGACGCGATACCATTCCCAGTTCCCGATGCCGCGGCTCCTCGATATGGAAGGCGCGCCCCAGCTGCCGTTGTCCTGAAGGCCGCCGTACACGTGATACGGCACGGCCATGTCGTACGTCACGTCGTAGAACTGCGACAGGGGCAGATCTTCCATGAACAGGAAGGTCCTCGCGCCGTCGAACGAAACGGCGACGCCGCCGTCGGAGCCGGTGATGACGTGATTCGAGTTGCTGGCGTTGATCCACACGGCGTGGAAGTCAACGTGGATGCCGAGCCTCTGCCCGCGCCACGTTGCGCCCGCGTCCGTGGACTCCATCAGGTTGGTCGAGACGGCGAACAGGTGTTTGTCGTCGTTCGGGTCAACGACGATCTCGTGATAGTAGAACGGGCGAGTGTTGTAGCCGCCCATGCGCTTCCAGGACGTGCCGGAGTCCTCGCTTCGATAAACGCCGTTCTGGTCGTTCTCCGTGCCTCTTCCCTCCGCTTCGACAATCGCATAGACGATGCGCGGGTCCTTGGGATAGATGGTGAGGCCGATCTTGCCGGTCTGCCCCGTGGGTAGGCCGTTGTGAAGTTGTCTCCATCGCTCGCCCCCGTCGGTGCTCTTGTAGACTCCACCGCTCGGGCCGCCGCTACGGAACGTCCAGGGGTAGCGCCTCCTCTCATACATTCCCGCGTAGAGCACGTTCGGGTTGTTTGGGTCAACGATGATGTCGCTCGCTCCGGTGTTCTCGTCCGTGTAGAGAACCTTGCGCCATGTCTTGCCCCCATCGGTGGTCTTGTACACCCCTCGGTGCTCGCTCGCGCTCCAGAGGGGGCCGATGGCGGCGACCCAAGCGATGTTCGGATCGCGAGGATGAGTTACGATGCGCGCAATCTGCTGCGTCTCCTTCAGACCGACGTGCTCCCACGTCTGCCCTGCGTCTTTGGAGAGATAGACTCCCCTTCCCCACGCGACGCTGTTGCGGTTGTTCGGCTCGCCAGACCCGACCCAAACGATGTCGGGATTGGCGGCGGAGAGCGTGACGTCGCCCATCGAGGCGGCATCCAACTCATCCGTGATGGGCGACCAAGAGACGCCGCCGTTCGTGGTCTTCCAAACTCCTCCGGAGGCGGAAGCAACATAGATGACCGCCGTGTTCCGTGGGTCTACGTCAATATCGCTGACCCGACCGCTCATCACGGCAGGCCCGATTGAGCGGAATCTGACTCCTCTGAGAATCTCCTCGGTGCTCGCCTGAGCCTGAGCCAACGACGCGAAAAGGACTGCCACCGCGCAAGTGGCAGCCCAAAAGGTGAGAACTCTGGTTCCTTGTTTCATGTGCATGTCCCCTTCAATGTTAGCGGGCTAAGCTCGACCCGGCGCCACGGATTGCGGCTCCCCTCGGTAGCCCTCCTTTCCTTTTACCCAGACCGGCCCGGTAAAGATTCCCGCCTCGGGTAGCATTCCGGTGCAGGGTCGGGACTTATGAGCATCGAGGAGAGAGGGGCGGCGCTTGCCGTTATCCAAGTGGAACCGGCGCTCCGCCGCCGGCTGGAGCGGCTCGGCACCCACCTTGGCCGCGCTGCCGTACACGCGTTTGCCACTCTAGACGAGTTCGCCGCCGGCCCAGTCACTCCTGATGTCGTCATCTTCGATGCGGAGCGGATGGGGTCTGAGGCGTGCGCGGTTGTTCGCAAAGGCGTGAACGGCGAACTTACGCCTGTCGTCGCGCTCGTGCCTTCGCTGGAATCCGCACACCCACGGGAGTGCGCCGAGGCGGGCGCGCACGAGGTCTTCCCGTATGACCAAGTGGGTGTGCCTCTCGCCCATCGCCTACGGTCGTTGCTCGATGCGCGCGCGTTGCTTGCTTCGCTGCGGAACGGTGTAGAGCCTTCCACCCTGCCCAGGCGAATGCGCACGCTTGCGAAGACGGCTGAATCCGTTGAGGATCGCTCCGGAGGGCACACCGCGCGTGTTGCCGCCCTGTCGTCCGACATCGCGCGCCGGCTGGGGGCGGACAGCCGCATGATCGAGCGGATCAGGCTCGCGGCGCTGCTGCACGACGTTGGGAAACTCACCATCCCTTCTATGATTCTGAAGAAACCGGCGCGACTGCATAAGTGGGAGTTCACGGTCGTCAAGAGACACACCACCGACGGTGCAGCGATGCTCGGCGAACCGGCCCACGAAGCTCTCACGACGGCGCGCACCATCGCCGCGACGCACCACGAGCGGTGGGACGGGGCCGGCTACCCGAACGGCCTCTCGGGAGACTCAATTCCGCTCGAAGGCCGCATCGTCGCCGTAGCCGACGTCTTCGACGCGCTAACTTCGGATCGAGCGTACAAACCGGCGTGGCAGATCGCGGACGCGCTCGCCGAGATCGAACGCGGCGCGGGCACTCAGTTCGACCCCGACGTCGTCCACGCGCTGATCACGGTGTCGAAGGAACCGGGCTTCCGCAGGGCTACCGCGGCACACTGAGGGCCGAGCGTTCGCCCCGGAGCGACGACTAGTGGGAGCTAGTCGTAACGGGTGTCAGGAAGATCGTCGCGACGGACAGCCAGAACATCCACCAGGCGCGCCGAGCGAGACCGACGGCGCCGAGCCAATCCGCCGCGATTCCAAGAGGATAGAGCGCGGTAAGGCACCACAGCGACGCAGATTGGGCGGTCTGCGGAGCAGGCATCCAGTTGAGCGTCGGTTCGTGCACGATCCGGCCGAGAACGGCGAACGCATAAAGGCTGCACAGAAGCGCGGCGAGACCGAGCACGCAGGCGAGATGCCCGACGATGTAGGCGGCCCCGGTCGGGCGATCCGTCGGAGCCGCAGGCAAGAACCTGAGGCGCAACATCCGCATACTCTATAGTATACACACTCGCTGCGTGGGTAAAGGCGGGCTATGGACCGGAGCGCCGCGCGCTAAGCGCGACCCGAGACTGATATAGCCGCAGGTAACACGTCGGCGTTCGACAGCGTCGTCCAACGGCTCCGGTCCTACCGTTCGACGGGACGAGCGCGGGCAAAAGTTCAGGTTGCTTGGCTACTGAGCCGGGACGGGCACGCCACCCCTGGCTCCCACGGCGAACTCGTGGTCGTCCTTGTTGACCTTCTGCACCGTGTACTCAGCCACAGCGCCGACAGAGATCGCGCCTTGCCAGACGGGGCTGGTGGTCTCGCGCCAATACACGACGTACTCCGCCCCTTCCTCGCCATCCCAGGTCAGCCGCGTGTCGTGGCTCTGGCGGCGGTCAATCCGAACGTTGTGCGGTTGCGGGCCGGCGTTGGCGAGCGCCGCCATCGCCACCAAGTTCATGCGTGTAACGTTGGCGAGGTATTCGAAGTCCATGAACTCCGGCAGGTCCTCCTCGGTGTGCTGCCGCGTGTACTCTTCGTGCACTTCGATGAATCGCACCGCCGGAAAACCAGCGTTCGCAAACGGTGTGTGGTCTCCACCCCGACCGAAGCGGTCTCGCCGAAACACCAGCTTGATCCCAAACCAATCCGACTGCTGACCGGAAACCGCCGGGCCGAGCCGCACGCCGCTATGCGGGACTTTCTCCCGCGTTACCCACTCGATGAATCTCGCCAGTTCCCTGCTTTGGTGCTCCTCACTCTGCTCGCTGAAAACGCGCACCCGCGTCGGGTCCGATTGGCCGTTCTTGTTCGAAGACGAGCCTACTGTATCGTTGTTCAGCATGGCGTCAACCTTCCAACCTTCCTCCTTCGCGCGTTGTGCAAGCGCCGTCGCGCCGAGCAGTCCTTGCTCCTCGCCTGTGAACCCAACGAACACGAGCGTGTGCTTCCACTTCTTGCGGCTCATTACGCGTGCAAGTTCGAGCGCCAGGGCGACGCCCGAAGCATCATCGTTAGCGCCGGGCGCCCTCACGGTGAGCGGGTCGCCCTGAAGGTTCAGCGAGTCGAGATGCCCGCCGACGAGAATGACGCGGTCCGTCTCCCCTTTCAGGGTAGCGACGACTTGCACAACCTCCTTCGTCTCCGGAACCCTGCGGCTTTGCTGGATGGTGTAGCGCATCAGCTCCACCTCGACGCCCGGAATCGCCCGAAACTGCTCGGCGAGCCACTCGGTCGACTCGGTCAGGGTAGGCGAGTTCGTGTTCCGGGTGTGAAAAGAAGCGAGGCGCTCGACCGTCGCCTTGAGCCTCTCAGGGCTGACCAGCGCGACGAGGTCGGCGTGCTCATACTGAATGGTAACTGCCATCAGAAGGGCAAGCATACCGGTACGATACCCTCTCCTGCGTTCACAGCCGACCTTGGGCGGTTACCCCACACGCCAGCCGCGGAGGCTATAATCTCCCCATGCGAGGGAAATCTGTTCTTCTCATGCTCGCCCTCGCCGCGGTGGTTTTCGCCGCGCAGGGCGACGGGTTTCGACGGGAGCGCAGCAACGCTGAGACGAATGCGCTCAAGGATGCGCTTGAAGGCAAGGCGCCGCCTCCCATAACGGCGACCGAGTGGCTGAACATCAAAGGTGAGCCGCCAACTTGGAAGACGTTGAAGGGCAAGGTGGTTGTCCTCGACTTCTGGGCGCAGTGGTGAGGCCCCTGCAAGGCGTCCGTGCCGCACCTCAAGGAGCTGTACGGACGCTACAAGGACCAAGGCTTGGTCCTCATCGGGGTTCACTCGGATGCGGATGTCGAGAAGATGAAGGCGGTTGTGAAGGAGTTGGGTATCAACTTCCCGGTCGCCCAAGACGGAGAACGCAAAACGATGAAAGCGTTCCACGGCGACTCGTATCCAGACTACTACCTGATTGATCGCTCAGGCAAGGTGCGCTTCGCAGATCTGGCCAACGCCGAACTCGATCGCGCCGTCGAGATGCTGATCAAGGAGAAGGCTATCGAGTAGCGCACACCGAGCCCGCGCCACGTCTCTCAGGGAGGGTGAGCGTCCCCGCGAGCCGCGCTTCCATCAAGTAGCGCACGACGGGGAGGGCGAGCGTCCCCGCGAGCCGCGCTTCTTATCAAGTAGCGCACGACGGGGAGGGCGAGCATCCCCGCGAGCCGCGCTTCTACAAGTAGCGCACGACGGGGAGGGCGAGCGTCCCCGCGAGCCGCGC
>JBFMFD010000027.1:0-21651 GCA_040752255.1 Armatimonadota bacterium
GATCGGCAGGCGTACGAGGGAGAGGCGCGTGCCCGCCGGCTTCACGACCCAATGGGGCGGCCAACCGGGCGCGATGACCCAGTCCGTGATCTGCCTTTTGTTGATGATGAGGCCGGGGTCTCTCGGCTTCTCGGCGTAGGTCGGGCCGACGACGTACGCCCAGCGATGGTCGGTCTTGTCAACCGTGTTGGTGCGGATGATTTGGTACCTCGGCGGTAGCTTGCTCTGGATGCGCCGCAGCACGACGTTGTAGTCCTGCTCGGGAATGCGGAGGCAGGCACGCATCCGGGCGTTCGGGCGCGGCTTGGTTGCTTGGTTCTGGGCTGAACTGCTCATAATCTTGGGCGCGCCGCCAACCGTTTGGCAGGCTCGGCACGTCCATACAGTATACTCGATAGAAAGGAAGGTAGGGAAGCAATGGCAACTTCAGCACCTGGATTGACGACGACGAAGGCCCCGTTCATCGAGCAGGCCAAGGCTCGTGGCGAGGTGTATATCGAGCAGCCGTACGACCTGTACAGCGAGGAGAACCAAGAGACCTGGCGGCGGCTGTACGCCCGCATTCGGCCGCGCTGGGAGAAGTACGCTCACCCGAAGTTCTTAGAGGGCGTTCAGAACCTCGCTCTGAACCCTGACCGCATCCCGCGCCTCGAAGAGATCAATCAGTTCCTCGAGCCGCTCACGCGCTTCAAGGCGAAGGCGGTGAGCGGATACGTGCCCGCGTACGTGTTCTTCGATTGCATCCGCCAGAGGGATTTCCCGACCACCATCACCATCCGCGACGGCGCCAAGCTCGACTATCTGCCCGAGCCGGACATCTTCCACGACGTCGCGGGTCACGTTCCGATGCACACCGACCCACAGTTCGCCGACGTGCTGGTGCGGTTCGGCGAAGCCGCGCGATCGGCGGCGCTCATGGTCGGCGACATACAAGACGAGGAGAAGCGGCTGCACACCGTCGAGTCCATCATCAAGGCGATGGCGCGCTTCTTCTGGTTCTCGATCGAGTTCGGGCTGATGCGTCGGCCTGAGAACGCGAACGAATTGTGCGTCTATGGCAGCGGCCTGCTCAGTTCGTATGGTGAGATCGAGCACTGCATCGAGTCACCGGAGGTTCAACGGTATCCGTTCCAACTGGAGTGGGTCGTCAATCAGTACTTCGAAATTGACCACTACCAGCCGCTGCTGTTCATCGTGGACTCGTTCGACCACCTCTTCGCTGAGGTGGAGCGCCTGGAGCAGTGGATTCACGAGGGCAAGTGCTCGAACGTCTCGCCCGGTGAGCCGCTGGTGAACGAGGAGGACCTAAAGTCGTTCCTGGAGGTCTCTGCAAGCCTGTGATACCCCGAAGATTTACCCGTCGTTTTCTACTTGGTTTGTCCTCGGCCCGTCTGTAGCCGAGCCCGCGGCATGCCGATTATCCTAGCCGTATGAGGCGAAGAGGGTTCACGCTCATCGAACTCCTTGTCAACATGGCGATTATCGCCATCCTGATGGCGTTGCTCTTCCCCGTGTTCGTTTCTGCGCGCAACCGGGTCATCGGCTTCACGTCAATGAGCAACCTGCGCCAGATCGGCATGGCATTGAACGCCTACCTGGACGAGGCAGACAGCCACTTCCCGACCCCCTACTGGGCCGGCCCAGGCGACCAGATGGATGAGAACGAGGACGGCATCGTCGAGTGGTACGAGCAGCTGGGGCTCTACATAAGCGACCGCCGCATCTTCCGCTCTCGGGGCGATGGCAGCGACCCCTGGCGCATGCCTTGCAGCTACGCCGACAACAGCTGGTTCGACTACTTCGTCCACCTCTCCAGCATCCCCGAACCCGCCAACACGATCTACGTTACGGAGCGACAGACCCAATACGAACGCTACTTCGTCGAGTGGTGGCAGTGGCAAGCGCAGTGGCCGCCGGATCCGACGAACCCGCCCGTGGAACAGGCCAAGAAGGAGATCGCGCACGACCGGTACAACGGCGCGAACAACTACCTCTTCGCGGATGGCAGGGTGTCCTTCCTTCGGTTCACGCAAACGTGGGCCCCGAGGGTGCTGTGGTACCCCGACTCCGCCTACGACGAGATAACCAGGGAAGAGGAGTGAGTCAGTGGTACGAGTCGTCGCCGTGCATCAACTGCACCATGCCGATCTGACCGAGGTGATAAGTCAGGTTCCAGTAGTGATCAAAAAGCAACTGCAGTAGCGTGAACTCCTTTCCCCACGGCATCATCACCCGGGCGCTCCCGTCGCCCACCTCCGCCTCGCGCATCGCGGCGTAGAGTCGGTCGCTGGTCCGGCGGCACAGCGTTTCGCACTCCTCGAGCGTGCGGCACGCCTTCGCGGGCGCCCAGAGCGCCGCGACTCGCTCCTCGGGCATCGGCTCGCTGGGTCGCTCGCGGAGGTGCGGCTCAAGCATCGCCGGAAGCCCAGCGCACTCCCGCAGCATGCTCATCACGGTGCGCGCATTACCGCCCGGCTGAAACTCCAGCCACTCCTCGGGCATCGAGCGGGCGTACCGGAATAGGTCGTCCACAGCCTCTCGTGTCGCTTGAATCAAGCCCTCGATCAAGTCCATAAGCGCGCTTCTACCCGCAGCCGCGGCGCGACCGCCGCCGCAAAGTGTATAACAGCGTCGTGAACCGTCTCGCACCGCTCTGCCTGCTTCTGCCGCTCTTCGCGGCTTGTGGCGCGAAGGAGGCGTCCCTCGAGCCCGAGCTGTACACCGCGGAGTCGGTTGCCGACGCGGAGGGGGCGCACACGTTACGCCTCAAACTCCGTGAGGGCGACACGCTGGTGTATGAGCTGCACTCGCTCGACACCACCAGCAAGGCGGTCGTCCCCGGCTCGAGTGAGGAGGAAGGGACCGTGACGGTCGAGATGTCCGTCCGCTTCGTGGATCGCGTCACCGAAGTGGCAAACGGGGTCTACACCATCGAGCGAACCTATGAATCGCCGGTCTACCGGGTCACCGCCACGGGTGCGTACGAAGGGCAGGAGGAGAGAATCGAGAGCATGCGCCGCGACAACCTGCCCAAAAAGCAAACCTTGCGGTTCGATGAGCGCTATCGCTCCGTCGGCGAGGCGACCGCAGCCACCGGCGCTCTCCCCGAAGATGCGGTCAGGGAAGGCGACACCTGGACGACGGAGATACAAAACGTTTCGAACCCGCGCGACCCCGCGGCGCAGTTCAACGACATGCTTCCAAAGATGGTGCACACCGTCGGCAAGGTGGAGAAACTCGGGAAGTGGCGAACGCTCTCCGTCGAGTCTCGACCGGAAGACTCTTCCGTCCTGGAGGTCGGGCAGCCCGGCGTGGTCTGGTACGACCTTGAGACGGGAGTGATGGTGCAGGCTCACTTCACCGTGAACGCCCGTGGGCAGAACACATCTGCGCGAAGCGAGCTGAAGCTCATTGAGTTTCGCCGCGGCGTTGAGTGACGCGCATCGCGCCGACGGCGGGGCATCCGCCCGCCGGAACGACCGTGCGGATTTCGACAGCCTCGGCGCTGGGCGGTCGGGCGACACTCTTCTACCGCGCCGGCAACAGGCTCTCCGTTATAGTCTGCACATCATCGTAACGGGGGCTTCATTGGTGGTCCGTGGGCCTGGAACGGCTCCGGGAACGGCGACGACGTCCCCGTCCGCATCCACGTGGACCGGCGAAAAAAGCCTTGCACTCCGGCGTCGAATGTGATAAACTGATGGGAAGGAGAAGCAGACAATGAGAACACTGACGACAACCGGACTCGCAGCGGCCGCGATCCTAACCACCGCGACCTGCTGGGGACAGAGCTTCAACGTTGACGTGGATGCGCAGTTTGGACCGAGGTCACTAGGGATCGGCGCACCGTCGCCCCTTTTTGCGGGTGCGGCCGGCCGGCCCGGCTACTGGAACGTGATCTACGGTGCCAACGGCGGTCCTTTTCAGCTTCGGGGCCTGGATGGGCGGTTGACCCCGGTGATGTATCGCGCCTGGGGGGGGATCGGAACCGGAGGCGGGTGGCGCAACCCGAGGATTGACCTCGGCGAAGCGAACGACGACTTCTGGCTGCTCATGGGAGACGCAGGCAATGTCGGCTCGCCCGAGGCGAACCACCAGCTCTTCCCCCCTCCCCCACTGCGCGTGACTCGGTTCGAGGGACTGGAGCCGGGGCTGTATGAGGTGTACACCTACGCCGTGCTGCCTGCCCCGCCCCCGCGCTACGTTCCGGTCGAGGTCACGGTTCCGGGTGCGTTGACGGAGAACCCGCAGCTGTGCACCGGGCCGATGCCCGCAGACTGGGTCTTCCGCAGGGGAGTCACTCACGCCATGCACCGCGTTTTCTGCGCGGACGGCGTAATCGAGATCCGCCTCACCGGGCCGTGGCCGAACGCCGTGGTGAACGGGTTCCAGCTGAAGAAGCTGCAGTGAGAGACGATTTCCGTCGCTCTCTGAGCGGCGGAGAAACCAAAACTGAATCAAGGAGGTAATCGAATGAAAGCGATGATCATGCTCGCAATCGCCGGCGTTGCCGGCGTGATTCTGACGGTGAAGACGGCGCAGGCTCAAACCGCGCCGTGGTTGCAGCCCTTCGACTACCAGGGGCAGCTCGACGAGGCGGTTGACGTCGCCGTTGACGTGTACGGCAACTCGTACGTCGTAGGCTACGGGACGAGCAACCAGAACCAGGGTAAGGACATCGTCGTCCTCAAGTACGATCGAAACGGGGGCTTCATCGGAGGTCCGTGGGTCTGGAACGGCTCCGGGAACAGCGACGACGTCCCCGTCCGCATCCATGTGGACCGGCGAAAAAAGCCTTGCACTCCGGCGTCGAATCGGATAGAATGGGGTGCGAGAGAGGATTTACAGAATGAGACGACTTCTACTCGGAGCCATGGTGGCCGGCATAGCGGGGACCGCCGCTTGGTCGCAGAGTTTCAATGTTGACTTGGATCTGTTTTTCGGCCCCAGGAGCAGCGGAACCGGTCGCCCGTCCCTGTCCTTCGGTGCTGCCGCGGGCCAGCCGGGATTCTGGAACGACCCGTATGTGAACGCACTGGGGCCGATCGAGCTCCGCGGCCTGGATGGCCGGTTGACCCCTGTGACGTACCGCGCTTGGGGCGGAGTCGGCTTCGGCGGGGGGTGGCTGAACCCGCGCATCGGCCTGGGCGAAGCGAACGACGACTTCTGGCTGCTCATGGGAGACGCGGCTGACATCGGCCCGCCCGAGGCGAACCACCAGCTGTTTCCGCCTCCCCCACTGCGCGTAACTCGGTTCGAGGGGCTGCAGCCGGGGCTGTATGAGGTGTACACCTACGCCGTGCGGCCGCATCAGCCCCCGCGCTACGTTCCGGTCGAGGTCACGGTGCCCGGCGCTTTGACAGAGAACCCGCAGCTGTGCACCGGGCCGATGCCCGCGGACTGGGTGTTTCGCAGGGGAGTCACTCACGCCATGCACCGCGTCTTCTGCGCGGACGGCGTGATCGAGATCCGGCTAACCGGCCCGGACACCCTCTCTTTCGTGAACGGGTTCCAGCTGAAGAAGCTGAAGTGAGAGACGATTTCCGTCACCACGCTGGGGCGGAGAAAACAAAACTGAATCTAAGGAGGCAATCGAATGAAAAGCATGATCATGCTCGCAATTGCCGGCGTTGCCGGCGTGATTCTGACGGTGAAGACGGCGCAGGCTCAAACCGCGCCGTGGTTGGAGTCCTTCAACTATCAAGGACTTCTCGACGAGGCGGTTGACGTCGCCGTGGACGTGTACGGCAACTCGTACGTCGTGGGCTACGGGACACACCCGTCGCAGGGAAGAGACATTATCGTCGTGAAGTACGGTCGGAACGGCGGGAATCCCATCGGTGGCCCGTGGGTCTGGAACGGCACCGGGAATGGCGACGACGTCCCCGTCCGCATCCATGTGGACAAGGCGGCGAAGTACGTCTGGGTGTTCGGCACCACCTACAGCGGGCCCGGCACCCAGAACGACTACGTCGTCATCAAGCTCGACGCTGAAACGGGAGACCGAGTCTGGACGAACGGCCCCAACATCTTCCAGGGCGGCATCCGAACGAACGACGGGAACGACGAGATCGCCGCGCGAGCGACCAGCTTCGCAGCTCGCCTATCCGTCCGCCGCCAGCCAGGTCTCGAGCAGCGCAGCGGCGCGCGGGTCTGAGCCGGGCGTCCGGCCTAGACCGTTACGGAACTCCAACCCCATCTTCGGCAATACTTCATCCAGAGGCAGCGGCCCGGGCATCATCACACACCGGTCGTAGATGTCTCCCACGCTTGAGCCTCCAAATTGCACGCACAATTCGCGAATTCTGCCTTCAGCGAACCCGGGCTTGCCGCCGCCCGTTTCCTTGTACAGAGCGAGCAGTACGTCATTCAGCGAGCGTGCGCCGTCGGTAGCGCCACGGATGGCGAGGTCGAGGAGCACCCCGACCGCCTTTCCACCGGTGTAATAGTTGACTCGGTAGCCGGACGAGTTGTTCGCTTCCCAAACGCGGCGCGAGGACTCGTCGAGTGACACGCTGCGCGCGCGGCGAGCCATGTTCAGCGCGCGTCCGACCTCGTCGAGGAACTCATCCTGCGTAACGATGCCCGCGCGAAGGAGCAACACCTCGGCATAGTAGTCCGTTACCCCTTCCAGCCACCACAGCGAGCCGGTGACGGCGGGCTTCGTGTAGTCGAAAGGGCCGAGGGGCTTCGGGCGGATTCGCTTCACGTTGTAAAGGTGGAAGAACTCATGCGCCAAGAAGCCCGCCATCGCCCTCGGCGGCGCGCTCGAAGGGATGGCGAGGCGGGCGCTGTTCATGTGCTCCAGCCCTCCGCCCGGCCCGTTGAAGTCAATCATGAACAGGTACCGCTCATACGGCAACTCCCGCATCAGGCGGAGCGCTGCACCAACGATGCGCGAGCAAAGCGCGCCGTACTCCGAGAGGTCAGCCGGAACGCTCCTGCCGTAGCCCACGACGGCATGCGGCTTGCCCGCGACAATGAACGAGTGCACGCGAATGTCCGGCCCCATCACCAGCGGCGCGTCAATGAGCGAGTCGTAGTCGGGTGCGGTGAACGTGAAGTACCCGCTGTCCGCCTCGGGCAGACGGCGCAACGCGACTTCGACCGTCGAGTCCTCGGTCAGCGCGCGTACTCGTAGGGTGTGCTCCTCGTTTGCGTGGCCGTCGAACCAGCCGAGCACCGCGGGCCACTGCGCGAACATCTCGCGGGAGGTAACCCGCAGGTTCTCACTGAAGATGCCGCTTCTGACACGGGCGACGACGTATCGGACTTGGTCCGCGCCCTCGGCGAGGCGCCAGAGGTTTGGATCGTGGGCGTCTTTCTCCGATGGCACGGGGACGCCGTCACGATAGAACCGAACGTCCGCAAGGTTTGTGCCGAAATCCACAATGCGATAGTCCCCCGGCGCCCAAGCGGGCATGCGGAACTGCATGGACGGGCGCGCAATGGAGACCGTAACCTCGACCCCGTTCTGCTGAGGCAGCGGCTGGACTGTGTACGTTGCGCCCCAAGCCGTCGTGGCGAGCGCGAAGAGGAAGCACGGAAGCAATGCGCGAAGGCGTATCATCCCAACCATTCTGACGCCTACCGAGGCGGGGACGCTCCACCCGGCAGGTACGGGCGAGGGTGTGTCGAATAGAATAGGAACCGAGACACGTGGAGGTGCATCATGGCGCCGCAAAAGAACCCGAAGGAGAACCCCGTCAACTATCCTCCGGCTCCCGAGCGCCGTTTTCACCTGTGGCTGAACCGACGAGCGCTCTGGATCATCGCGGGCGTCCTGGTTTTGCCGCTGGTGGCGGCTTGGGTGCTATATCTCGCGTCCGGGTTGCCGGCGCTCGCTGCGGAGGCGGCGGGCGAGCCGCTTGAGTTCCCGCTGTGGCTGCGCATCGCGCACTACACGAACTTCCTTCTGCTCGTGCTGCTGGTGCGGAGTGGGCTTTCGATCCTGATGGATCATCCGAGGCTCTATTGGAACGACCACTGCACTCCGGGGACGGAGTGGATACGGTTCACGCCGGTGGAGGTGCCCAAGGATGCGGTGTTCACCGCGAAGGAGGACGCGCGCTACATCTCGCCCTTGTTTGCCCTGCCGGGCTACAAGCACACGATTGGGATGGCGCGGCACTGGCACTTCCTCCCTGCGTTGCTGTGGTTTATCAACGGCGTTGTGTTTTGGGTTTTGCTTTTCGCCACTGGGCAGTTCACTCGCCTTGTTCCCGACTCGGCTGCGATTGTCGCGGATGCGTGGGCGATGTTTGTTCACTACGCGACGTTCAACATCCCGGAAAAGGGCGAGACGTTGGTGCACTACAACGCGCTGCAGCAACTCTCGTACTTCGGGGTTGTCTTCATCATGGCGCCCCTGTCGTTCCTTACCGCCATGGCGATGTCGCCCGCGATTGTGAACCGCTTTCGGTGGTACCCAAGGCTGTTCGGCGGGCGGCAAGCGGCGCGCTCGATTCACTTCCTGCTGATGGTGTCTTACGTCCTGTTCCTCGTGGGACACGTTGCCATGGTGGCGGTAACGGGACTGACCAAGAACATGAACCACATCGTCGTCGGCGCGGACGACGGCACCACGCGCGGCCTGTTGATCGGCTTGGTCGGCATCGCAGTGGTCGTGCTCGCTTGCGGCGGTGCGCATTGGCTGGCGTGGAAGTTCCCACGGGCGGTTCAGTATCTTGTGAAGCGCATCCACGGCGAGTTCATGCGTAGGCTCTTCTTCGCGCACATCGAGCCGCGCGCAGAGTATCCGGCTGCCGCCATCTCGCCACACTTCTGGCCCAACGGCAAGGCCCCGGCAACCGACGAGTGGAAGGCGCTCGCTGCCGACGACTTCAAGGGCTACAAACTGAAGGTAACCGGCCTGGTCGAGAACCCGGTGGAACTGTCGCTTGAAGAGATGCGCGCCCTCGGAATGCAGGAACAGACGACCATGCACCACTGCATCCAAGGTTGGTCGGGCATCGCCAAGTGGGGCGGCCTTCCGATGCGCAGACTCATCGAGGTTGTGAAGCCGAAGCCGGAGGCGAAGGTCGTTGTCTTCTACTCGTTCGGAGAGGGGCTCTACGGCGGGGACTACTACGACACGCAGCACATCGAGAACGTGATGCGCGAGAAGTGCATTCTTGCGTATGAGATGAACGGCCAGCCGCTGCCGCACGTCTACGGCGCGCCGCTCCGCCTTCGAGTTGAGAACCAACTCGGTTACAAAATGGTGAAGTGGGTGCGCGCGATCGAGTTCGTTGCCTCTGAAAGGGATGTCGGCTTGGGGCACGGAGGCAAGAACGAGGATGACGAGTACTTCGACCTCGTGCCGGAGATTTAGCGGCGGATACGGTCAAAAGTATGGGTTGCGGAAACTTTCACGCCCGCCGAACGTACTGTAAGGATGATGGGACTCACGACGATTGTTGCCGTTCTTGCCGTGGGCGCTGCTGCGCCCACGTTCTCTGACGCAGTCCAAACCGCCTTGCGAGACGTCTCGTTCACCGTTGACGTGCAGACCGCCAACCGAGCGGAACTGCGCAAGATCAACAAAGACTTCGCCGCGGGCTATGAGGCTGACATGGTCGAGGTGCAGTATAAGGACCCGCTGAAGATCCGCCTTACCTCGCACATTAACCGCGAGCGCTACATCTACATCGTGAACGAGGGGTTCAAGTCGTTCTCGGTGCCACGCCTCGGCATTCGTCAAACGAACGAAGACGTTCGCAAGGAGCCCGGCAAGTGGCAGACGCTGCTCGACTTCGGTGTCATCACCGCGGGCATGCAGCGCTCGTTCGTGAAGGGAAGCTTCGTTCGCACCGACCGTGACGGCCAGTATGTCTTCGATGTGAACTACCAATACAGCGGCGACACGACGCGGTTCCGCATCTGGGTTGATCCAACGAAGAAGTACGTAACAAAGAGAATGTGGTACAATCAGAAGGGTGTTCTTGTTGCCACCTTCCTGTATGACAACCCGGTTCAGAGCAACGGCGTCTGGTTCCCGACTCGGCTGACGGTTCAGAACGCCGAGGGTAAGACGGCCGGCGTGAGCGCCTTCAAGAGCGTCAAGGTCAACGCAGGAATTGCCGATTCGGTGTTCAAACTCTAACGCATCAGGCGCGTGAGCGCATCCGACAGCGCGCCGGCGGCGGTCTCCACAAGAGGAATCGTCTCGGTGTAGCGCATGCGCGTCGGACCGATGACGGCGATCGTCCCCGCTTCCTCGCCCGCGGCGTAGAAACGACTCGCAACGACGGCGAGGCGTTGCAAAACCTCGTGCGGGTTCTCCCGCCCGATTCGAACGAGTGCGGTCGGACGAGCGGCAACGGCGCGCTCTTGCCCTTCAGCCGTGCGCTCGATGAGCGCGGCAAGTACGGCCGGGTCGTCCATGATTTGGACCAGCCCCGTCAGCAGTTCGTAGTCGCGTTGGAATTCGGGGTGGGCGAGCAGCATCGCGGTCCCTTCGGCAAACGCGCGGCCCGCGGTCGACGTCTTGGCGACGGAGCGCAACTCCTGCCATGACTCTTGAGCCAGCCTTGCCGCAGCACCCGACAGGTGGCTGACGTCCAGCGCCGCGCAGCGGCCAATTTGATAGAGGCTGCGGCCCTCGCAAGCCTGATTCAGCAGCGTTGCGACTGAGTGCAGTTCGCGCAGGGTAACGTCGGGCGACGCGGACACGATGCGGTTCTCAATCGCGCCACTGCTGAGAACGAGGATGAGCAGCGCGCGCTCGGGTGAGAGGCTCGTGAGGGACACCTGCTTCACCGTCAGCGACCTCTCTCCCGCCGTTACCGCGACCGAGACGTATTGCGTCAGACGGGCGAGGCAGCGACAAGTCTCGCGGAGCAACTCGCCAAGTTCCGCCTGAAGCCGCGAGAGGCTCTTCACGATGCGCGCCTTCTCCGGCCGGACCTGCGGCTTTGCCAGCCTGTCCACGAAGAAGCGATAGCCGGTGTCGGAAGGGATGCGCCCGGCGGACGTGTGCGGTTGCTCCAGGTAGCCGCGCTCCGACATCTCCGCCATTTCGTTGCGAACGGTTGCGGGGCCGATGCCGAGCCGGTACCTCCGCGCGACGACTTCGCTGCCGACCGGCTCCGCCGAGTTCACGTACTCGATGACGACTGCGCGAAGAATCTGCTGCTTGCGCTGAGTGAGATCGCCCTCGGGGTGTTGCGAGTTCATGGCGGATCGGGAAGTGTACCCAAGGGATGCCCTTTACCGCACTACGCCCCAACGGTTGAGAGGGAAGAACACCACCCAGGCGCGCCCGACGATGGCGTGCCGGTTCACAAGCCCCCAGTGGCGACTGTCCATCGAGTTGTTCCTGTTGTCCCCAAGCGCAAAGTAGGTGCTCGACGGCAACGGCTCAGCGGGCAAATCCCAAACCCTGAAGAGGTCCTTCGGAGGCACCGTCTCAAGGTATATCGTTCCGCTCGGGAACTGGCCGAATCGGTCGCGCAGAATCGGAAGCAGCTTGCCTTTGTAGTTCACGAGCTTGAAGTCTCCGAAGTCTCTCTCGGCGATGTGCGGTTCGTGAAGGGGCACGCCGTTCCGATACAGGATTCCAGCGACGACTTCCACGACGTCTCCCGGCCCAGCGATGAGCCGTTTCACGTACAGACCTGGCGGGCCGCCTGCCACCGTCGAAGCTTCGGTCGGCGCGCGAAACACGGCGATCTCGCCCGCTCGCGGCTCGCGGAACCTGTACGAGGCCTTGTCCACAAGAACGTAGTCCCCTACTCGAAGCGTCGGCTCCATCGAGGGGGAAGGAATCTCGAACGTCTGCACAAGGAACGGCCGGATGATCAGGAACACCACGATCGCGGCGTACTGGAGACCTTCGAGAACATCGTGCGCCACCCGCAGCCACGGGAAGGACACCGAGCCACGGGCGCGAAACAGCAGGTAGAGCCCGACCGCGGCGATGCCGACTCCGAACCATCGCCAGCCGCCAAGCACCACCGCTACGCCGAGCGCGATGAGTATCGCCCCGGGCGTCCAGCCGGGTAGTGTCCCCCACCACGGCCGAGACTGCCCCTCGCGAAGCAGCAAGGACAGGGCAGCGAAGCGGGCTGCTGCGCAAACCGCGGCGAACAGCACAACCTCGTGCGGCGACGCGTCGGAAAGCGAATGGAGCAGGCGGCTCAGTCCATCGCCCTGCACTTGACTCAGAAGCACCGTTTCGGTCATCGCTCTGGCTGTTTAGGCGCCCCGCGCCTCAGCGTCAGTCTGGGGTGCCCATTCGGGATGGCGGGAACAGGATGAACCACGCCCGGCCGACGATTTGGTTGCGTGGCACGAGGCCCCAAACCCTGCCGTCGGCGGACCAGTTCCGGTTGTCGCCCATCATCAAGTAGTGGCCCTCGGGGATCGTCTCCGCGGGAAGGTCCCACACGACGCCCATCTCCTGCGCGGGCACCTTGTCGACATAGAGACTGTCCTGGGGGATACCGCCTGTACCGAACCGCACCAGCGGGATCAACTCGCCGTTGTACTTCACCAGTTTGAAGTCGCCGATCGCCTTCTCGTTCAGGTAGGGCTGAGGCACCTCCTGCCCGTTTCGATACAGCACGCTGTCTCGAATCTCGATGAGGTCGCCCGGCTCGCCGATTAGCCGCTTGACGAAGTCCTGGTCGGGTGGTTGCCACGGCGCCAACGCCCGCTTCGGAGGCTTGAACACAACGATGTCACCGAACTTCGGGTCTCCGATTCGGTACGCAAACTTGTTCACGATGAGCCAGTCGTTGACCTTCAACGTCGGTACCATGGACTCGCTGGGAATCTGGAAAGTCTGCAGGACGTACGGCCTCAGCAATAGAAACACGACCACGGCCGCATAGATCAGAGCGTCCGACGCATCGTGCAAGATGCGGAGCGAGACGCGGCCGGCGGTGTTCGACTCAGACACGCGGGGCATCAGCGACACCGCCACGATCCGTAGGGCGGTGCAAAGGGCGGCGAACCAGACGATCTGGTGGAGAGGTGTGCGAGCCAGTTTCTCAATCAGGCCGGGGTTGGGCGGGTGCGCCTGAGCCAGCAGCAGAAAGTCCATCAAGCCGGGCATTCTACCGCTCGCCCTCGAGGAGCCGTATGTCTTCGGGGGAGAGCGGCGCACGGGCGAGGAGGTCAGGCCTGCGCTCGCGGGTGGCAAGAAGGCGCCGACGGCGTCGCCAGCGACGAACCGCCTCGTGGTCGCCGCTCAGCAACACCCCGGGCACCTCGCGGCCGCGCCAGGATGGCGGGCGGGTGAACTGCGGATGCGTCAGGAGACCGTCCGCGAAGGCGTCCTCCTGCAGCGACTCCGACGACCCCAGCGCCCCCGGCAGCAGCCGCACGACCGCGTCCGCGATCACCGCCGCGGGCAACTCGCCGCCGGTCAGCACGAAGTCCCCGATGGAGAAGACCGCGTGCGCAAACTCCTCGACGACGCGCTGATCAATCCCTTCGTAGTGGCCGCAAACGATGACGAGATGCTCTGCGTGCGACAGCGCCTCGGCGTGTGGCTGCCGAAAAAGTTCGCCCGACGGGTCGGTGAACACAACCGTTGACTGTGGACGGATCACGGATTCAATTGCCGCGGCGAGCACGTCGGGCTTCATCACCATGCCCGGGCCGCCACCATAAGGCGCGTCGTCAACCGTCTGGTGGGCATCGGTTGCGAAGCCGCGTGGGTTTACTGCGTCGAACGCGACTATCCCCGCCTCCTGCGCGCGGCTCAGGATGCTGAAGCGCGTCCAGTTCAGCACCGCCTCAGGGAACAGAGTTACGAAGTCAATCTTCATCTTCGGGGAACAGTCCGGGAATTGGGCGGATGACCATGCGCCTCGCCTCGAGGTCGATTGAGATGACGAACTCCTTCACGGCGGGAACCAGCGCCTCGCCGACGCGGTACAGGTCGTGCGCCGGCGCGGAGATGACCTCCTCCAGCGTTCCGAGCCGTCTGCCGCCTTCGTCGAAGACTTCAACCCCGACGAGGTCCCGTACCATGTACTCGCCCTCCTCCAACGGCGGAACCTCCTCCTCGGGAACGTACAGCAGTTCGCCGACGAGAGCCGCCGCGTCTTCGATGCTTGCGATGCCCTCCAGCCAGACCCTCACGAGCGTTTTGTGCCAGGCGCTGCGTCGCACCTCCCGCGGCTCTCCTCGCAGAAACAGCGTGCGGCCCTCGTCGAACCGTTCGGGAAAGGTTGTCAGCGGCAGCACCTTCACGGCCCCCCGCAGCCCGAACGTTCCCACAATTCTGCCGACGGGGACGAACCCGGCGACCCCGTCCGTCCGCTCCTCGGAAGTCTGGGAGTTCATGGGGAAGAGAATAGCACGAACCCGCCCGGCCCCTCTTCCCACGCGGGGGGCCGGTTGTGCTAAAATGGGCGCCCGTCTGACCCTTTCCGAGGAACTTGAACGATGTCGAAAGCAGCGATTCTGACCAGCGTAGCCCAGCCTTTACTCCGCACCGACCTCCCCGAAGTCGGCCCTGGGGACACGGTGAAGGTCCACGTGAAGGTTCGCGAGGGCAGCAAGGAGCGCATCCAGGTTTTTGAGGGCGTTGTGCTGGCGCTCAAGCACGGCGGGATCGCCGAGACGGTTACCGTTCGGAAGATTAGCCACGGCGTGGGCGTAGAGCGCACGTTCCCGCTGCACTCTCCGATGGTCGCGAAGGTCGAGGTTGTACGCCGGGGCCGCGTGCGCCGCGCAAAGCTGTACTACCTGCGGAAGAAGGTCGGCAAGGCGGCCAGGATCAAAGAGAAGCGGTAGTCGCCTCCCTGGGACGCCTGCCCGCCCCTTCTCGCCTGTAGAGCCAGAACCTCTGCGCCAAGAAGCCCCGTCCATCGGATGTAGAGGGCTGTAGGATGTACTTGCTCAGTTTTGCTCTTGCGAGCATTGTTACCACCTCGCCCGCGTTGCAGGCGGGTGCGCTCAGCGACCTCCCCCGGCCCGACGAGCCTGTGAGCGTCCGCGTGGTCGTTCAGCCGCTGTCGAGGACGTTGGAGACGCTGAGCGAAGAGACCGGCGTTCGCCTCTCGGCGGAGCGCGGAATCGCCGGCGACCTGGTAACGCTGGTGTGCAAGGACAAGCCGAAGCGCGAGGTGCTCTTTCTCCTCGCGGAGCACTTTGGTTGGACGTGGAGGAAGACGGGCGAGGGATACCGCCTGGTCAAGACCGCGGAGCAGGCTCGTGCCGAGGAGCAGGCGGCGATGCGGCAGTTCACGGCACCGCTGCTCGCCAGCCAGCGATTCATGCTCGAGCAGCTTGCAGGCTCTGAGGAGTACTCCGTCGAGGAGGCGTTCACAAAGGCTCGGGATCTCATGACACAGGCTATCCGAGCCGACGACAGCGACCTAAGTGCTGCCCGCGTGGTGGCCCGCCAGGCTCGGCGCGCGGAGTTGAAGTACAACCTGTTCAATCGCCTCGCAGTAGTGGCGTTTGCGTCGCTCGACGCTCGGCAGGCTGCATCCGCTCGTCTGCATGGCCGCGTGGTGTTCAGCACTCGTCCGACCGCGAGGCAACTTCCGTTTTCGCCCGATGCTCGCGAGGAGGCAAGCCGCCTTCTGAGCGCTCTCATCGTCGCCGCAGGAGTTGAGAAGGACTTGGTTCACGTGAACGAAAGCGGGATGTACCGCGAGTTGGCGTGGTACCTGGGCGACGCGATACGGAACGCGGACCGCCTCCTCACCGCCAACCGAGACGCCCTCGTTCTGCGCGTGGTGCTGACACACGTTGGGTATGACTCGGTCGGCGGAATGTCTCTCACCGGCCAGGTTGATGTCGTGGATGAAGACGGCCTGTTGCTGGCTCGCAGTAGGGATGTCGTACTGGAGTCACCCCTACCGGCAGACACGCCGCCGCGGGAGCGCCTGCCGGAATTGGACGTTCCCGTTGAGCGCTCGCCCTTACTCCAGTACGTAGCCACACGGTTGGTTCCGGAAGAGGGGCTTGACCTGGGCCGCTTCTGGCGCAAAGGCTCGGACGCCGATCCGCTGGAGGACTACGGTCGAGTCCTGGCCGAGATCTCCGATTTGACCGGCGTCCCGGTGATCGCAGACGCCCACGACCAACTCGGCGAGAGCGCGCCGAGGGCTAACGGTGCGAAGACGTGCCTGGACATCCTCGACGCGCTGCAGAGGTGGAGGGGTTGGAACTGGTCGTACCAGGGAGGCTGGTTGCGCCTCCGACTCGATGAGTGGGAGCGTTCGCAATTGGCGACGGTGGAACGCGAATCGCTCATGCGCCTCCGTGAATCGTTCTTCGAGAATGGCGGCGTCGGCCTCGGTCAAATCGCGACCACTCTGACGCCCTCCTCCCCGGTCGGAGGGCCTACGAGGACGTTCGGATTCTACATCCCTTCCAGCGTCGGCGGGCCGTTGGCGAGGGAGAGGCTGCTCCGCTTCTGGAGCGTGTTGCCGCCGAATGTACGGATGGCGCTTGCCCAGGACGAGAAGGTCCGATACGGTGACCTTCCCCTTCAAGCGCGTGCCGCATTCGACGACTTGCTCTACGCGCAACCGAGCACCGTGCCGTTGTCGGGAGGCTACTCCTTTGAAGACCGGCGTTCGGAGTTCTTGGAGCGACTATCGGCAGCGTGGCCGTGGAAGGAGCGCATCAGCGACTACCTCGCCGGATATCGCGACGATGAGATAACGCAACTCCGGCCGGTGTCGGCTGCGCCCGACGACACCGTGTCGCTGGTGATGGGCGAGTATCCGGGGGTGCTCGTCTTTGCCGAGGATGGGCGACTAACTTGCTGGGACGTCTCGCGCCTTGCCGGTGTGCTGCCGGTGCTGGCGGACTTCTTCGGCTTCCGAGCGGGCTACCTTCCGGCTACGATCACCGAGCACGCCTTCTTGGTCGAGGCGGCAGGACAAACGCGCTACTTCGGCTGCGCGACGTACCGCTTCGATCCCAGCGCCGAGCCGAAAGCCTGGGCGGACCTGCCGAGCGACCTGCGCGAGAAGATCGCGGAGGCGGAGCGCCGCCGGCGCGACGGCACGCCTCCCGGGAATCTTGACTGATGGATGACGGGGCGTTGACATCGCTGCTCCAGCGGCTCGCTGACGCGGTCCACCGTCGCCAAAGCGGGCGGTGTCGCCAGCTCGTCGAGGACCTTGTCGAGTCCATGGAAACAGCAGCCGACGTTGACTACAGCAAGTTGTCAGAAGCGGCGGCCGTGGTGGTTGCCGCAGCCCACGTCACAGACCAATGGAATCGCGCGGTAGAGATGCTGTCACGTGTGAAGGCTCATGCCGAGCACGGTCAACAGCAAGATTGGTTGAAGGACGAGGTAGACCTGCACCTCGGATATGCGCTCATGTGCTCGAGAGAGTGCGACCGCGGATTGGCTCTGCTGGAGGCATTGGTCATGCGGAAACCCATGCGCAGCGTTCTCACGCGCGTGCACGCCATGTCGAGCAGCGAGATGCTACAGAGTCAGTGCTCGCAGTTGCGGATGCGCCTGGACGAGCTGAGTGAGCGAACCCGCAGTCAGTAGGCACGTTGAGCGCGGCTCGGTGCCCGAGCGGAGTGCACCAGACCGGCGCAGGTTCGGTACGCCTGATGGCGAGGCGGTAAACTGTTGAGACTGCCATGCTCTCAGCCCTGCTCATAAATCTTCCCGCGGGACTCCCAGAATATAAGATGTTTTACCCACTGGTTTTTCAGCACGTCGCTTTGCGGCTGCGTTGGGTGGGGGCCGGATGGCGTCATCGAGGGGTGCGAGAAGAATATCGCAGGCCAACAACCGGTTCGCTGTATTACCGCGCCGTATTCGCCCGCACAAGAGCGATGCATCTGCGATCTTGCTCGAAACGCAGCGAAGGGCTGGAAGATGTGCGGTAGGATGTGGACAGGTAGTGAGTACAAGCTAATTGGAGGCCAGAATTGTCAGGCATTCGTGAATTGCATTCTCTCGAAGTGCGTCGGCGGGAATACGCTTCCCTCCGCCGGCGAGACCTACCCTTCTCCATATGTGGGAGCTGGCGGTGCCAGATAGAGATGATGTCGCGCTTCTTCGCTGCATTCGTGGCGGCGGCGTTTTGGGTCGCTCTGGGAGGTTGTGGAAGGCAGCCTCCGCGTGACACAGGAACCAACGGTGGAGCGTTGATGTTTTCCTCAGACGAACAGGAGGTTTTGTTCCGCGCCGTCGAATACGGCGCGCGGCACCTCGGCGGAACTCCTGTCGTCGTCCGAGAGACGGTTCCCGTGCCGCCGGACGATTATCAGGGGATGGCTGCCGCATTGCAGCGGTTGCGCGCAAATGGCTACCGCTACCAGGCGCCGGGCGAACCGTGGCAACCACCGGTGGTTGCGGACAACGCTTTTGTGGAGGAATGGCGGAAAGTCGCCAGCACGCCAGCCGAGATTGGAGCCGAGTCGCCCATTGCGAAGATAGCTACGGTGGCAAGCAAGAGAGACGTTGAGGCAGCGATGGCATCGCGGGTTGAAATGTGGTCTGGCTTCCATAGCATCTATCCTGATGCATCCGGACTCATTCAGGTATCCAGGCCGCATATCGACGAGAGTCGCTCGATTGCTGTGGTGGTCGTGCACTGCTCGTGGGGCTCGCTGCGTGATTGGTTTCGCGTGGTGCAGCTTAGTCGCAGTCCATCTGGGTGGGCCGTTTCGTTCGCTGAGAACATAGTACCGATTGGACCAAGGAGTGATGACGGATAGCCGATTGAGGCAATGGTATCACCCCATGTTCGTTGAGTCGCGAGCAACGAGCCGCCATCACTCACCCCCGCATTGACAACGCCGCCGCCAGGCGAAGCCCGAGGCCGCGGTGGTGACGCCGAGGCGGTAAACTGTTGAGACTGCCATGCTCTCAGCCCTACTCCTCGTGGCCTCCGCAACCGCCGCCCCCGCCCAGCAGCAGGACCTCGACGCCGCACTGCGCCTCAACATCCGCGATGCCGTGGGTTACGACGCCATCGGACGGATCGAGCGTGGGGTGTCTCTCACCGGGAAGGCAAAGTTCCTGGGCGTTGATTCCAGCTTCTCTTTCCTCTTCGCCCCGAGTGGAGAGTTTGTAGAACAGATCACGGGTCGTCTCACGATGAGTCAGGGGTTCGACGGAAAGCGCACGTGGCTCTCGGACTGGCACGACGTCGTTCGCATCCTTGAGATGGAGGATGAGGACAGCGCGCACCTCTTCGCAGCCGTGCTGACGCATTCCTGGCTTGGCGAAGAGTCGCGCGTTGCGAAGCTGAGCGCCAAGCGGGTGGAAGGCGAGTACGTCATTCCTCTACGCCTACCGGACAGCCCTGCCGTGGCTGAGATCTTCGTTGACGCCGGCACCTACTTGCCCAAGCGCTATGTGCGCGAGACGCCTGCAGGAGACGAAGTCATCGAGTTCAAAGAGTACCGCGAGTTCCGCGGCGTCAAGTTTCCCGTTTCGCTGACGCAGACCGAGGGCGGCGTGGTGAACACGTACACCATCACGACCATCGAGCCGATGCCGGTTTTCGTGCGCAACCCGTTCGAGGCGCCGCCGGTGAGCGGCGCGCGGGCGGCGTTCGATCGAGCCAAGCCTGCGGGCGTGGTGTCGCGCCGCGTTCTTACTGGGCACACGATGGTGCGCGCGAGTCTGAACGGGGGAGAGGAGAAGTGGTTCATCCTCGATTCTGGCGCGGGCATCACGGTGCTGGATCAGAAAGTCGCCGACGAGCTGAAGTTGGACGCGTTCGGCGAGTTGCCCGTCCTGGGCATCGGAGGCTTAGTCAAGGCTCAGTTTCACCCGCTGAAGACGCTCGCCGTCGGCCCGATAACGCTAAAGGAGATCAACGCAATCAGCATCGACTTAGGCATGTTGCGTACCGTGTTCGGCTCGGAGTTTGCAGGAATCATCGGCTACGACCTCTTGGCGCATGCCGTCGTCGAGTATGACCACGCTGCGCCTTCCGTGGCGATTCACGACCCGAAGGCATACACGCTCCAGGCAGGCAAGTGGCTTCGTCTCCGTTTCAACAGCAAGCTACCGTGCGTCGAGGCAACCTTCGAGAACAACTTCAGAGACGTTTTTCGGCTGGATACCGGCGCCCCGAACAACGTAACCTTCCACTCGCCGGCGGTCCGGAAGTACCGCTTGCTCGAGGGGCGAGAGACGATCAACACCATGCTCGGCGGCGTCGGCGGGATGATCCAGGCGAAGGCGGGGAAGATCAAGTACTTCGAGGTGGGGGGCAGGCGCATCGAGGAGCCGACGGTAACGTTCGCCACCAGCGATGACAGCGCCTTCGGCGACCCCTATCTCGCGGGGAACCTCGGCACCGCGTTCCTCGATCGCTTCACCGTGGTGTTCGACTACGTGAATCAGCGCATCGCCTTCGTGGACAAGCCTTCGAACTGAGCGACCATCCCCTCGATGACCTCGAAGCCTCCGCGCCAGAAGTCGGCGGAGGTGAGGTCAACATTTAGGAGGCTCATCAGTTCCTGAGGGGAGCGTGAGCCGCCCAGGCGAAGCACGTCGAGATACTTCTCCGCAAAGCCCGGGCCTTCGCTCTTCGCCCGCTGATAGAGCGAAAGCGTCAGCAACTCGCCAAACGCATAGGCGTAGACGTAGAAGGGTGCGAAGAAGAAGTGCCCCACATAGAGCCACCAATGCTTGTGCTGCTCGCCGAGCGTCACGCCCGCGCCGAACATCTCTTGCAGTCGCTCTTGCCAAATCTGTGAAAACTCCTCGGCTGAGAGCTCTCCCTCCTCGCGTCGAATCCGGTGGCACTCCTTCTCGAAGCGAAACATCGCCGCCTGACGAAACACGCTGGCGAAGATGCCTTCAATCTTCTGTGCGTACAGAGCGAGGCGATCCTCCTCACTGCAGTCCGCAACCAGGTCGTCGAACACAAGCATCTCGCCGAAGATGCTCGCCAACTCGGCGAGCGGGAGCGTGCCGTGGAAGTTGAACAGCGTCTGCTCCCGACTGAGGAACGCATGCACGCCGTGACCGAGTTCGTGCGCGAGGGTCATCACGTCGTCGAGCCGCTCTTGGTAGGACATCAAGATGTATGGATGCGCCGTCGGAGTTACGTACTCGCAGAACGCTCCCGACGCCTTGCCCATCCTCGGTTGGGCGTCAATCCACCTGCCCTCGAAGAACTCCTGCGCGATGCTCGCCATCTCCGTCGAGAAGCGACCGAAACTGCCGATGACGATCCCCTTGCCCTCGTCGTAGGGCACGCGAGCGCTCGCTTCCTTCAGCGGCGCGTAGCGATCAACGTGCGTCAACTCCGGCAAGCCCAGAAGGTCGCGCTTTCGCAGGTAGTACCGCTCGACGAGCGGATGGTTCTCCGCGCAGAGGTCAACCACCAACTCGACCGTTTCCCGGTCCAACTCGTTCGCCATGTTGCGGCTCTGTTCGGGATAGGAGAAGCGGCGGAGGTCGTCTTCGAGTTTGCGGTCGGCGAGGATGGTGTTGTAGCAGAACACCACGACGCGCTCGAGTTCCTTCAGCCCCTCGCTCAGCGCGTCCGCGGCAGCCTGTCGAACTTGGCGATCCGGTTCGCGAAGCAGGGAAGTCAGCTCCTCCACGTTCGTCATCCGCGTCTCTTTCGTCTTTGGGTCAACGTAGCGGAACGAATGCCCGGCGACCACCTCCTCGTGAAGGCGCTGCCATGCGCGGATGCCGGTGTTCGCGGTCTTCTCGAGAAGCACTTCCTCCGGCTC
>JBFMFD010000028.1:0-20919 GCA_040752255.1 Armatimonadota bacterium
GTCGCGCGCCAGCCGCGCGGCGCGGTAGCCGAACTGAAAGTAGTTCGGAACGAATGCTCGCTCAACGCGGCCGGACTCGACGGCCTGCAGCGCGGCGTCGGAGCCGTCCACCGGCACGAACCTTAGCCCCTCTACGGAAAGACACTTGCGAACCGCCTCGTCGCCAACGGCGAGGATGGTCTCCGCCCATTCGATGTCCTCGTCCTTGAGGTCGTGATGCGTTCGTACGCGAAGTCGGTACTCCGCCCAGTCATTCGAGCGGCGATAGAAAGCGCTCACGACATCGTTCCTCGGTAGCGGCACATCCCCGAACAGGAGCAGCACGCTTCGCGGCGGAGCCTGCATCTGGTTCCATCTGATCTTCCATTGGTAGGCGAGGTTGGCGGCTGCGCCCGTAACGTGGGCGGCACGCGAGCCCGCTTGGTCGTCCGGGCCGATGAGAACGTGGCGAATCCGGCGGGCTGAGAGTGACGCTGCGAGCCGCTCGGCGTCATCGGAAGAGAGCGTTACGACAACCGCAGGGCCGCCGTTGAGGTCGCCGAGGCTCTCGATGATGCTTTCGGGGTCTTCGTTGGAGTAGCGGACGGTCTTCGTCTTCATGAAGAACTGCCCGGCTGCAGCGGAGAACCCAGCCTCGATCTCGCGCGCCCACCACGCGTCGCTCTCGGGCAGCAGCAGCGCGTAGGTGGGGTTGGGGACGTCGTCCCTGGCGCACGCGACAACGCACACGAGCACGAGTGCGGCGGCCGCCTTCATCCCACAATCTCCCGAGCGAAGGCGTCCGGGTCGAAGTCCTCCAGGTCCTCCGGTCGCTCACCGACGCCGACCAGTTTGACCGGCGTGCCGAGCTGCGCCCGTATGCCGAGGATCGCTCCGCCGCGCGGGGTGCCGTCCAGCTTTGTTACCACGACTCCGGTGACGCCCGCGACCTTGGCGAACTGCTCGGCTTGGCGGATGGCGTTCTGCCCGGTGTTTCCGTCAATCACGAGCAAGACCTCGTCCGGTGATCGGCCCAGCGCCTTTGTTGCTACGGAAACGACCTTAGCCAGTTCCTGCATCAGGCTGTCGCGGGTGTGTTGCCTGCCGGCGGTGTCGGCGAGCACGAAGTCGATTCCTCGCGCCTTGGCCGCGGCGATGGCGTCGAAAACGACCGCTCCGGGGTCGGCGCCCGGCTTGCTTCTCACAATGGACGCGCCGACGCGCTCCGCCCACGCTTCAAGTTGCTCGATGGCTGCGGCGCGAAAGGTATCCCCTGCGGCGACGAGCACGCTTTCTCCACTCTTGACAAGGCGGTGGGCAAGTTTGGCAATCGTCGTGGTCTTCCCGGAGCCGTTGACGCCGAGAAAGAGGTACACGGTCGGTGGTTGCTCCGCTCGCGAGAGAGGGGCGCCTGCGTCGCGCAGCCTCTCAGCGATGATGAGGGCAAGCCGCTCCTTCGCGGTGCTCGGATCCTCGATGCGCTGCCTCTTGACGTCGGCCCGGAGCGCCTCCAGCACCTCTTCGACTTCGGCAACGGGCACGTCCGCTTCGATCAGGGCGTCCTCGAGTTCCTCGAATAGTGCATCGTCAATGCGTGCTCGGGAGAAGAGGCCGCCGATGCGCTCGCGAATTCCCTTGAACAGACCGACCTTCATTCGGCGGCGAGGTTACCGGAATCCCAGGCTACTGCTCCGTCGTCGGAGGAGGCGGTTGCTGAGGAGGCGACCACTGCGGACGCTGCCCCTGAACCAGAAACAGCCTGGACTCCCCGATCGGTTCGTCCTCGTGCAGGATGTCGAGCCGGTAACGTCCCGGCTTCTCGAATCGCAAACCGTCGAAGCGGAACATGTGCCACATCGTCACCGGTCGCGCGTCTTGCGGAGGCGGGACGTAGATTTGCCCGTGCACGCCGATGATCTCCTTGCCGTCCTCGTCTATCAACACGAGGTGCACGTTTCGCTGCGTGTTCGCCTCGTGCGGCTCGAACTCCAACTCGATGCAGACGTATAACGTCGGATGCACGAGCGGGAACTGCTGCCCACCGATCGTATCGAAGATGCCGATCAGGGCATGCTTGCCGCCGTCAACGACGCACGCATAGTCGCAAAACTTGGCCAGGGTGACCTTCATGCAGCCCCTATCATGGCACGACTGCCCGCCGGTGCGTCCGGCGGGGATAACTGGGCAAGGCGTGCGGGCTGATTGCGGGGCGGCTGCCGAACTCTTCGCGGAACACGCCCCACCAGTCGTTCCGTACCACATACACGGCGTCGAAGACCATGATGCCTGCCCCCTCGCGCAGGCACGCTTGGATCGCGTTCCTCAAGCCGTCCACGTTGCCCTCCCAGTCCAGGCCGTAGAGCGAAGGATAGACGAGCGTTCCCTCGCCGCTCAGTTGTGTCGTCAACTTGGCGCACGCCTCGACGGTGAACCGCTCCCGCCGCCCCTGGATCGTGGCGTCCACCTCGCGGGCGACCGGGTAGAAGCAGCCCGTCATGAGCAAGTCGAGGTAGCCGGCATATCCCGCCAGGCCGTACTCGGCAAGCGCCCACGGGTAGGGGCCTTCCGGCTCGTCCGTCGCGTAGTTGACGCCCACCTGATAGTAGGTCTCCCAGCCTCCACCTACATAGGAGCCGACCGTGAGCCGAGGGTTCACTCGCTTGGCGGTGGCGACCGCTTGGGCAAGGAATCTGTTGATGATTTCAGCCCGAAACTGCATGTATTCAGCGAACCTTGGGCCGATGATCGGTGCGCGACCGGGAACCGGGTTGGCGGCTAGGACGCTGCCTGGCCAGTGAGCCGTCTTGCCATAGATGCGCTCAAACTCCGCCCTCATCGAAGGCCCCATTCCCGACGCGAGGTCGGCGTAGCGCATTCGGTCGAACACGATGCCGTCAATCGGGTAGCGGGCGACCTGTTCGACCATCGAGAGCATGCGCTCCGTAACGCCGGGAGCCAGAGGGTCTACGAACACGGCCACATGGGAGGGCAGCGCTTCGGTCTGCGGAAGGAGCCTCATGCCGTACCGGAACTCCCGCACGCCCACGGAGGCGAGGCGTTCGGCGTCCTCCGGGACGGCGAGAACCCGAGAGTTGGCTTCCTGCACGACGATTCCGGACTCGGACGAGGTTGTGACAAGGACACCCGGCCGCGGCTCGCCCTCCGCGGAGACGGTGAGAGTCGAGCCGTCATTCAGCAGCAACTCGTGGTACGGAACGGCGACGACCGTCTGCGTTTCCGGTCGCTCGTACGCCATGCCCACGCCTGCGAAGTGCGAGTGGCCCTCGCTGAACACGTTCAGCCCTGCGCTCACGCGTAGTCCTCGCTTGTGCCCCTCGTCGGCGAAGACGGCGAGAAGGTCGTACTCCTCCGGGATGGCGAACCCTCGAAACTCGCGAAGCCGCTCCTCGCCCGGCGGACCGAAGAGCCGCTTGCCGTTGATGGACTTCACGTCCACAACAAGTTCATTGAAACCCGAGTTCGCAGCGTTCTCGCAGAACTCGGCGACGCGTTGGGGATCGAGCGTCCACGGCAGGTTCGCCGACATGTCCACCCACAGGATTCGCGCCTCGATGACGACGGGCGTCGCGGCGAGAAGCGCGAGGAGAGGCGTCATCGCTCGTGCCGCTCGCGGGCGAGGCGAAGCTCCTCGATCAGTTCGAGTTGCGTCGAGGTCACGGCAAGGTCGTTTTGCGTGCGCTCGAGCACCGCCCGGTATCCGTCAACGCTCTGCCGCAGGTTGCTGAGCAGCGCGTCGGGATAGTCAAAGGTAACCAGTTCGTCGTAGATGTCTTCCATCACTTCGACGAGGTGTTGCGCCTCTCCGAACCGGCCCTTCCGCACGACGTCGAGAACGTAGCGCCTCAGCTCGCTGGCGGCTTCGCACAGGCCGTTCAGATAGGCGGGCGGCTCGACATCCAACTCCTCATGAGAGGGCAGGGGGCGCTTCCGGAGCATAGCGTGGAGCAGGACCGCTTCAACGTACTCCTTCACGGCGGTCTGCACGTAGGGCGCGTAGAAGATCATCGGAAACGGTCTGAGGATCCGGTAGTACTCATCCAGGAGCGAGCGCAGTTCGCCAAGCAGCGCCTCGGCTGCGTCGAATTGCTCACGATGAAGATGCTTGATCGTCTTGGCGCTGCGTTGGATGATTGTACGCGCGGTTTGCAGCGCCTCTTCGCGCGCGGCGTGCACGTCGTCCACTCTGGGGCGGAGGCCCGCAATGACGTCCGAAAGGTTCTCCGGCATGCCTCCGTTTTAGCCGATGTAGCCGAGTCGGTGCAGACTTACGAAGTCCTCGGTCGTTCCAATGATGACGTGATCAAGCAGGGGGACCTCCAGAATCTTGCCCGCTTCCGCCAGCGCGCGGGTGACCTCGATGTCCTCCTGACTCGGCGCAGGGTTGCCGCTTGGGTGGTTGTGAACAGCTATGACGCTGGTTGCGCCCTGCTGAAGGGCGGGCCGGAAGAACTCGCGCACGCCGACCACCGATGATGAAACTGTGCCGATGTGAACCGTCAGCCAGTTCATCACCTGGTTCTTCGTGTCAAGCAGCACACAGCAAAAGTGCTCTCGCTTCTCGTCGGCGAGGAAGCCGAAGAGTTGCACCACGTCTTCGGGCTTGTTGCACGCGTGGCGGTCGCCCAGACCGGCCCGGTCCGCGCGCCTGCCAAGTTCGAAGGCGGCCTTGAAGCGGTAGACGTCCGTTTCGGAGAGGCCGAGTTCCCTCAGCGTGGTGGGCGAGAGGTTGCTCAAGCCGCGGATGCTGTATGCGCTTTGCAGCAGCTCGCGGGCGAGGTGCAGCGTCGCGGTTCCGTCCTCCCCGTCCTTCGAGAGCACGACCGCCAGCAGTTCGACCGGCGAGAGCATCCCCGGCCCCTGGGACGCCAGCTTATGGCGCGGCGAGTTCTCCAATGCGTCGGGAAAGTACCTGATGGTCGCGGCTATCGTCAAACGGGGAGCGGGCCGGGCGGGTCGTCGCCGTGAATCTCCCGCCGCAGCGACCGGAGCGCGCGCAGGTAGTCCGCGAACCCTTCGCTGAGTCGTTCGAAGAGGTCCGCCTCAGGCGCGTACTTGCCGAAGCGGAAGGTGCTGACTACATAGTACGACGACCTGCCTTGCGCGACAGGGTTGACGAATCCCGCGGCCCTCCCCAGCCTCCGCATCCGGCGGAGGTGCTCCGGGTACACGCCCTCCCAGAAGAGCAGGTAGTCGCCGATGTGCTTGTGCGCGCGCCGCTCGTCATCAAAAGACTCGGCAGCCAGCCTGATGTCGCCCGCGGCAAGCATCTCGGCGAGGTCCTCCATCTCGCGGTCCCGTTGATGCAAGACGGAGGCGTCGGTGTGCGCGAAGCGCATGACCACGGAGGCGATGTAAGTTTCGGCGTCTTCGTCCGAGTCGCCCACGTGCGTCCGCACACTATCGCGGACGAGGCGCAGCATCATCTCTCTGAGCGGGTGACTATCGCTAATCGGTTCCGGTTTCATGGTCTTGTGATTCCTCCTCTGGAGCCGTAGGAAGCACAGGTCCCTGTAGATACGAACGAACGACTTACGTTGTTTGTTCCACGTTCGCACGGCGGGAGAGGCCGAGGTCCTCCTCGAATCCCGCCATCACATTGAACACATGGACCATTTGCGCCGCGCCGCACTTGCCGTCCGCGTCGGCCACCGCGCGAATCTCGAGGACCCCTTCAGGTTCCAGCCGCCCCGCGTCGAGAGAGTACGTCGCGAACGGCGAGCCGCGGAGTTGATCCTCACCCAGGACGTTTGCCGGGCGGATGAAGAACGACCTGCCATAGAGTTCGGCAAACAGTTCGCCGACGTCGGCAGCTGATCGCGAGCGCAGGGGGGCCGTGCACCGCAGGGACAGTAGGCCCGCGCGCTCGCCCGCGAAAGGAAGGAGGTGCACGCCCTCCTCGAATCCCTCCAGTCGAAGGGCCGCCGCCAGTTCCGCTCCGTCGGCATCGAACGACGGCTCAATTGCAGGCTTCCCGGCGAGCATCTCCGCGCGGGCGAGCGGCCCAAGGCAGATCAGCCCCAACGTTGCGAGGGCGCGCGGCACCGAGGCGCGTTGGGCGCAGACGAGCGGGTTGTTGTCCATCAGTTCGATGAGGCCGTAACAACCGTCGTCCGCGACGCGGCCGGCGTGCACCTCGCGCTCCGTATCGCCTTCAAGAAAGCGGATGACGGGTTGGTCGCTTGGTCGCCACGCCTCGAGCGAAACGCCAGGATGCTTTTCGAGCAGATCTCGCAGGGCGACGGAGCCGGTGCACTCGACAACGCGAATCGTTCTCATCTTGCGAACCCGAGGAAGAAGTCGTTCACCACGAACCATACCCTCTCGATGAACACCGCCAATCGCGTCATGATCGTATTGCCGAAGTATGCGCCGAAGCCGACCATCAGCCAGAACCTGCCGACGTTCCGCACCAGCCGCCAGCGTGGGCTGTCCTGCTTGAACGTGAAGAAGAAGTACAGCAGCACCGTCACGACCGCGACGAGAAAGATGACGTTCTCCAGCGAGGGTCCCGCATGCACGCCGCCGTCTCGAATCACGATGGGGCTGCGGAACGTCGAGGCGAGGACAGGCATCTGCTGAGTGAACTGATTCCGTAGAGCTTGCCCCGCGCTCGCGCCGATGACGACGCCAAGCACGAGGCGCATCAGCCACTCGGTCTTCTTGTGATACACGCCGTACCAGCACAGGCCGAGCGTCAGCGCGAGCAGCCCGATGAAGATGCCCCCTCCGTTGCCCGCCGCCCAGCTCTGCTCCAGCGGCTCCCACCACTTCGGGCGGAGGAACTCGAACCACGTCAGAGTTACGAGGAAGCCGGTGGCCAGGCCGAGCAGCAGGTGCTCCGCCGCGCGATAGAGCAGGTTCTCTCGCCACAGCAGGCTCAGGACTGCGATCACGCACAGCGCGGCAGCCCACTCTCCGGTGCGCTCCCAGGTTATCGCGGCGAGAGGCATCACTCGACCTTCACCTTCCTTGCCGCCCAGGTACCGAGGTTACCGAGCACGATGGCCAGCAGCACCAGGAGGTGTCCGGCTGATTGCCCGATGAGGAATCGCGTGCCGAACTCCCGCTTGCCCATCGCCTGCTCATACTCGCCGCCGCCGCGCGAGCCGACCAACAGCCCGCGAATGTTGCCCGTTGAAAGGAAAGGATAGAGCGGGGTGCTCGAAATGGTGGCGACGCCAGCGATGTACGGCGTCCCCGCGCCTTCATAGAAGTACGTGATGTACGCCCGCATCTCGTCGTATCGTATCGAGATGGCGAGCGCGAAGTCGGCGGCGGTGCGCGCATCTTGCAGCCACGGATACGCCTCCGGGGGGTTGCCCAATCGGTCGGTGCGCACGGTGGCGCGGAAGTCCCGTGCCAGCGCCTCGATGGCGATGTCGTAGGGTTCCGCGAGCTTGTAGCCAAACGACACCCAGTCTCTGCCGTACTCCTTCCCGTACTCCTTGGCGATCTCCTCGACGACCGGCTCGTAGAACTCCGGACCCGCAGCGATGCCGCTGACAAACACAACCCTGAGGTCCTTGCGGAAGAGGTGCCTCACCGTGTTGATGAACTGCGCACGCAGTTCGCCCACCGTGCCCTGGTCCCAGTCCGCCTGCACGAGCACCGGCTTGCGCCCGTCAAGCCGCTCGATGGCCTCGTAGAAAGCCTGGCTCTCGGGGCTGAGGCGGACGCTGAGGGGAATCGGGAGCACGGCGGTTGCGGCGATGCTGAGCACGAACACAAGGTAGAGCCACCGAGGGTCCAGGTTGCCCATCCGAGCGAGAATCCGCCACATATTCGCTGAGGTTCGTCCCCTTTTTGTCGACTCCTTCCGGTAATCTTACCTGCAAAGGAGGCGAAATGATGGAAAGCAAAACTCTCATCAGTGTCGCGCTGTTGGTACTCAGGCTTGTCCTCGGCGTCATCATGACGGCGCACGGGATGCAAAAAGTGGGCCTGATTGGCGATGGGGGTATTCAGCAAACCCTGGACTCGTTCGCCAAGATGTCCATCCCCGCGTGGGCGACCTACTGCAACATCGCAGCCGAGCTGCTCGGCGGAATCGGCATCGTAGTCGGGTTGCTTGGGCGGTTCGCCGCAATGGGCATCGCGGCTTCCATGCTCGTTGCAATCTGGGTGGTTCACCTGCCTAACGGGCTGTTCGCGTCGGAAGGCGGTTTCGAACTGCCGCTTGCCTTGGCGGGGATGGCGATTGCGCTCATCCTTACCGGCATGGGGCCGTACAGCATCGACGCCCTCATCGCGAGGAAGATGGACGCGGCAACCGGGACTGGAGGAAGCGCGTAGCGGAATCGGATACAATCGCCGGCCGTGAGCCGCGACCTGCTGGAGACGTTTCCGAACCCGAAACCGGAGCGCGAGTACCTGATCGAGCACACGGCGCCCGAGTTTACGAGCGTCTGTCCTCGAACGGGCCAGCCCGATTTCGCCACCATCGTCGTCTCGTATGTCCCCGACGCGCTGTGTGTCGAGTTGAAGAGCCTGAAGACGTACCTGCACAGCTTTCGTAACGTCGGCATCTTTTACGAGGACGTCATCAACCGGATGCTCGATGACCTCGTCACTGTCTTGCGCCCCAGGTGGATGGAGGTGCGCGGCGAGTTCAACACCAGGGGCGGCATCTCGTCCGTCGTCACCGCCGAGCACCGCGCGGAGGACGGCGAGGAATGAGGCTGAAGATCGGTCTGCCGAAGGGTAGCCTCGAAAGCGCCACATTCGAACTGTTTGCCAAGGCTGGGTTCGACTTCGTCTCCACCGGGCGAAACTATCAGCCGATCTCCGACGACCCGGAGTTGGAGCCGACCCTCCTTCGACCGCAGGAGATTCCGCTCTACGTTCAAGATGGCGTAATAGACTGCGGCCTGACCGGGTACGACTGGGTGGTTGATTGCGGGGCTGACGTTCGCGAGATTTGCGAACTGCGCTACAGCAAGTTGACCTCGAACCCGATTCGCATCGTCATCGCCGCGCACAACGATAGCCCCATCCAATCGGTTCGCGACCTGCAGGGCAAGCGGGTCGCCACCGAGTACGTCCGGCTAACCGAGCGGTACTTCCAAGAGCAGGGCGTTCAGGCGGACGTCGAGTTCAGTTGGGGGGCGTGCGAAGTCAAAGTGCCGGACCTGGTTGACGCCATCGTCGTGAACACCGAAACCGGGTCGTCCCTGCGCGCTCACAACCTGCGCATCCTCGAGACGATTCTTACGAGCACCACGAGGTTCATCGCCAACCATGACGCGTGGAGCGACCCTGAGAAGCAGAGGAAGATGCGCGCGCTTGAAGTGCTGCTCACGGGGGCGATGAACGCCGCCAAGTTGGTCGGCTTGAAGATGAACGTGCCGGTGAGCCGATTGGACGACGTGCTCGCGGAGTTGCCTGCGCTGCAGAAGCCGACCGTAAACGACCTCAGCGACGGGGAGTGGAAGGCGGTCGAGGTCGTGTTGGACGAGAAGCTCTCGCGCGACCTCATCCCGCGCTTGAAGGAGCAGGGCGCGACGGGCATCGTGGAGTACCCTCTCAATAAAGTCATATATTGAGGGCTTATCGGCTCGCGAGCGCGCTCACCCCTGCTCGCATCCAGTCCAGCCCTCGATAACGGCGGCGGGGCGGCTGCAAGCCAAAATGCAGGCGGTGGATCCCTCCCACGCCGAAGGCGTACTCGAACTGCGGCGCGCGCTGGAGCAACTCGTGCCCGGGTGCGAGACGACGCTCGGCGTGGCGCATTTGCGCGCCATAAGCCCAACGTTCGACTCAACTCTCATCCAGACGCGGCTGCGAAAAACCGAGGAGGCGCGCGCGCTCATCGAAGCCGACCCGCCACCGCCTTACGGCAGCGTGCGCGACGTTGCCGAGCCTGTGCGCCTCGCCGGAAAGGGGGCGCTGGTTCCGGGCGCCCAACTGTTCCGAGTGGCGGAGACGCTTGGCGGAATGCAGCGCCTTCGCGCGTGGCTTGACCGCTCACGATCGACCGCGCCGAAGTTGTCCGCGCTCGGACAGGCGATTCCGTGGCTTGAGGAACTCGAGGCGCGCCTGTCGGCGTCGGTGGCCGAAGACGGCGAAGTGCTCGACGGCGCAAGCCCAGCGCTCTCACGCCTTCGCGCGCAGCGCGCGACGCTGCACAGGCGCATCACCGAGCGGCTGCACTCCCTCGTGCACGGCTCCCTGCGCGACTACCTGCAGGAGCCGCTCTACACGGTGCGAGAGGGGAGGTACGTCGTCCCCGTGAAGTCGGGCTTTCGCGGCAAGGTCAAGGGCATCGTTCATGACGCAAGCGCAACGGGTCAAACAGTCTATGTGGAGCCGGAGGCGATCCTCGGCGAGTCGAACCGCCTCCGCGAGATAGAGGCTGAGGAGCGCGAAGAGGTCGAGCGTGTCCTGAAAGAACTCTCCGGCGCCGTGGGAGAGCACGCCGACGAGATTCTCGCCGGTCTTGACGCCGTCGCCGAAATCGACGCTCACATCGCGATGGCAAAGAGCGCAAACGACCGCTCCGCCGCAACGCCGCGCATCCGCGAAGGGCACTTCCTGACGGTGGTCGAAGGGCACCACCCGCTGCTGGACCGCGAGACATCCGTGCCCCTGACGGTGTCGGTCGGCGGTTCAAGCGGGTCGCTGCTCATCACGGGGCCGAACACGGGTGGCAAGACGGTTACCCTGAAGTTGTTGGGGCTGTACGCTCTGCTCCTCGGGTGCGGCGCGCACCCTCCGGCGGAGCGGGTTGAGTACGGGGCGTTCACCGGAGTGTTCGCGGACATCGGCGACGAGCAGTCCGTCGAGCAGTCGCTCTCAACCTTCAGCGGCCATCTGAAAAACATCGCGCGCATGCTTCGAGACGCAAGGGAAGGGGCGCTCGCATTGCTCGACGAGGTCGGCGCAGGTACCGACCCTGCCGAAGGCTCAGCGCTGGCACGCGCGGTGCTCGACACGTTGCTCGATGCGGGCATCGTCATTGCGGCGACCACCCACTACGGGGAGTTGAAGGAGTTCGCCCAGCAGAGCGGGCGCATCCGGCCCGCCGCCATGGAGTTCGACGTGGAGACGCTGCGTCCAACGTACCGACTGATTCCAGGCGCATCGGGCCAGAGCCACGCCCTTGAGATCGCGCAACGGTTCGGCATTCCCGACGAGGTGTTGCGCCGCGCCGAGGGGGCAATGGGCGACGAAGTGCGCGAGCGCAAGCGCCGCGACCAGGAGATGGACGAGGCGCTTCTCGACGCGCGCCGCGCGCGCGAAGAAGCGGAACGGGCGAAGGCCGAAGTGCTGCAGGAGCGCAGAGCGCTTCAGCAGGAGCGGCGGGACCTTCAGGAGAAATATGCGCGGCTCCGAGAGAGGCTGCAGGAGGAAGTGGACGCTGCGATCCGAAACGCTCGGGAGGCGTACCGCCAACTGCTTGAGCAGACCAAGCACGCGGCAGGCGGCAGCGAAAACGTCGTCCGTACGGACGCGCTGCACGAAGCCAAGCGTGTGGTTGAGCGCCTGCAAGAGACCGAGACCCTGCTCGCGCCTGAAGAAGAGCAGTCGGAGGTATTCGAAGTGGGCGCTTCAGTTCGGATACGCGGTACGGGCCGAGTCGGCGAAGTGCAATCCATCAAGGGTAACGAGGCGGTCGTGCTCATCGCGGGCAAGCGGTTCACCGTTCCTCTTGGGCGATTGGAGACGGCGGCTGCCCCGCCGACGCAGGGGAAGCCGTCGTCGGCTTCCGCAGGCATCGCACGCAGCAGAGCAGAGAGCATCAACCCGGAGCTGGTGATCCGCAAGATGCGGGCGGAGCAGGCGCTCGAAGCGCTGGAGCAGTACCTCGACGACGTCGTACTGGCGGGCGTCGAGAGCGTTCGTATTGTTCATGGGCGTGGGGACGGCGTGCTCAAGAGGCTGGTGCGCGAGTGCCTCGCAACCAGAAAGGATGTGAGGGAGTTTCATGACGCTCCGTCTTCAAGTGGCGGGGACGGCGTGACGGTGGTACATTTCGGATGATGAACAGACCCCTTTGGGAAGACGCAATCGAGGCGAGAGGTGCAGCGTACTGCCCATACTCGGGCTACGCGGTCGGTGCGGCGATACTGGACGACAACGGGCAGGTGCATACCGGCTGCAACGTTGAGAACGCCGCGTCACCCGTCGGCACGTGTGCCGAAGTGAACGCGCTGGCGGCGATGGTGCGCGGGGGCGGTCGGAGGATTGTCGCAGTGGCGGTTGCGACGGCGGACGGCGCCCCGCCGTGCGGCTCGTGCCTTCAGGCGCTGTCGGAGTTCGTGTCCCTCCCCGGGGATGTGGAAGTGTTCGTAGTCGATGAGGCAGGGAAGGAGAGGATGTTCCACTTTGACCAGTTGCTCCCCTATCGGTTCCATAGGCGCGACGGTTAGTCGCGCTGTTCCGTTGTTGTCAGGGCTTCCGCAAAGCGCCGCACGGCATCCCTCCAGTCCGGCAGAGCGGGGAATCCCAGGCTGCGGTACCGTTCCGTCGCCAGCACGGAGTACGCCGGGCGTTGCGCTTTCGTCGGCCACTCCTCGGAAGATATGGGCGCGACCGGCGACGAGATGCCTGCTGCCGCGAGCGTCTCGACGGCGAGGTCGTGCCATGTCGCCTCGCCGGAGTTCACCACGTGGTAAACGCCGCCCGGCGCGTTCGCCTCGATGAGGTTCGCGATGGCCGCGGCAAGGTCGCGCGCATACGTGGGGCTTCCTCGTTGGTCCGAGACGACGCGAATCTGCTTCTCGCCCTTCCTCGCCAAGCGGAGGATCGTTGCGGGGAAGCAGTTTCCGCGCTCACCGAAAAGCCAGGCAGTCCTTACGACGATGTTGTCGGGGTTCTCGCCGAGCACGTGCGTCTCGCCCTCCAGTTTCGTCTTGGCGTAGACGCACAGCGGATTCGTTTCATCCGTTTCGAGATACGGCTCGCCCTTCCTTCCGTCGAAGACGAAGTCCGTGCTGACGTGCAGCATGCGCACGGGTAGATAGGTTGTAACGCGCGCGAGAAGCATCGGCCCGTAGGCGTTCAAAAGGCGCGCGCGGTCCGGCTCGTCTTCGGCTTGGTCAACGGCGGTGTACGCGGCGCAGTTGACCATCCAGTCCACCTTCGCACCCAGGAAGTATGCGGAGATCGAGCGGTCGTCGGTGATGTCGAGTTCGTCGCTCTCGGGCGCGTCCACTTCGTGGCCCCTCGCCCGGAGTTCCGCATGGACCTCCGAGCCAAGCAAGCCGGTCGCGCCGACGAGAAGCACTCGCATCGTGCGAAGATTACCTTCGGCAATCGCGTGTAGAATGCGGATCGTGTCGCACCTGCGAATACGGCGCGCCGAGAAGGGAGATGAAGGGCAGATTCAAGCGGTCGTGAAGTCCGTCTGGGAGGAGTACGACTTCGCCTGGGATCCAGGATACTATAATCGCGACCTAACCGATATCCAGCGGCACTACTTTGATGCCGGCGGCGACTTCTGGGTTCTTGCGGACGGCGAGGCGGTCGTCGGTACGGCGGGGTACCTACCTCGTTCAGAAGGGGTGTGTGAGTTGATGAGGCTCTACTTGCTCAAAGCAGTGCGCGGCCAGGGCTGGGGGAAGCGACTGTTGGAGCACGTTGTCGCCGCCGCCCGCGAGAGGGGGTTCAAGCAGATGCTCATCTGGTCGGACAAAGAACTGGGGACGGCGCACCAGATGTACGTTCGCTATGGAGCGAGACCGATCGGTGATCGCTGGATTCGCGACGCGGATACGTATGAGGAGTGGGGGTTCGTGTTGGACTTGTGATTCGAGGTCCCGTGGGTGTTGGCTGGTGTTCGCGAGACGCTCACGCTCCCTGATGTTGCAGGGAGGGCGAGCGTCCCCGCGAGCCGTTCCTTCCGGTGGCGCTTGATGTTCACGAGGCGCTCACTCTCGCTGTATCGTCGCGGCTTTGAGCGACGAAACGAACTGGGCAACCGCTCGCGCGCCCCTGCCGTCCTCCCAGCGCGTCGCGAGCAGGTCAACCAGGGCGCTGCCGACGACCGCGCCGTCCGCGACCTCGCAAACCATCGCCACGTGCTCCGCCCTCGATATGCCGAAGCCGACGCACACCGGCAGGTCGCTCGCGCTGTTCACGGTTCGCACGACCTCAGCGACTTCAGGCGGCACCTCGCTTGCCGCGCCGGTCACGCCAGTTCTCGAAACGCAGTAGACGAACCCGGTCGAGCACTCGGATGCAAGACGAATGCGCTCCGGTGTGCTCGTCGGTGCAACAAGGAAGATTGTGTCTAGGCCGATGGCTGCAGCCGCCTTGCGCCAGTCGCCAGCCTCCTCGGGGATCATGTCGCTGAGGATGACACCGCTTGCGCCGGCGGCCTTTGCGCGCCGTGCGAACCCGTCGAAGCCCTGGCGCATCGCCGTGTTGGTGTACCCCATCAACACGACCGGCGGAAGGGAAGGCGCGACCGGCGCAATCGCCTCGAGGATCGCCTCCGGCCTCACCCCTCGGTCAAGCGCGCGCTGGCTGCTCGCTTGGATCGTTGGCCCATCGGCGATCGGGTCGCTAAACGGGATGCCGACCTCGATCACGTCGCTGCCCGCCTCGGCGAGCGTGGTGAGAATGTCGGGTAGGGCGTCGAGCGAGGGGTCGCCCGCTGTAACGAAGCACACGAGTGCCCGCTCGCCGCGCTCCCTGAGAGTCTCAAATCGCTGGGTGAGGGGGCTTCTCAACGACGCAGCCTCTTTCTCTGTGCGCGCATCGTGTTCGTGAACAGGCCCGCGCTCAATAGGAGCACCGCTGTGCCGCCCGTGCGACGAGGTGGAGCGAGTCCTTCAAGAACCGCTCCCGGAGCCACGAGGTGAGGGCATCGAGCACGCGGGGGCTGATGCGCTCCGGCGTCGAAGGGTCGTAAGCGGGGTTGCCGAACGGGAACTGGGTGAAGAGGTGCGTTAGGCCCGGAATCATCTCGAGCGTCACGTCATCGTTGCCTGCGGCAAGGGCGGCGTCGTGGAGTTCGGTGGCGTTTCTGGGCAGCACCTTCAGGTCGTCCTCCCCTTGAACGATGAGGATCGGGCATCGGAGTTTAGCGATTGTCTGCCGTGGGTCGTGTTTCATGTGCTCGCGCAGCCAGGCGAGGCTCATGCCGTTCACTACCCCGCGCTCGCCCGCCTTCGCGCGAGCGATCGTCTCGGTCATGAGCGGGAGAATGCGCGCCGCTTCTTCGCGGACGGGCTGGGGGAGGCGCTCGTCGGACTCTTGCGCCTTCAACTGCTCGATCACAATCTCGTCAAGCGGCCGGCTCGTGCCCGCGAGAATGATCACGCCGGCGATGGTCGGGTCGCTCGCGGCGACCATCGGCGCGATGACGCCGCCCTCGCTGTGCCCGAGCACGACTACTTTGAATGGGTCAACCTCCGGCAGCGCCTTCAGGTAGTCGGCGAGGCGCTCCGCGTCCGTTACCAGGGCGGAGAGCGTGGCGGCGCTGAGGTCACCGGTCGAGCCGCCGACGCCTCGGTCGTCCGTTCGCAGTACGACGCACCCTTCGGCAGCGAGGCGGTCGGCAATCTGGACGGCGAGCGACGCCGTAAGAACGGGTGGCGTGTTCCAGTCGCGGTCTTGCGGGCCCGATCCCGAGATGAGCAGCACCGCGGGCTTTGGGCCGGGGCTGTTTGGAACGGCCAGCGTGCCCTTGAGGTACACGTTCGCCGCGGTCATCACCTCAACCTCACGCTCGGTGTATTTCGATGCGTTTGGCTTCAGTTCAAGCGGGTCGAGTGTAGGCTGCGCGCTCATCAGGGTCTCGTGTCCCTTACGGACGACCTGGGCGCGCTGGCTTGGAATGGTGATGTGCAGCACGTTGCCTTGGCCGTCTACGACGAACGTCTGCTGCACGCCTGCGGTGGTTGCGGTCCACTCGATCAGCCCGTCCTCGCGTATGCGCTTGTTCGAGAGCGACATGGTCAGCACAAGGCGTTGCGTTGGAACGAGGATCTGCGGCTCGGCGTGGTCGGCGTCCTCGGGGATGTCCCGGAAGATGTACCGCAAGGTGTGCCACACCAGGTTCTCGGCGAGATAAAGCGGGCGGCCTGTGTCGAACTTCACCTCGGTGCCGTCCGACATGGTAACAACGCCGTCTCCAACTGCCACTTCGAGCGTTTTCCCTCCGCCGAAGTTGAGCACCGCAGAGCTGAGCGACCCGTTCTTCGTCTGCGCTTCAACCTTCATCAGAAGGTTTTCGGGTTTCTCGGGCGAGGTTTCGCCTCTCGTGATGAGCGCGCTGCTCTTGCCGGTGTCGAGGATTCGGAACCCTTCTCTGGCGACGGCGACGCCGGCCTGGTACGTGAGATACGCGCCCTGGTCGGCAACCGCGGCCGCCTGAACGAACACTGCGGCAATACAGAGGGTAATCATCGCCGGCAAGGTTACCGCGTCCCGAGGCATCCGGCGCGCCCCTCGCTGCCCGCGAGGCTACTTGAAGGCGCCTGCCACCTGGTCGAGGTCGGCGCCGAGCAACTCCTGGGCTATCTTCTGAAGCGCCTCTTTGCTGCCGGTGAAGTGGAAGGTCTGATGCATGTGCGTAAGCGAGCGATTCGGCTCAAGCGCGGCGGCAGGAGATGAGGTCTCCAGCTCGTAGAAGGGTCCCAGCGGGGGCTTCCCCGGTTCCGGTGGACCGTCGTTGTAGCTGTTGACGACATCCCCGCCATACGGGTCGTCTTGCATCTCCCACATCGAGTTCACATAGTCGCGTGCGCCGCGCGGGAGCGAGTAGGCGACGATCGTGAGCAGTTCGCGGACGGGATCGTAGCTCCCAAGGATGGGAAGCGCCCGCTCAGGGCCGACTCCAATCTTGCTTCGGTATTGCCCGTCCGCCTTGAACAGGATTAGGTTCTCCACGATCTTGAGTCGGTCTTCAGGCACCTTGCCGAAGTACTCGTCGTTGACGATTGGGCCAAGTTCCTCCTCAGGTCCTTGTCGGAACGGGAACACGACCGTCGTCGTAGGCGAGTGCTTGTACATGCCGAGAATCCAGATCGAGAGCAAGCCGCCCTCCTTCGTCCACATCTCCTGCCCGAGGTTGGTGATCGTGTTCTCCGTCTCGTAGGCCACAGTCTTAACCCCATCGGGAACGCTGACTCCGAGAATGGTGTCTACGCTGCCTGGGCTGAGGAAGCGCACGGTCCGATCCAAGCGAAAGTCAAAGCGAGTCCCGGAGTAGTTGACGAGCGTCGCACGCTTGGTGCACGAAACCGATATCTCGGTGCGGGTTACCACGTCGAACGGCTCCGTATCTATGACGGCAGGCGTCTGCCACGCCTCAAGAGTGAACGGGTCGCCCTTCTTGAAAAAGATGGCGAACTGCCCTCCTTCCGGACCGAGCCAGAGGCGGTCTTCACCGCCGTACACGTTGATGTGCGGCTGCTTTTCTCCGGAGGCGACGAGGTCGTAGTTGATCCAGCCGATGCCGGGTTGATCAGGCGAGAAAGCGCTCGTCATCACTCGGCACTGGTAGGCCGGGACGACCGCGACCGCCGGGCCGGAGCCATCGGTTAGGACTATCGTCTCGACGTGCTTCTTTAGGAACTCAACGTCCTCTTGAAAGGTCATCGCCTTCTCCCCCTGTGAATTCGCGGCGCGCTCGCCCCTGCCTCCACCCGAGCATGAGGCGACGCACAGGCCAAGCGCTAGAGCGATTCCGAATGACGTGCTTCGCATGATTCTCCCTCCTGTCACGACGTTTTTACCCCACCGAGGCGGTCAGTCCTTCAGAACTCGTCCGTACCCGTCGTAGCGAACCCCGCCGGCGAGGATGACCACCCCGTCTATCAGCGACCAGATCCACATGATGCTGCACGTGCAGATGGCTGCGAAAAGCTGCAGGACGCCGATCGCGGCGTAACCCAGATACATCCTGCCGACGCCCGGCAGAAGCAACTGCAGGATGCCTGCCGTCAGTCGGCTCCGCGGGCTTGGGATGTCGTAGGGGGACTCGAGCTCAACCTCGCGGCTCGACAGGGCGCGGCGGCTCTCCCTCGGTTCCCTTCGCTCTCGCCGCTTCGGGGCTTTCCCGCCCGGCTCGAACGGCGGCGGCGTGGCTGGGGCGCGCAGCAGGCGTGAAAGGTCCGGGACATGGCGAGCCTCGGTCCAGTCGCTCATTCCAGGGCGCCAAACGTAGGTTTCCGCTGTGATGACGCCGCCGTCAATCAGGTCTTGGACCTGCTGAAGACTCAGCGGTCCGAGTTGACCGAATTGACCGACGTAGTACCACTCGTACGTTTCCATGGGGCGCCTTGCGATGGTTCATACCTGACGCTCGCTCCGCGAGTTGTAGAAAAGGGGTCGGATGGCAGGTCCGACCCCACGGAGGTGGGACGAAAGCCCTACGTTTCGCCCTGTCTTTGTCTTCTGAGGAACGTGGGGATATCGAGAGCCAATTCGGATTCCTCGTCCGGCGAGGGAAGCGGGCCATCCAGTGGCTCGAACTGTTCGACCGCCGCCTGAGCGGCAGGCCGCGCCGAGGGCTTGTCCACGCACGCCGCCATGAGAGTGATCATCACCTCGTCGCCCAGGTCTTCCCGAAGCACGTGCCCGACGATGACGTCCGCATCATCCGGCTCCGTAAACTGCACCAGGTACTCCATCGCCTCGTGGATGTCGTTGAGAGCGAGGGAGGGCCCGGACTCGATGTTTACGAGCAAGCGCCGCGCCCCTTGGATGTTCCTCTCGAGGAGCGGCGAGTTGGCAGCCTTCTCGGCAGCGACACGAGCCGCCCCCTGGCCGCTTGCCCGGCCGAGGCCCATCATGGCGGAGCCGGCGTCCTTCATGACGGCGCGCACATCCGCGAAGTCTACGTTGATGATTCCCGGCTGAAGGATGATGTCGCTGATGCCCTGCACGCCCTGGCGAAGCACGTCATCGGCCGCCGCGAACGCCTCCTGGAGCGTCGTGCGCCGCTCTGAGACCTCGAGCAGGCGGTCGTTGGGAACGGTGATGATGGTGTCGGCGAACTCGGTGATGCGAGCGGCGCCCTCCTCGGCGACCCGCTTGCGGCGCGGGCCTTCAAACAGGAACGGCTTTGTGAGGACCGCGACGGTCAATGCGCCCGCCTCACGCGCGGCGCGGGCAACCAGCGGCGCCCCGCCGGTGCCGGTCCCCCCGCCCAGACCTGCGGCAATGAACACCATGTCCGCGTCAGCGACGCATCGGCGGATCGTCTCTCCGCTTTCCTCGGCTGCGGCGCGCCCCACCTCGGGGTCGCCGCCGCTGCCCAATCCTTTAGTCGCCGACTCGCCGAGTTGAACCCGTCGAGCGGCTTTCGAAACCGCGAGCGCTTGTGCGTCCGTGTTCATAGCGATGAACTCGACGCCCTGAACGCGCTCGGCGATCATGCGGTTGACGGCGTTGCAGCCGCCGCCGCCGATGCCGATGACCTTGATTCTTGCGCGCACGGGGAAGAGGCTTCCATGCTCGGGTCGGTGCTCGTCGTTTTGCTGGAGTTCGAACATTGCTACTGGTGTAGACGGGCGAAGGGCGCAGCCTGATGCTGGCTTTTATCCAATCGGCTTGACAAGCCACTTGACCGTGTGGTAGATTGAACGTTCAATCAATGCCACATGCCGACAAGCTGACCGCCGTAGCGCGAGCCGAGGAGCGAAAGGATGAGATTCTCGCCGGCGCCCTCTCCGTGTTCAGCGAGAAGGGCTTCGAAGGCGCATCCGTTAAGGAGATTGCCCAACGCGCCGGCGTCGCGCCGGGTCTTCTGTACCACTACTTCGAGTCTAAAGAGGACCTGCTGTTTGCAACCCTTGAACGGTATGCGTTCGTACCCGAGTTGTGTTGTGCCGCCGAGACCGAGCCGACGGAGCCGATCGAGCGCGCGCTGGAGCGCGCGCTTCTCGCCATTTACCACGTCTTCAAGCGAAACGAGGCTCTCATGCGCGTGTTCATCAGCGAAGCTGTGCTCAATGGGGCGGTGAACAAGCGCTGGGGGGACGTGCTTCGTCACGGCTCGGAGCACCTAAGCGCGGTGCTTCAAGAGTACGTCAAGCGTGGAGAGCTGCGCCCGCACGACACCAATGTTGTCGCGCGCCTGCTGCTGCACTCCACCGCTGCGTTCAGCCTCTGGAACCTGCCGGAGAGCGCGGTCATGGAGGTCGTCAGGACGGTTCTCGATGGTGTTCGCGCCGCGAAGGCCCCCGCAAGGCGCAAGTCAAGGGGCCAACAAGCTAGGAGGTCGAAGTCGCAATGATTCCACTCTTTCTCTTCCCGCTCGCCCTCGCGCCTGCTGCCCTTCAGCAGCCGGAGCCTGGGCAACGAGGGATGACCCTCGACGACGCCGTGCGCACCGCTCAGGCGAACGCCTTCGCCGTGCAGCGAGCCGAAGCCGACGTCGAGCGCGCGAAGGGCGCCCGCCGGCAGGCGATCGCGCAAACGCTGCCGAACCTCACCTTCGACGCCACATACACTCGATTCACGAACGACGTTACCGTTCAGTTCGACCCGATGCAGCCGCCTATCGTCGTCCGCCCGATTGATCGTTCGAACCTTTCGCTGAACTTGCGGCAAGCCGTGGACGTGAGCGGCATCTTCGGCTGGGGCATCCGGGGGGCCAGGGCGCAAGTTGACGCTACCGAGGCGCTCCTTCACGCGGCGATGAATGACGTAGCGCTCGACGCGAAAGTCGCCTTTTTCAACGTGTTTGTCGCGCAGGAGTTGGTCGGCGTCGCGGATGAGCGGGTGGCGAACGCACAGGAAGCGCTGCGCGTCGCCAACGTTCGGTTCGAGGCGGGGGTCGTGCCGCGGTTTGACGTCCTGCGGTTCGAGTCGGAGCTCAAGGCGGCGGAGCAGGAGCGCATCCAGGCGGGAAACGGCCTCGCGCTCGCGAAGGCGTCGTTCAACCACACCTTGTCGCGCGACACGGGCGCACCCGTGTCGCTTGTCCCGCCGGACACGGCGCCTCAAGATCCTCCTGCGCTGGAG
>JBFMFD010000029.1:0-20881 GCA_040752255.1 Armatimonadota bacterium
TCCGTCGTCGTTCGTCAGTTTTCGCGCGATTCCGCCCTCAATCTCCCCCAGCCAGAGGTCGCCTGCGTAGGTGAAGACGACTTTGGAGCCGTGAACGTCGGGCGAGCGAAGCAGCCGCCCGTCCTCGGTCTGGGCAAGCAGGGCAACGGACAAAGCAATCAGTGTGGCGGTCATCGGCGGCAAGCCTACCCTACGGCCCACGCAGTGGAACCTTTGTGGGGGGTTTGGTCGTTTGTAAGGTTAGGTCAAAGGACCCACAAAGGAGGCAATGAACAGGATGAACCTCACTCTCGCAGCAGCAGCATTGGTTACTGCCGGCGCGATTGCGACCGTAACGGCGACGAAGACAACCTCGAAGTGCACGAACAAGGTTGCGATGGCGGGCGAGTGCTCGCTCGACGCTCAGCCGGCGCTCAGCCCCGGCGGCGAGCAAGGCGCAGCGCAGCAGCCCGCGGTGGACATGGACAAGTTCCTGTCCTTCCAGTTGATTGACGCCAAGACGAAGCAGACCGTAACGCTTGGAAGCCTGAAGGGCAAGGCGAAGGCGATCTACCTCGATTTCTTTGCTAGTTGGTGCGGCCCGTGCCAGCGCATCATCCCGGATGTCATCGCGCTCGACAACAAGACGAAGGACTCCGACCTGATGGTCTTGGGCATCAACATCTCCGACGAGTGGGACGCGATGCAGGGCAACATCACCCAGCAGAGCATCTCGTATCGAGTGCTTCACGACTCGACTCCCCGCGGCAAGCCGGGGCTTGGCGCCATCGCGGGCGTGAACGCCATCCCTACCGTGCTGATTCTGGACGGAAAGACGCTGGAGATCAAGCACCGCTGGGTGGGCGCCAACCCGCAGTTCAAGGCGCAGCAGATCGAAGCGCTGAAGAGCATGGGCGTCGCCATCCAGTAGTGCCCTTGCCCGCGCAGGAGCGTGCCGAGCGGCGAGTCTTCCGCTTGGCCGCTTTGATCTGCCATACTTATCGAGGTTGCGCCCGTAGCTCAGTGGATAGAGCGCCTCCCTCCGGAGGAGGAAGTCGGGGGTTCGAATCCCTTCGGGCGCGCCATGCCCCTGCACAGCCTGCAACATAACACCCGTCTCGCCCGTACTGTAGTTGGACATGCGAACCACGTTCGTCCTGATTACTGCTGCCGCCCTGGTCGTCGGCTGCTCTATGAGGAGAGAGCAGACGACGCAGACCGGCCACCAAGTCTCCCGCGGGGACATCGAGGTAACCGTCGTCGAGACCGGCAAGATCGAAGCGGTGCAGGACGTCGAGGTGAAAAGCCGGGTTTCCGGCCGGATCGCCCGCCTCTATGTGAACGAGGGCGACCACGTGGAGCGGGGACAACTCATCGCGGAGATAGACCCGCAGGAGATTCGACTGCAACTGGAGCAAGCAACCGCCCAGCTCCGAGGGGCGGAAGCGGGGTCGAAGCGGAGCCTGGAGAGCCTTACGCTGACGCGAAAGCAGCTGGAAATCGCGGTCGAGCAGGCCAACCATCGGTACATCGCCGCTAAGCGGGAGTACGACAACCAGCCCGCCCTCACCGATGCCTCGCTCAGACAGGCGCGCCTCGCCCTCGAGCAGGCGCAGCGCGACCTCGACCTACTTCGAGGCACCACCCACCCGCAGCAGCGCGTCCAGATTGAGGCCGACCTCCGTAGGACGAAAGCGGCTGCGGAAACAGACCGAGTGAACTATGAGCGCCTGCGAGGCCTTCTCGAGAAGGGATATGTGGCGCAGCGGGATGTTGACGCCGCGCGCGCTCAGATGGAAGCAAGCGACGCAGCCTATCGCACCGCGCAGGAAGCGTCCAACCGCCTGGAGGCGCGCCAGCAGAGCGAACTGCGCTCCGCCGAGCAGGCGGTCGCAACCGCCAAGGCGTCGTACGACCAAGCGGTTGCCCGCGCCAACCTGGACAAGAACAAGGAGCAGGCGTACCTTGAGGCTAAGGCGGCGCTCGAACAGGCGAAGGAAGACCTTCGCCGCATCCGCATCGAGGAGCAGTCGGTCGCGCAGGCGCGCGCTCAGGCCGACCAGATTCGCAGCGTCGTGGCGGACAGCCGTCGTCAACTGTCGGAGACGCGGATTGTCGCGCCGATGGCGGGCGTCGTAACGAAGAAACTGGTGGAGGAGGGAGAGTTGGTCGCGGCTCTCAGCAGTTTCAGCGGCGGCACACCAATTGTCGAAATCGCGCAACTCGGCGCGCTGCAGGTAACGCTCAGCATCAACGAGATAGACGTTGCCCGGCTTGGGGTCGGAATGAAGGCGCTCGTTGAGGTGGACGCGCTTCCGGATGAGCGGTTCGAGGGCGAAGTGACCCGTATCTCGCCCGCGAGCGAGACACCGGGGACGCAGGGTATTGGGCAGGACGCGGTGGTTCGCTACAAGGTGGAGGTTCAACTCGCCTCCGCCGACCCGCGCATTCGCCCCGGGATGTCGGCTCGCTGCACGGTCCAGGTCGCCGCGCAAAAGGACGTGATTCGGGTGCCGATCGAGTACGTTGGCGAGGACGACGAGGGGCATTTCGTCATGCTGCGCAAGGGCGGCAAGGGCAAGGCTGAGAAGACGCGCGTCAAGATTGGGCTCCGCAGCGCCGCCTGGTATGAGGTAACCGAGGGAGTGAAGGAGGGCGACCGCCTGCAGAAGCCGCAGTTCAGCGGGCCATCGCGCCGCGGTTTCATGCAAGCCGGACCGGAGGAGGAAGAGGACTCAGGCGGGAACGGAAGCTGATGTCCGGCCCTCGGCAGTTCCTTCACGTTTTCGGGCAGTCGGTCGGCATCGCATTCGCGATGCTCCGATTGCATAAACTGCGCGCCTTCCTGACGATGCTCGGCGTCATCATCGGCGTAATGAGCGTTACGCTCATCGTGATGATTTCGAGCGGCTTCCGGCTGTATATCAACGAGGAGTTCTCGAAGTTCGGAGCCGACACGCTGTTCCTAATGTATGACCCCGGCGGTCGGATGCGCGGCCAATCTCTCGGAGGAATCGAAGGTTTGACGCTGGACGACATCCAGTACGTGCTGGATAGGTGCGAGACCATTGGCGTAGCGAGCGCGGCGCACCAGATGGAGGGCCAGGTCGCGCGCGCCGGTGCAAGAGAGGCGCGATCCGTCAGCGTCATGGCGGGCGACGAGAGCTTTCAGGAACTGAACCGCTATGAGGTCATCTCAGGCCGCCCCCTTACCGAGGCGGACCACAAGGGTCGCGCCAACGTGTGCATCATCAGCGAGGATCTGCGCGACCGACTGTTTCCGAACCAAGACCCGATCGGCGGGCGGGTCACGCTCGCTCGTATCTCCTTCGAAGTCGTCGGCGTGATGAAGAACATGGAGTTCCTCGGCCAGTCAATGGGTCGCGCGATGGTCGTTCCTCTCACGACAGCTCTCGACAAGTGGATCGGCGGCGACAACATCATGATGATCACGATGCGGCCCAAGCCCGGCTACACCGTTGACCAGGCGATGGACGACGTGTGGCGCGTGATGATGAACAGGACCGACAACCGCCCCGTCTATCGCGTGGACTCTCGCCAGAGTTTCCTCGAGCTGTTTCAGGCGGTCGTCGGCGCGGCGGGCATTCTGTTGGCTGCCATCGCCGCTCTGTCCCTGCTGGTGGGCGGCATCGGCATCATGAACATCATGCTCGTGTCCGTTACAGAGCGAACGAGGGAGATCGGCCTGCGAATGGCGGTCGGGGCGCAGCGTCCGGCGATCCTCATTCAGTTCCTGGTCGAGGCAGGCGTCTTGTCGCTCGTCGGCGGAGTTATCGGCATGCTGAGCGCGATGGCGCTGGGCTACGGCGGAGCGCTGCTGTTGAAGGTAGCTGCGGACCTCACGATCCCTGTCGCCTTCCCGTGGATGGCGGGGATCGGCGCGCTGGTCTTCTCGGCCGCGGTGGGCATGGTGTTTGGGCTGTTCCCTGCCTGGAGCGCCGCCCGTCTCGACCCGATCGTTGCGCTGCGGTCGGAGTAGCGATATACTCTAAGCGGGGGAATCCCCAAGGAGGTCAGCGATGCCAGATCCCCTGAAGTGCTACGTTGTGGCAGAGGAATCGAAGGAGGCGCTGTTCGAGAGCCACTTCGACGTCTTGCCGGAAGTCGGGGACATTCTCATCGACCACGAAGGGAGCCTGTTTGAGATCGTCAAGCGACTCCACCACTTGAACTCGCGCGGGTGGATTGACCACTACACGCTTTGGGTGAGGCGAGTGGAACGTTAGCCGAGTTCCTGCTTCGCGATGATGAGGCGCTGAATCTCGCTCGCGCCTTCCCCGATCTCGGTGAGTTTGGCGTCCCGCCAAAGCTTCTCCACGAGATACTCGGGCATCATGCCGCGTCCGCCGAAGATCTGGAGCATTCGGTTGGTCACGTTCCGTGCCGTCTCGCTTGCGAACAGTTTCGCGTGCGACGCCTCTTTCACGATCGGCTTGCCCTCGTCGTACATCTGAGCAGCCTTGTGAACGAGCAGCCTCGACGCCTCGATCTCCATCGACGAGTCGGCAATCATGTTCTGCACGGATTGCATCTTCGCCAGCGGTCGCCCGAACTGCACGCGTTCCAGCGCGTACGCCTTGCCTAACTCGAAAGCCTTCTCGGCGATGCCCAGCGCCATCCCCGCGATTCCGACGCGTCCACGATAGAGGAGCGAGATGACCTGCTCGAACGAGCCGGGCGTGTGCCAGCCGACTGCGTCCTTCATCTCGAAGCGCCAGGTGTAGGAGGCCTTCACACCGACCGTCTCGATGCGACCGCGGTCGAGCACTCCGGGTTGATCCTTCTCGACAAGGAACGCCGAAAGGTTCTCCTCATCCAATCGCGCGATGACGATGATGAGACCCGCAAACCCGCCGTTCGTCGTGAACATCTTCTCGCCGTTCAAGTGGAAGAAGCCCGGACGGTCGGGTATCGCCGTCGCCCGCGTTTGAACGTAGCGGGCGTCGCTGCCCGCGAGCGGCTCGGTAAGCCCCCAGGCAAGTGGGCAGTCACCGCTCAAAACGCCGGGAAGGTACTTCGCGCGCTGTTCGTCGCTCGCGAAGTGCTCGAAGTGGGCGACGCACAGCGCGTTGATCGCAGCGACGTTCATCGCAAGCGCAGGGTCACCCTGCGCCAGACGGCGACACATCTCGGCGTAGGTCAGGCACGAGTAACCCAACCCACCAAACTCCTTCGGCAACACGACGTGCGTCAAGCCGAGGGACGCGCAACGCTTCCAAATGTCGGGAGGAAACGTGTCCTTCTCCCACTCGCGCGTGTTGGGCGCGACGAACTCCTCGACGAACCGGTCAACGGACGCCAAGAACTGTTTCTCTTCCGGCGTGAACTGCACGAAACACCCCATTGCGCGTGGGATGATACCGCCCGCGCCACCCTATCCGCCGAGCCCGATGGTGAATTCCGTCGTCCCGGTCGATGTGGCAGGCGCTACCCGGACGTCGGTTACGCGCCCCGGGCCCGCGTGGAGGCGCTCCACCAAGGCGGTGAGCACCGCCTCGTCCCCGTGCTCGGCGACCAACTCGACGCGCCCGTCCGCTCGATTCCAGACGGAGCCACCTGCGCCGAGCCGCCTCGCCTCCCGAAGAACAAAGGCTCGGAAGCCGACACCTTGAACACGACCGGACACCACGGCGCGAATAGCAGGCACTACGCCCGGGAGTCTACTTGGAGAACACGGATGTAACCTCTTGGACGCCGGCGTTTGCCCGCTCCATAAGGGAGTCCAACTCCTCCTGCGGGAAGGCCGCAAGCCGCTCCTGCAGGCTGGTCGGCGGGTTGACCTCCTGACCGGGCTTGGCGGTCGCCTTCAGGGCGAGCACATGCCCGGCAGCGACGGAGAGGGTCGTGGGACGGGTGATGTCGGAAGCGTCGAGCGCGGGGCGGGTGATGTATCTCGCTGCGGCTGCGACGTGCTCGCCAAGGCGCCACTTCTCGGCTATGACCGCTCCCAAGTCTCCGGCTGTGAAGCCGAGCACATCCGTTGCGACTTCGTCTATCGGGCGCACCTCCTGCTCAGCGCCGGCAAGGATCCGCGCGACGACCTCCGGCGCGTGGCGAGCAAGGGTAATCAGGCCGATCTCGTGAAGAAGGCCCGCGACATACGCCTTGTCCTGTTCGCCTTCGAAGTGAGGCGCCATCTCGCGCGCGGCGAACGCGGTGAGCAGACTGTGCATCCACATCGCCTTTCGATCAATGCCCGCCGCACCCGGCACGTGGGCAATAGCCTCGTCGTAGGCTGCGGCATAGATGACGCCTTTCAGAGCCCGCAAGCCGAGCACCTGCACGGCGCCGGAGACCGTCGTAACCTCCCCACCGGTTGTGTACAGCGGGCAGTTCGCAAGTTTGATGACCCGAGCCGAAAGGCCCGGGTCGGCGGCAAGGACCTTCTCGAGGTCTTTCGGAGATGCGTCGGTGTCGGAGCATTTGCGCAACGCTTCGAGCGCGACGTGGGGCATAACAGCCACCTTCTCGCTCCGCCCGATTTGCATTGCCAGCCGGGGCAGGTCCACCTTGGTAGCATTATCGGTAGGGCACGCTCTGATTCTTACGGTTTGCGCCCGAGGCTGGGGAATAGACTAATGGGTCGGCGTACGTTCCTCGGGCTCCGCGGACTCGGGGGTCTCCTCCGCCTCGGCGCGCTCCGCTTCCCCTTCCCGCTGGAGCACCGTTCGCAGGGCAACCAGCGCCACCTCGACTTGGTCATCACGGGGCTCCCGCGTTGTGAGGTACTGCGTTGCCAACCCAGGCGCAAATGCCCACTTGACCCATGCCTGGCTGCGGAACTTGCCGGCGATCCGAATCGCCTCGTAACTCACGCCCGCGATGAGCGGCACGACGATCAACTTCAGCCCGATGCGAACGATCGTGTCGAGGAAAGTCGTGGACATACCGTACTCCCTGGGCAGGAACGTGAACACGATGATGGACAGGATGAGCACAATGATCGCGAAACTGGTGCCGCATCGTGGGTGGAGCCGCGTCTGTGCGCGGGCGTTCTCAAGCGTCAACTCCTGCCCCGCTTCCATAGCGTTGATCGCCTTGTGCTCCGCGCCATGGTACTTGAAGATCTCTCTCACCTCCTTCATCTGGCCGATGAGGGCGATGTATCCGAGGAAGATGCACGCCTTGATGATGCCCTCGACGATGTTCGTGCCGATAACCGAGACCTTAAGTTCGCTGCGAATCGGCTGCGACACCCAAACCGGCAGCATAACGAACAAGAACACGCCGATCGCGAGGCCCGCAATCATCGCCCCGGCGACTCCCGCCTTCATGAGCGATGACCCTCCCTCATCCCCACGTGCGTGCAGGATTTCGGAACCTTCGTCGGAGCGCAACGGCTCGCCGTCCGATTCTGCCGCGGCGGGGGGTTCACCGTTGCCGTCTTCAGCCTTTTGCTCGTCTTGGAGCTGCACTTGGGCGGCGAAGTTGAGCGCGCGCACGCCGAGCGCCATCGCGTCCAGCAGCGCGAAAGTTCCCCGCAGGAACGGCAACTTCAGCCACCGCTGGCGCCCGACCCAGGTCTTCGTAACAGGTTCGGAGTGCACCACGATGCGCCCGTCCGGCGCCCGGCAGGCGATTGCGAAGTATTTGGGCGAGCGCATCATCACTCCCTCGATAACCGCTTGCCCGCCGTACTGGAGGTACTCACCTTTCGGCATCTCTGTCGAGTATATTCCACCACGGGATCTCGACGCCGATGAACGAACAACGACTCTTCGACCTCTTTTGTGATTTGTGCACCATCAACGCTCCCGCGCTGCAGGAGCGAGAGGTTGTGGACTGGGGCAAGGCGTACCTCGAACGGATGGGCCTCGACGTGTGGGAAGACGACGCCGCCGCCAAGATCGGGGGCAACGCGAACAACGTCATCGCCGTCTTGCCCGCAACCAAACCCGGCGCCAAGGCGGTCTTCCTGTCGGCGCACTGGGACACCGTCGAGCCGACCGCTGGTCTCGAGATCGAGGAGCGCGACGGCGTCTACTATAGCAGGAGCGACACCATCCTCGGCGCCGACGACAAAGCGGGCATGGCGCCCGCCATCGAGGCGGTGCATCACTTCATAGAGACCGAAGAGCCGCACGGCGCCGTGTATCTCGTTCTTTGCGTTGCCGAAGAGATCGGTCTCAAGGGCGCTTTCGCGTGCGACATCGCCGCGCTGGGCGTCGACTTCGGGTACGTCTTCGACACCGGCCCGCCGGTGGGGACGTTTGTGAACCGCGTAGGAACGCACGACCGATTGAACGCCCGCGTCATCGGCAAGCCTGCGCACGCGGGCAAAGACCCCGAGCACGGCATCAACGCCATCCAAGCGGCCTCGAAGGGGCTGGCGGCGATGAAACTCGGGCGCATTGACGAGGAGACAACCGCGAATGCGGGCATCATCCAGGGCGGAACGGGCGTGAACGTTGTGCCCGCCGAGTGCGTAGTGAGGTGCGAGGCGCGTTCTCTCGACACCGCGAAACTCGATGCGCAAATCGCGCACATGCGCGAGCGCTTCGAAGCCGGGGCGCGCGAGATGGGCGCGCAAGTCGAGTTCGAATACGAACGAGCCTACTCCGGCTATCACATCGCCGAAACGGAGCCAGTCGTTTCCCTCGCCGTCGAAGCGGCAAAGCGACTCGGCTACTCCGGCGACCTGCGCTGGACGCTGGGCGGTAGCGACGCAAACGCCTTCAACGAGAAGGGCGTCCCCAGCATCGTTTGCGGCACGGGAATGAAGGAGATTCACACGCACAACGAACACGTGAGCAAGGAGGACCTTGTGGGGCTTACCAACCTCGCCATCGAACTCATCCGAGGGGCGGCGAAATGAAGGCTGCGCTCGCCGCGCTTGCAGCTTTAGCCCTTCTCGCGGGGTGCGAGCGAGCCGCGCCCGAGGCCCAGTCCACCGAGGTGGACCCGCCGCCCTCGGTCAACTCGCAAGGCGGGTCGCGCCGCGCACCGCTTGAGCCACGGCGCACACCCCTAAGCTCCATCCCCACGACCCTCCTGAAGGTGAAAGACATCGAGATAACCGCCTGGGTTGCCGATACCGATGAAGTTCGAACCGAGGGCCTGATGTTTGTTACCGAGGACCAGATGCCCGAGGACCACGGAATGCTGTTCGTCTTCCCCGACGTGGACTACCTTGGCTTTTGGATGAAGAACACGCTCATCCCGCTGGACATCGCCTTCCTGAGGAGCGACGGAACCATCGTTACGATTCACACTATGTCCGCGCTTGACGAGAGCACCTATCGCTCTACCGAGCCCGCCCAATACGCCCTCGAGATGCATGCGGGATGGTTCGACCGGCACGGAGTACAAGTTGGGGACAGAGTGGACCTGAGCGCGCTCGGCGGCGATGTCGAGGGGTGATCCCCGATGAAAGTAACCTGCTACGGTGGCGTGCGCGAAATCGGTGGAAACAAGATTCTCCTCGAGGAAGGCGGTGCCGCACTCTTCCTCGATTTCGGGTTGCCGATGGGCCGCGCGGGCGAGTTCTTCGACGAGTTCGTTCAGCCGCGCACCGGGTCGCACCTTCGCGACTCGCTCGCCTTGGACCTGACGCCCCGCCTCGACGGCATCTATCGCCGGGACCTGATCGGCGGTCCGGGCATCCTCGACGAGGCGACGCTACCCGACGAAGCAGCGCCCCTCTTCGACGCCGGCGTTAGATCTTACGACGACGTCCTGCAGCAAGAGGGGCGTGCGCGAGCAAGCGCAGTGCTCCTCTCGCACGCACACCTCGACCACGTTGGACAGGTCGGCTATCTTGATGAGCGCATTGCGCTGGGCTGTACGCCGGTCACGCAAACGATACTGACGGTGATGGAGGAGTTGCTGCCGCAGCGGATTGATTCAGAGGCGCTCACCATCCGACGGAGAACCGTTGACACCGTGAGCGAACGGTCCAGGTTCCCCGGAGCGCTGACCGTGAAGGCGGAGCGGGTTTCGCGCCCGATTGTGCAGTTGATGGAGTTCGGCGAGACGACCGTTGCGGGATTTCGCATCGAGGCTCTGCCCGTTGATCACAGCCTGCCCGGATGTTGCGCGCTCCTCATCACCGCGCCCAGCGGCAAGCGCGCCCTCTACACGGGAGACCTACGGTTCAACGGGCGATGGAGCCACGGCGAGGGCAACCTCACTGAGAGGCTCCGCTCTCGGACCCGCGACATGCGACCGGAGTTGCTCATCACCGAAGGAACGCGCATCCGCAGCGAGGACGCAGACGATGAGAGCGCCGTCCGGAGGGAACTTACGGAAGTGGCGGCAGGTTCGCCGGGGCTGGTCATCTTCGATTGGGCGTGGAAGGACATCGCGCGATTCCAGACCGTGGCAGACGTGGCCCGCGACACCGGGCGGACGCTCGCGGCCAGCCCGAAAACCCTCGTACTATATCACCGCCTCGCCGAAGAGCACCCTTCCCTGTTCCCTCCCCTCGCGTCGCTTGGTGACGTGCGGGCGTATCTCGAGCGCTCGGGTTCGATGCTCTACTCGCCCGCGGACTACGCGCAGCACCTCTTCAAGTTGGGGCGGAAGGGCAAGTGGACTCGGGACGAACGGGAGGCGGTGAGGCGGCAGTGGGCAGCCGGAGAGCACGATACGACTGCATCTCGGCTCATGGAGCACTACTACGGCGGAGTTCGAGCGTACGAGGTAAGGCGCAATCCTTCGCGCTACATCCTTCATGCTGGCTTCTTTGACATTCAGGAACTGATTGACCTGGACCCGCCCGCCGGCAGCGTTTACGTCCGCGCCGCTACCGAGCCGTTCTCCGAAGAGATGGCGATTGACGAGCAAAAGCTCCGCAACTGGTTGTCAAGGTTCGGGCTCATGCGGGAGGAAGAACAGCTGCGAAGGGCGCACATCTCGGGTCACGCTTCAGGCCCGGATCTGTTGGAGTGGATCGAGAGCATAAAGCCTGCGACGGTACTACCGATCCACACGGAGCACCCGGAGGACTTTGTCGGTCGGGTGCCGGGGGACGTGGTTCTGGTTGCGGTTGGCGAGACGATCGAAGTTTGAGCGTCGGCAGGTTGATTGAATGGCAGGGGCGACAGGATTCGAACCCGCGACCTGCGGTTTTGGAGACCGCCGCTCTACCAACTGAGCTACGCCCCTGCTTCGAGGACGCGGATTATACCCGGGCCGCAGTTCAGTCGGTGATCCACCACGGCAACACGATGAGTTCCTGCCCGTTCCGTTGCCACTTCACGTGTCCGTCCGTAGCAACGGCGTTGCGGCCGTCGCGGTGCAATCGCTTGCCCGCCAAGTAGAAATCGAAGAACACCGCCACGGAAGACGGTCGAGCGATGTCGCTCTCGCGTACGGGGCCGCTGTGAGGCTGGCCAGGGTCAGGGACATTGTTCACGACGAGGTAAGGGTTAACCTGGTAGTTCGTTCCGGGGCGGCTCTGTGGAAGCGTGCGCGTCCACATCGAGGGGCAGTACCACACGCCGTCGTTCATCACGTAAGGCTCGAGCAAGTCTTTGATCGGACGGGCGTCGAACCGGTTCGACTCATCCGTGCTGTCGAAGGCGCGAATGCGGTTGAGGAAGTCAACCTCAAGTCCGGGAGTGAATCGAGGGCCGGCGTCGTGAGGATAGCCGCCGTCATAGTCCTGGACGTAGAGAAACATCGCCGTGCCGATTTGGCGGAGGTTGCTGATGCACATCGTTGCGCGCGCCTTCTCCTTCGCCATCAGGAACGCAGGCGTCATGATGCCAGCCAGTACGGCGATAACTGCGATCGCCACCAGCAACTCGATGAGCGTGTATGCCCGCCTCACCATGGTTCTATTCTACACGGTATACGGTTCTGCGGCACGTCCTGCTCCCAGTTTGGTGGCAAAACCGCCGCTCCGGTGCCCGATTCTGGCATAATCTCCAAGGTGCGCCGCGACACGTTCGTCCGCTATGACCGGCTAGAAATCCCGCTAAAAGTGCCGGAAAACGCCGAAATCCTGCGCGCTTCCGGCGCCAAGCCCGTTCCAGATTCCCAGGCGGCGGTCCAAGGCGCACTTCAATCTCCCATCGGGTCGGAGTCGCTGTCCGCCCTCCTCGCCAAGCGCCGCCCGAGGAGCGTAGTGGTCACGATCTCGGACATCACCCGCCCTGTCCCGAATCGCGAACTGCTTCCGCCTATCCTGCAGACCCTCGAGCGCCACGGCGTTCCCAAGGGCGCGGTCACGATCCTCGTCGCAACGGGCATGCACCGCCCGACCACGGACGACGAGAAGCGCGAGATGGTCGGCGAGAAGATCCTCCAGGCGTACCGCGTCGTTGACCACCGAAGCGACCGGCGGGACGAGTTGGTCGCCCTTCCGAAGCCCACCCGCTTCGGTACGCGCGCTTGGGTCAATCGAATGTACATGGAAGCGGACTTCCGCATCGTCACGGGATTCATCGAGCCGCACTTCATGGCGGGGTTTAGCGGCGGTCGCAAGGGTGTCTGTCCCGGATTGGTCAATGTGGAAACGGTCAAGAACTTCCACGGCTTCCGCTTTCTCGACTCGCCAAACACGACGAACTTCTCGCTCGAAGGCAACCCGCTGCATGAAGAGGCGATGGACGTCGTAGAGCAAGCAGGAATCGAGTTCCTTGTCAATGTCGGGTTGACGGAGGACAAGCGCATCGCTTCGGTTTTCGCGGGCGATTGGAGGCTCGCTTTCGACGAGGGCGTCAAGCAGGTGCGCGAGTGGACGATGGCGGAGTGCACCGGCGAGAAGGACATCGTCATCACTTGCGCCGGCGGATACCCCCTCGACAAGACGCTTTATCAAAGCGGCAAGGGCATGTGCTCCGCGCTGCCGGTTGTGAAGCAGGGCGGCGTCGTCGTGTGCGCGTCGGCGTGCTCCGAGGGTCTCGGCAGTCCTTCGTTCACGACAATCATGCGGGAGTGGGGCGGTCGCTGGAAGGAGTTTCTCGACTGGATCGCCTCAAGCACCGACGTGCTCCACGACCAGTGGGGCTTTCAGATGCACTGCAAGGTGCTTGAGCGCGTCGGCGTGGAGAACCTGCGCTTCGCATGTGGGGGCATCTCCGCGGAGGAACAACGCGCGATGTCGCTGACGCCCATCGTTGAGCGCGACCCGTCCGAGGATGAGTCAGAAGCGGTGCGCCGCGCCTTGCAGCGCGAGGTGGATCAAGCGAGCGGCAAGAGCATCGCCGTGTTGCCTGACGGCCCGTACGTGGTTCCCGTGCTCAAGGAGGCAAGCCATGCGAAAGGCTGAGGTTGTGCGCGTCGGGCGGGTGGCGTACGTGCCGTGCTGGGAGTTGCAGAAGGAGTACCACCGCAGGCGCCTCGCCGGAGAGGTTCACGACACGCTCCTGCTGGTGGAACACGACCCTGTGCTCACACTCGGCGCGAACTTCCATGCCGAGAATCTGCTACTGAGCGAGGAGGAGTACGCGCGCAGAGGCATCCAGGTGGTTCGCACCGACCGAGGCGGAGACGTGACCTTTCACGGCCCCAGCCAACTTGTGCTCTACCCCATCTTCGATCTGCGCGAGCAGGGCCGCGACTTGCATCGGTTCATACGCAACCTCGAAGAGACGATGATCGTCGCGTTGCGAGAGTTCGCCCTTGACGCCTATCGGTTTCCCCCGAACACCGGCGTTTGGGTGAACGAGCGAAAGATCGCCGCCATCGGAATCAAGGTCAGTCGTTGGGTGTCCTTGCACGGCATCGCGCTGAACTGCAACAACGACCTCTCGCCGTTCTCGCTCATCGTGCCGTGCGGCATTCGAGAGTATCCCGTAACCTCTCTAACCCGCGAGTGCGGGCGCGAGGTGACGGTCGAGGAAGCGGCCGCGCCCGCAATCCGAGCCTTTGCCGAAGTGTTCGGATTGGAGTTCAGCGCTTCCGACGTCGCGCCGCCAGCAGCCCAACCGCAGCAGCCAACGCCGTAAGGGTGGCAGGCTCCGGTACCGTTTGAATGTCCTGAAGGGCGAAGTCCGCGCTCGGCAGCCCGTCGAAGAACAGCGTGATGCGCTCGATTTGCGAGAAGTCGGCGCCCTGCCCTCTTCGCTCCAGACCGTCGAAGAACACGTCGAACGTGAACGGCGTGTGACTCGCGGGCACGGTGAAAGTGCCGAAGGACATCCCGCGCGTGAAGGTGCGAAACTGAACGGTCAACTGGAGGTCCTGGTCGTTCTCGAGAAACGTAAAGCGGATGCGGTCGTAAGCCGAGAGGTCAAGCCCCCCAAGCCCAGGGCCTCGGACAAACTCCTCGCCGCCTGTCTCCTCGCCGACGCCGTCGTAGTCCAGCCCGAACAGCGAGTCTACGCTGACGTCGTTCGAGATGGCTGCGAGGCCGTTGTTGATGACGACCTCGAAGTCGAAGCCGAACGGGTTATCGGTCACGCGCATCATGGTGTCGCGCTCACCGCCGATCATCGTGCCGGCCTGGGAAGCGATGACCGTGCCTGCTTGGATCGAGTTCGAATACGGACCGGACGTGAAGTCGTCAATGATGAGCGCCCTCGCGCTCGCGCCAAAAAGCGTCAAGACGGCCAACGGAATCAGAGACCTTCGCATGGAATTCACTCCTCTTCGCAAGGAACATACGAACCTCCCGCAAGCGGCGTGCCAATCCCAGCCCAGGCAGGCGAATCCCAGGCAAAAAACCGAAGAGCGGCACGAGCCTGTCATAATCGCCGGGCGAGGAGAAATGGGCGAAGGCAACGGAAGGCGACGCCTCCATCGCCGCCACGGATGGGCGGGCGTAGACGAAGCGGGCCGAGGGCCGCTCGCAGGGCCGGTCGTCGCCGCCGCAGTTCTCGTGCCGAGGGGGTGCCGACTGCCGGGCGTGGACGACTCAAAGCGACTTACCCCTGAAGAGAGGGAGCAAGCAGCCGGCCTCATCCGAGAGCGGTGCGCCTGGGCGATCGGCGTCGCAGGAGTCGAGGAGATCGATCGCCTCAACATCCTGAGGGCAACCTTCCTCGCCATGGAGAGGGCGATCCGAAACCTGCCCCAGCCGGCCGGCGGCGTGCTCGTGGACGGCAAGTTCTTCACCTGCGAGCTCGCCATTCCCGCCGAGACGATTGTCCGCGGGGACTCGCGGTTCTGCGAGATCGCAGCCGCAAGCATCCTCGCAAAGACGCACCGAGACGCGCTGATGCGCGAGTACGAACTTGAGTTCCCCGGCTACGGATTCGCGCACCACTTCGGCTATGCAACGCCCGAGCACCTCGAGCGATTAGCCGACCTGGGGCCGTCGCCCATCCACCGCAGGTCCTTCGCCCCGATTCGAGACCTGGAGCAGTTATGCCTCATTCTCGACGAATAGGCGCGGACGCCGAAAGCCTCGCGGCGCAACACCTGCGCGACAAGGGCTACGTCATCGTAAAGCGAAACTACGCCGCCGACGCCGCCGAGATCGACATCATCGCGCTTGACGGGGAGACGCTCGTGTTCGTTGAGGTGAAGTATCGCAAAGAGAGCGGCTGGGAGACGCCGGAAGAGAGCGTCTCACCCGCCAAACAAAAGCGGCTGTGGAAGGCGGCCGAGCAGTACCTTGCGGAAGCCGTGGGCAAAGAGCAAGACATGCGGTTTGACGTCATCGCCATTCGAGGCAGCGAGGTTACGCACTATGTGGACGCGTTCCGACCGTCGCCGTAACGCTCCCACCAAAGGCGAATCGCCTCCACATACGCCTCGTGCTCAACCGACAGCACCCGCGCGGCCAGAGATTCCGGCGTGTCGCCCTCTTCAACCGGCACGCGTTTCTGAAGGAGAATGGAGCCCTCGTCGTACCGCTCGTTGACGAAGTGAACGGTCGCGCCACTCTCCCTGTCGCCGGAGGCGAGCACCGCCTCGTGCACCCTCATGCCATACATCCCCTTGCCGCCAAACTTCGGCAATAGGGCGGGATGTACGTTCAGGATGCGGTTCGGCATCGCTCGCACCACCTTTGCTGGAAGCAGTCGCATATAGCCGGCAAGGCACAGCAAGTCAACGCGCTCTCGCTTCAACAGGGCGAGAAGATCATCGGCGAACCGCTCTCCATCTGACTCTATGACGCGCACCGGCGCGCCTATCGATGCCGCGCGCTCCAGCGCGGGCGCTTCCCTGCCTGGCGCAATCACGCAAGCAACCTCCATCGGCAACCGCCCCTCCAAACAGGCGCGCACAATCGCCTCCATGTTCGAGCCGCGCCCTTTCGTTCCGACCAGCACGGCGAGCCTCCCGGTGTTCACTCCTCGCTCTCCCAGACAGCGACCGCGAGCGCCACGCTTCGCTCGTGCGAGATAGAGACGTGAATTCGGCGCGACCAACCGTTTCGCCAACGCACCACCGGCGCCCCGCTTGCACTCGGTAGCACCTCGACGTCCTGCCACGACAGCGAGCAACCGACGGCCTTGGCAATCGCCTCCTTCGCCGCCCACCGCCCCGCAACGAACACCGCCGAGTCTGCGTGCTCGCGCTCCGCCTCTGTAAGGATGCGGCTTACAAAGCGAGGATTCCGCATCGCTTTTCGGATGCGCTCGATTTGCACCACGTCCGCCCCGATGCCTTGGATCACGAGTTCGCCCTCTCCACGAGGGTGACGATGTCCACCAACTCGACATCCGCTTCGGGGACCGCGGACCGCGCGGCGTCCAGCATGATGCGACAGAACGGGCAGGCGACGGCGACGGTCTTCGCGCCGGTATCAACGAGTTCGCGCATTCTTCTGTCGCTAGGTCGCTGGTTTGGCGGGTCTTCCATCCACATGCGGCCGCCGCCGGCACCGCAGCAGAGCGTCTTCTGCGCGAAGTGCGTCGGCTCGACCAGTGCCCGCTCGGCATCCATAGGCGAGTGCAGCCAGCGATCCAGCGGCGTTGGGTGCTCGTTGAGTCGAGACTGTACGCCGAGTGCGCGGCGCGGGGCGTCCGCCTCATTGTTGACGCGCGCCAGGTAGCACGGGTCGTGGAGCGTTACGGAGCCGCTCTTCAGGTTCGGCGCGCGTAGCCTCCCCTCCTCGATAAGTTGGGCGAGGAACTGAGAATGATGAAGGACCTCATAGTTGCCGTTGAACTGAGGGTACTCGTTGCGAATCGTGTTGAAGCAGTGCGGGCATGACGTCACTATGGTCTTCACGCCGTACTGTTCGAACGTGGCGACGTTGGCCTCGGCGAACGCTTGGAAGAGGAACTCGTCTCCCACGCGTCGAGCGGGGTCGCCGGTACACCGCTCCTCCTTGCCGAGGCACGCGAAGCGTACGCCCGCTCGCTTCAGCAGCGAGGCGAAGCTCTTCGTAACCGCCGTCGCGCTCTTATCGGCGACGCCGGCGCAGCCCACCCACAGCAGCACGTCGAATGGCTCGTTCCGCGCGATGAGATCCCGTGCGAGCGGGATGTCGTTGCCTTGCATCCAGGCTTCGCGTTCGGTGTTCGCCGTTCCCCACGCGCTTTCGGTTGATTGGAGTTGCCGCAGAAGCGTCGCGCCGCTGCCCGCCAGCCGCCCCTCGGCTACGAGGAACCTCCTCGACTCGACGATGAGGTCAACATGCCTTATCTGAACGGGGCACACCTCGACGCAGGCGTTGCAGGTCGTGCATGCCCAGAGCGCGTCCTCGCTCACCGCCTCGGCGACCGTGCCGTCGGTGCCGATGATGCCTCGGATGCTCTGCACCACTTGTCGAGGGTCGAGCGTCTTCCCGACGCCGTTCGCCGGGCACACCTCGGTGCAGCGCCCGCATTCCATGCAAGCGTCGAGGGAGAGCAGGTGCCAGCACGAGTAGTGCTCCGCCTTTTCGACTCCTATCCTGCCCTCCTGCTCCACCTCCTCCATCGGAATGCGACGAAGTTCGCCCATCGGGGTGGGTGGAACGCCCGAAACGGACGCCATCGCATAGAGGATGTGCCGCAAGCGCAGTCGCGGAATCACCGCGATGAACACGGCGACCAGCAGCGAGTGAAACCACCAGATGCCGATGTAGACCGGAGGCGTGATCGGCGGCAGGAAGCCGGAGAGCCAATGTCCGACCGGCGCCGATGTGTCAAACGGCTGCGGGACAGCGCTCATCCGCGCCGCCTCCAGCAGGAAGCCGGTTACGGTCAGCGCCAGAAGCAGCCCAAGCGTCCACATATCGGAAACGGACGAGATGAGCGCGCGGGGCTTCGCAAACCATCGCCTCACCATCGCCCAAACCAGGCCGACGAACAGGGCGACGCCCATGATGTCGAGCGTGAACTCGTACACAAGGTAGTACGTCCCCTTGTGAAACTTCCACGGCGAGTACGTGTTGATCGCGAGCAGCGTCGTGCCGATGAACAGCGTTAGGAACCCATAGAAGATGAGCAAGTGCATCGGCGCGCCGCTCTTCGTCCGCGAGGTGCGAACTTTGCGCTGCCCGAGCACGTAGCGGGCGAAGTTCTGCAGCCACGGGCTTCGCCAGTGGATCGGCTTGCCGGTCATCCACAGTCGGACTCGATCACGAACCTGCCACGCAAGGACACCGACCGAGAGCGCCATGAGCGAATAGAACGCCACCTTATGTGGCAGGCCCATGAACAGGAACTCGGTTCGGGTCGGCTCCATCCGAGCGGAGAGACTACCGCACCAACGGCTCCGCGGTGGACTGCGCTTCAGCTGCGGCGTCGCTCTCCGGCGCCCGAACGTGCGCGATGACGGTTCGCGGCCCGAGTGCGCGGTCGCCCGGCTGCACGGCTATCTGAAGGCCCGGCGTGTCGGGAAGAAACACGTCAACTTGGCTACCGCGGCCGATGAAACTCAACTTCGCACCCGCCGCGACCTCGTCCCCCGCCTTCACAAAGGGGGTTATCTTGTCGACGAACTTGTCTGCGATCAGCACGAGGGACAGCGTGACGCTTGCCCCGCGCAATCGGAATGTCATGCGCTCGTTTTCGAGAAGGTACCGCTTCGCCCAAAGGCTCACCCACCGACGAAACCAGGTTATGCGAACGTACTCCCACAGGTCGAACATCGGCAGGTTGCGGCCGGTTCGGTGGTGGTGCATGCTTTCCACGACGGCGGGGACCGGCGCGTACTGGAAGTGCACGTCGAGCGCGGTCATCGCGATGCCGACGAGCCAGCCGCTCTGCCCGCTCTGGTCCTTTGTCAGTTCGGGTAGCGGTATCTCCTCGCCCTTCTTGTCTGCCGTGACGATTCCGTCCTCGACTCGCCGCACGTAAGCGACGATGCCGTAGACCGGGCTTCTGACGGCGTCCGCGCGCTGGGGTACGTCGGGATGCAGAGGGTCGCGGTGGAACCAAACGGTGCGAAGGAACAGGACCGCCCCACCGAAGAGGAATACGAGGATGATGGCGACGAGCAGCGCCGTCATCGCCCCGTCCGTTACGCCTCGGCGCGGGCTGAAGCGGCGGCGCGGGTCAGCCGTGACTTCCGACGCGCGGCTTGGTTCTTGTGAATGATGCCGCGCTCGGCTGCCTTATCCAGCATCTTGCAGGCGACGCGCAGCGCCTCCTGGGCATCGTCGGTGCCCGCGGCGGAACGCGCCTTCTTCACAAGCGTTTTGAGCATAGACTTGGCGGCCTGGTTCCGCAGGCGGCGCTTGGCCGACCGGCGCAAATCCTTCTTGGCTGAGCGAATGTTAGGCATCGTCTGCTACCCGGCGATTATGACCCGTTTGGCTGCCTGAGCGCAAGGGGCGGTCATGTCCGGATGAACTTCCGCTTCGCCTTGTCGAAGCCCTGGTCAACGCGCTTGGGATCGAAGTGCCACACCGTCGAGCCCGAGCGTTGGTAGAAGCAGTGGTAGCCGGTGAGCAGCGAGGCAACCAACCGACGGGTAGTGCGGCGCACGACATTGGTCTCTGCCAGCACCGTCAGGTAGTCGGCGCCCTTCGGATAGCGGCTCAGAATCTCCATGAGAATCTCGTACGTGGAGAGTTCCGCGCTTCGCCCGGCGAGGTCGCGCAACTCCTCCATCCGCTCGCTCGAGATGTAGAGCAATGGGTCTGGCTCCTCGAGCCACTCAAACTCGAATACGTTGGGGCGATCGGTCCGACGCACGACGAAGCGCGCCCCGCTCTCCACGGGCTGGTCGAACCACCACTCGACGAGGTTGTAAAGCAGCCGCGTGTCGTGGTTCAGCCAGGGGTACAGTTCGTTCCCCTGCGGGTCGCGGAACACCACCTCTTGAATCGTAGGCTCGCTGTCGAACCACCCCGGCGGAAACTGGCACATCGGGAAGGTGCCGATCTCGCGGTGGTGCGACTTGAGCACGAGCGTGACCGACTCCGCCATCTTGCGAGGCACAGGCTGAGGGTCCTCGTCCAGCACGTCCATCGCCGACGGCAACTGCATCTCCTTGCGGAGAGCGCTGCTGAAGCCATCGTCCGAGAGTTCAACGTCAATCGGCTGGTCGTCCTGGTCGCGGAAGTCGTAGTTGACGAAGTGGAAGATGTCGGGCACCGTCCAGACGAAGTCAGGCGCCGTGTCGGGTTGGCGGTACCGGTCTCCGCCAACGTACCAAACAGCGCCGGTGGCTTCGATTGCCGCCATCGCGTTCGCAAGGTCCTCGGGGTAGGTGCGGTCGGCGGGGCTGAGGTCGTAGCGTTGGGCGAGCAGGTCGCCCACGCTCACCGACGCTGGGGAACTCAGAATCGCAGTCAACATCTCCTCGACCTCTTCAGGTGAGAACTCAAGCGGCGCGGAGTCTTCGACGTCAATAACCGGCTCCATCCTCTCCGCGGAACGAACAGCAGAGCGCACCCATCCCTCCGCCTCTTCGGCTGCATACAGATTGCCGTCCACTCCGTACACCGCGACGCCTGAGGCAAGGAGCGCGTCGAGCAGGAGGGCCGCGTCGTAACTGGAGTCCGCATAGGGGTCGGCGGGGTTCAGTTGCCGCCAAGCAAAGAACCCGATGACCTTCGCCGAAATCGGAACGTGCCTGAGTGCCGACTTCGCCGCGCTCTCGAGGT
>JBFMFD010000030.1:0-20553 GCA_040752255.1 Armatimonadota bacterium
GCTCCGGCGGTGGCGTCGAACGAGGCGCGCCGCCCGGAGAAGAGTACCTCGATTACGTCCGGAAGGAGTTTGAGGACGCCCGCATCTTTTACTTCGTCAACTCTCACTGCCGCGTGAACCTCGAATACGATTGGTTTGTGTACACCGAGCCGCTCACCGCCGGCCAGGAGAGACCACGGAGCGCCAATGAGGACGAGATACTTCAGACGAAAGGAAAGACGCGGCAGGACTACGTTGCGCTCGTCGTCGTTGATGCGGAGCGTCGGTTCGACCCGGCACGGAAGGCGTACTACCTGCAAGGTTCCGGCGGAGGCACATGGGGCGCGCATTGGAACGGCATCGGCAAGCGCAGCGACCCTGCGCATTGCTCTTTCCTCGGGGGAAGCGACCTCGCCTGGCTTATGGCCCACGAGTTCCACCATGCGCTCGACTCGATGTTCGAACAGAGCGGCTACGAGGAGTACCCGTTCAACCACTTCGGCGATTACCGCGTCGGCGGATACAACGGGCCGTTCGGCGAACACTGGGATGGGAACGCGTACATCTTGCGCGTCTGGCCGGAGCAAGCGTGGTTCTACTGCCTGTTTGGCTACGTCTCAACCACGAGGGATGAGGACGGCGACGGAGTGCCCGACGATGACCCGTCGCTTCCGTTCGACGAGAGGCGATGGGGCAGCGACCCCGCTCGCGCCTCGACTGCCGGAGATGGTATCAGCGACTTGAGGCGCCTGATGTTCAGCAACTGGGTGCCCGCGACGCTGGAGTCGGTCAACAACGCGCGCATTGACCTGCTTCGACCTGACCCGCGCAAGGCGGATCAGTCGGGCTTGGGGATTCCGGATGCGGAGAAGCGGGAGCCGTGCATCCCCTGGCTCGAGCAGATCCCGTTCGGCAGCCCCGACCTATCGAAGTCGCTCGCGGATGAGCCGGCTTGGTCCTCGAAGCGGGGGCGTTTTCGGCGAGGGCAGTTCGAAGGTGGTGTCTACATGGCTTGGGGCGAGACCGGGCTGTACATGGGCTTCTCCTTCGCGCAGAAGCCGATCGAGTTTCAGATAACGACCGACCTCGTCGGCGACGGGTTCTTCGCGGGCCAGGACAACTACGTGCTGACGATTGACTGCCGCGGCGATCGAGCGAGCGTCAAGGCGTTCCACGTGCTCAACGGCGCGCAAAACCGCTGGCCCTTCGCCGACGCGGAGTTGGTCCCGCTGGACTCTCTGCGCGTCGAGAGCAGCTTCGAGCCGTCTTGGTCTCAGGTACGGATCAAGCTGCCGTGGCACCTGAAGAGCGGATTGACTTGCCGCCCGGGTGACGCTTACCGCTTCGCGTTCACCTTCCTGGTGCGCGACGGGGTGAACCAGTGGAACGGCGACCGCCTCCACTTGAGCGCCTTCGAGCCGTACAAGATGCTCCCGATGCGCCTGGTGCGGTGAGGGCGGCTGGGGCTGAAAGATTCTTTCAGCCCCCATGCGAACCTGAAAGAAATCCGCCGATTCTTTTCAGATGGCGGGTAGAATGTATCCCGGCAGCAAGGCAATGGACCCGAAAGAGTACCAGGCACCGGAGGCGGGAGCGGTCGTGTTGACGCGCGAGGGGTACCACGCGTTCGTCCCGGCGCTGCTGCCGCCCACCATTGAGTACGATGGAGGCGTCGTCCGCGCTCTGTCCGACGCGGATGCCGCCTTGGGCGAACTCTCGGGAAGGGGCGCGTTGCTGCCAAACCCGCATCTCCTGATTTCGCCGCTGGTGCGGCGCGAGGCGGTGCTCTCTTCGCGAATCGAGGGCACGCAGGCAAGCATAGCCGAGGTGCTGCTCGCCGAGATGGCGGGGGATGCCTCGCCACAACAGGCGGCCGACATAACCGAAGTCCGCAATTACGTTGACGCGCTCGAGCACGGCATCGAGCGCTTGGCGACGCTTCCGCTGTCGCTACGTTTGGTCAGGGAGCTGCACGAACGACTTATGCGTGGCGCGCGAGGCGGGCACGCGGCGCCCGGAGAGTTCAGGCGCTCGCAGAACTGGATCGGCCCTCCCGGCAGCACGATCGAGAGTGCCCCGTACGTCCCGCCGCCTGTGGACCGGATGCAAGAGTTGCTCGTTGACTGGGAGCGGTTCCTTCACCTGCGCGGCGCGCTGCCCGACCTCGTGCAGTGTGCGGTTTTGCACGAGCAGTTCGAGGCGATTCACCCGTTTCTCGATGGCAACGGACGCGTCGGTCGTTTGCTCATCACCCTGTTCCTCATCGAGCGCGGGCGCTTGTCGCGGCCACTCCTATACCTTTCGCAGTTCTTCGAGAGCAATCGAGACGAGTACTACGAGCGGCTGCAACGCGTCAGGACCGTCGGTGATTGGCGCGGGTGGGTGTTGTACTTCCTCCGCGGCGTTGCGGAGACCGCAGATGCCGCAACTCGAGCGGTGACCGAGCTGATGAGCCTCCGCGAGGAGTGGCGCCGACGGTTGGCTCCTCAGGCGCGCGCGGCGATGCTGGTGGATGCGCTGTTCGTCAACCCGTATGTCACGGTCCGCCGCGCCTCAGCCGAACTGGGCACATCGAGGCCGACGGCGCGAAAGGCGATCCAGGCGCTTTGCGAAGAGGGGATCCTCTCCGACGTCAGCCGCTCCCGGGCGAGGCCCGTTTATGTCGCAGAAGATGTCCTGCGGCTGGTCTCTGCTTGACGCTGCTGTTGCCACTCCCCGTAAGCACGGGTTTTGGCCCTGTGCAGGTAGTTCTGACAGCGTCTCGCGTGGTGGGGTGCGGAATGAGCCTGTCAGGCGGCAGCCTTGAGCCGCCGAATCCACCCGACCAAACAACGACCATGCGCCCGAAACGCAGCAATCCGAACAGGAGGCGGCGAGCCTTCACGCTTGTGGACGTCATCTTCAGCGTCCTGCTCTTGGCTATGGGCTCGCTTACGGTGGCGGCATTGATGCCGACGATGGCGCGCGGCCAGCACATGTCGGACGAGACTTCAAAGGCGACTCAGATTGCGGCGAAGGAAATCGAGCTGTTGCGCCTGGTCGGGTACGACAACCTCGAGAGGCCGCTGCTGGAGCAACTCGGTCTGATTGACATCACCGGAGACCCGGAGATGACGTTCACCAAGCTTCCCGAGGATCACGCGATGGGCTTCTCCCCCGCATCAGTGCTTCGTGACGGCAGGGGGGTGGTTGAGATTCACGACGTAGACCCAGTGGTGCGCGAGGTGGTTGTAACCGTGTATTGGACGTCGGCGGCGGGCAAGCCGCGGAGCGTCTCGCTTACGACAATGGTGGGGAAGTACTGATGAAGCGACGCGGATTTACGCTGGTCGAAGTGATGATGGGCGTGGGGTTGACTGCGCTTCTCATCGTGATGGCGCTCAACGTGTTCACGGACGCCGCGGCGTCGTTCCATCGCACCGAGACGAGGGACACACTGTCGACCCAAAACGCGCTTGCGGTTCGCCGCATCGTCGAGCAGTTGCGCTCTGCGGCAGTGGTGGAGATTCGCGACAGCGGGCGGACGATAGTCTTCGAGCAGCCGATGCTCTCGGCGAATCCCGACCCGACGACGGGCGAGTACGAGTACGTTGACCCGATGTTGGGAGATGGTGTGCAGCAGGCCATCTACTACCAAGATCGAAAGCTGATCTTCGACGACGGAAGCGGCAGGGAGGTTGTGTTGGCGGATGAGGTTTCTGCGACGGATCCAGATCCGGATTCGGCGTACTACAACACCGCATACCCAATCTTCTCGAATTCAAGCGTCGGTTCGACCCGTGGCGTGCGAATCATGATTGTCTCTTCGCGCATGACGCACCGCGGGCTTGAATACAGTCGCATGTCCACGACCGTTCTGTTGAGGAACTTGCTCTGATGAAACGAAACATCCGCGGCTCATCGTCCGTTGTGACTCTGTATGTGATGATGGTGGTTACGTTCTCGGTCCTGTCGCTGGCAGGGCTTACCATCACGAGTTTGAACCGCGCTCGAGGCGAAGTGCGCGCTGCGGAAGCTTTCCACGCTGCGCAAGCGAGCGCAGAGTACGTCTATCAGAAGCAGCGCGAGTTGCTTGAGGTGACGCGCGGTGAATTCGAGCAGGCGGAGTACGACCTTCACGATGTCCCGCTCGACGTTCCCGACGGGATGACGGGTCGGATTGAGGTCGCCCCTTCAGGGGACGGCTCGTCGGCTTGGATCACAGCCGAGGTCTTCTATGGGAACCAGTCGCGGAGCGTCCGGCTGCTGGCGAAGGCAAAAGATGTCGGCGTGTGGAACAACGCGGTCTTTGCCGGCGCGGGAGCGTCGGGCAAAGCCATCAACGGCAACGTTGACATCCGAGGCTCGGTGCACCTCCTCGGGGACGGCGAACCGTACACCGACCTCAACGGCAACGGCAAGCGCGACGACGCGGAGCTGTACACCGACCTGAACTTCAACGGACAGTGGGACCCGGGCGAACCGTTCATTGACGCGAACGGAGACGGCGTCTGGAACCCGGCCGAGCCGTACCAAGACGCGAACAACAACGGAATCTACGACCCGCCGCTCACGGTTACGGAGCTGAACTCCTCGTTCTCTGGCAACGCGTTCATCGGGAACAACTACGTGGGAATCTCGTTTGAGTTGGAGTCACAGATTCCTCAGATTCCGCTCATCGGAGGTTTGAAATCACTGGGAGCCGAGGTGCGCGTCAAGCACGGACGCATCAAGGTTCAGGGTTCAGCGCGCATCGGCGAAGAGTTCAACAACGGCATCAACAAGGGCAAGGTCGAGGGCACCTTCGTCAACGACGGATGGACGGGCAGCCCCGGCGCTGGCGGCGTGTTTTCCGACAACGGCACCAACAACGGCTACGACCTCGACGACTTGGTGCCGTTCCCGTACATCAACGGCTTAGGCGCGCAGCCGTACTACGACCCGATCACAGGCACGACCTACTCGACCCACGAACAGTTCCTGAACGATCGGTCGTTGACGATCAACCTGCCTTCGTTCGACACTTCAATGGACAGCTTCCAGTTCGGACCGGACGCCAACGGCAACATGATGCGGTGGGATAAGCCGAGCGGCGTGCTGACGGTCGAGGGGATCGTCAAGGTGAACGGCAACGTGAGTTTCGGGAAGAAGAATCAGACGATTCGCTTCGACGGTCGTGGGACGATCTTCGCAACAGGGAGCATTGACGTGCACTCCAACCTGCTTCCCCGCACGGGTCGCACATTCCCGATTGACGCTGCTCTCGGGTTCATCGCCGCGCGCGACATCAACCTGGCGACTGGGCCGGGCGACGCGCAACTCAAGATGATGGGCGCGTTCTATGCGCAGGGCATCATCCGAAGCGCGAAGCAGAACCAGATCGCCGGAACGTTCGTAGGCAGTTACTACGACATGGGCACGAACGTCCCAAACATTTACCAGGTACCTGAGCTGGCGGGAAACCTGCCGCCGGGGATGCCCGGGGACAAGCCGATCATCAGCCTGAAGCGTAAGACGTGGCGGGAGAGGATTCCGACGGACGGTTAGCCCGCACATCCGCAGCCCGACGGCGGCTCCTTCGCCTTGTCGAGGGAGCCGCCTTCGTTTGACGACACTTTTGCCGGGCTTCGCCGTCCAACTGTACCGAAGTCAAGGAGGAGATGATGCTTACGATTCACGCAACGGTTCTTATCGGCGCAGTCGCTTTGTCCTCGGCTGCCTTCGGACAGGCCTACAAGGTGGTCTCCAGTGGCAAGCTGCTGGGTGAGGAGGCGCTGAGCGTCGCGTTTGCGCCAAGCGGTACGCAGTTCGTCTGCGGCATGAGCGACAACTCAGTGAAGATCTTCGACGCGAAAACGCGACGCACGATCAAGACCTTCAAAGGTCATACTCTCCCCGTTCGCGCCGTCGCCTGGAGCCCGAAGGGCGACAAGGTAGCGAGCGGCGCCGAAAACGCGCAGATTCGAGTCTGGAACGTCAAGACCGGCGAATCGGTGGTGATGCAGCAGCCTGGACACATCAGGGCAATATCGCACCTCGCCTTCGACTCGACCGGCAAGAAACTGGTGAGCACGGGTGACGACGACACGATCCGCGTGTGGGACATCGCGACGCGCAAGAGCACGCTGCTCATCAAGGGCGGCGGCATCAACGTGTACAACGCCCGCTTTGACTCGTCAGGCGCCAACATCGTGGCGGCGTCGCTGGGCAAGGGTTTGATCGTCTACAACGCGAAGACGGGCGCGGCGTCGTTCGCGTTGAATCATCCGCCCGGCGCGAACGACATCGACATCAACTCCAACTTCACGCGCGCGGTCTCCGCCGGGCGAGACGGAAACCTCGCATTCTGGGACGTGAAGGCTCGAAAACGGATTACCTTTCTCAGGGGGCACACGGACTGGGTGATGCACACCTCGATCAGCCCGAACGGCGTCCTTGCCGCGTCGAGTTCCTCGGACGGCACCGTCATCGTTTGGGATCTGAAGGCGCTGAAGCCGGTCTCCAAGTTGGAGGGTCAGAGCTATACGGGATCGCCTCTGGCGTGGAGCGCCTCCAGCGGCTTCTTGGTCACCGTGGCGGCGGACAACTACCTCAGGATTTACACGGTGACAAAGTAGCGGAATCGCCGGGGCGGAGCGCGCCTTGACAGCCCCTGTTGGAAGAACCGGGAACTTCTCCGGCTTGAAAGTCCGTCCGTTTATGGCATAATCAGGCAAGTGACACGGATGATCGTACGGCTTGGAGTTCTTATTGCCGCCGCGTGCGTGGCCGCGCTAGGCTTCGCCCAGCAGGAGGGGCGGGCTCAGGAGAGAGCAGCCGTCGGCAAACTTGGGCAACTCACCGCTGACGCTTCGATCTACCTGAAGAAAGACACGCGCTCGAGGGTGCTCTTCAAGGTCAAGAAGGACCACTACGTCGTCCTGAGAGACCTCGACGACAAGTGGGCGACCGTGGTGATGCGAGACGGGTCGGACGGCTTCATCGAGGCGAAGTTCATCAACAGCCTGCCCTACAACGTGAGCGTTCAGCAGCCGATGACCACCCGCGGCGGATACGTGCGCGGGGAGGGGGCGACGGCTTACGAATGGGTCGTTCGCGAGGCAACTCGGTACATCGGCACGCCCTACGTGTGGGGCGGAAACAGCCTCACCAGCGGCGTTGATTGCAGCGGATACGTTCAGCAGCTGTACCGCATGGTCGGAGTCAACCTGCCGCGCACGGCTCACGAGCAGAGCTTCGTGGGCGCTCTCGTGCCGACGCTTCAGGACTTGCAGCCCGGCGACCGCATTTACTTTACGGACGGGGACCGTCAGCGCGTAACGCACTGCGGCATCTACATCGGCAACGGGCAGTTCATTCACAGCAGCCGAGGTCGCGGCGGCGTGTACGTGGATCCACTCACCGAGAAGTGGATCAGCCTCATCGTGTCCATCCGGCGCTAAGCGGGGTCAGAGTCGTCTGCTGGGACGAGTTCTTCCACCGGCGAGACGCCGGGGGTACACCGGGAATCCTCTTCCACCGGCGAGGACGCGGGGGGTACACCGGAGTCCTTTCCCACCGGCGGGACGCCGGGGGTACACCGGAATCCTTTCCCACCGGCGAGGACGCCGGGGGTACACCGACTAGTGGCGAATCTTCTCCCAATACTCCGCGAAGGTGAAGCCCGGGCTGTGGTCGGGGACATGGCAAGAGAGGCAACTTTCCGGCCCCGCTTTCATCGAGACGGTCGGCCTAATGACGTGATCTGAGCCGGGGCCGTGGCAACTCTCGCAGCCGACATCCTTCAGGCTCGGCGTCTTCTCCTTGCTGATGAAGCCGCCGACGGTCGTCAAGCCGACAACGTGGCAGCCGACGCACTCGGGGTCGCGGTGGTTCATCGTGCCTTCAAGCGTTGCATACGCTTCCGCGTGTGCGGAGTGAGTCCAAACGTCCCAAGCGTCCACGTGGCATGCCTTGCACGCTTCCGAGCCGATGTACTTCGCATCCGAGGGGATGCGCGGCACCTGATCCAGCAGATTCTCGTCGCCGACGCGCATCAAGTACGACTCATAGATGGCGTGGGCTTGGCTGTCGTCACGATGCTCCGGGCCGAGTTCGATCAGGCGCAGGTTTCTCCACTCGCCTCCGACCCTCTCGATGCGTCCGACGAAGCGGCACTTGTCACCGGGCGTGACGAGCGTCCACCCGTTCACGAGCATTGGCTCCTTCGGCGGGTCGCCGCGATGCGAGTAGATGAGCAGGCGGCCTCCCCCAGGCGTACTTTCGGCGAGCCGCACTGCAGATGCGCGATCGCCCGCGAAGAGCACGATGATGGCATCAGGGCGCCCAGCAAGCACCTCCTCCGGCTTCCGCATGGGCAGGATCGCGCCTTCAAGTGGTTGCGCCAGGCCGAGCACCGGCACTCGCTCCGTCGGCTGCAGGAACTCCGCTTGAAGCGCGTCACTCGTCAGCAGCCCGCCGGACATCTGGTCGAGAGCGACGAGCGTCGCGGGGTCGAAGCGCGCTCCGACTGCGCCGACGTTCAGGTAGTTCGGTTTGAGCCGAGCGAACAACTCGGCGAGCGCATCCGCCTTCAGTTGGTCTTGCCGCCCTTTCGCCTCGGTCCAGTTGCCGAGGTCAACATAAAGCACGCTCTCGTCATCGCGCAGGGTGCGCACGACCGACGCCATGCGCTTGACTCCTCCAATCTGTGGCTTCGTGCAACCGCAGGGGGAGAGGTAGCCTCGGATGTCTCCCGTGAACACCACCACGACGTCCGACTGCCGTGGCGGTGTGGCGAGCGCAACGAGCCCAGCCGCGACCGCCGAGGCGACGAAGAGGCGTATCATTGACCGATGCCCGAGTAGGGGATGACAATCTCAGGGAAACGCTTCGAGTCCGTGTGGATGACTACGTTGCCGGAGAAGCGGCCGACTGCGGACGCGGTGCAAACAGCGTCAATGCGCCACTCCTTGCCGCTCTCGTCCTGCTTGCGGACCTCGACCCGCACGCCATCGGGTGCATCAACCTTGGTGACGTTGAACGGCTCCTTGCCGTGTTGCAGCGTTACGCTCCTCACCTGCTCGGTGCCGACGGGGAAAGAGCCGAACCAGAGGGTCTTCGGCTGGGCGATGATCCCCTTGTGGGTTTCGAGCGTCACGTCTACGTACGGCGCCTGCATGAGGTCGGTGATGAAAACGACTCTCAGCCAGTTGAGGCCGGCGGGATAGTCGGGGCTGAACTTGAGCAGCACCTTGTGGCCCACGCGCTTCATCGGCTTGTCGCCGAAGATGGGATCGAGCACTTCGCCGTTGAACGGCAATACGGTGGTCTCCACGCCCTCAACGTTGGTGTCAACCCTGACGAGGCGGATCGGCGTAGGCGAAGTTGGATAGAAGATGAACTCGAACTCGGTCGCCCCATCGTCGTTCAGCGTTACCTGCTTCATCGTGTCCGGCACCACGCGATAAGGCGGCAGCGCGGTGATGGCGACGGTGATCACCTTCACCGGCTCGACAGGGTCGTTCGTGTGGAGCGTGATGGTCTTCTCGACGCGCCCGAGCATATCGCGCGACTGGACGATGGCGTCAATCGTTCGCCTTACGCCGGAGTCTATGGAGTCCGGAGTTTCAGCGAGGATGCACTGGCAAGAGGACTCGAACTCGATGAGCACCTCGGCGTTGCCGCTGTTCTCGAGCGTGATGGGGGCGGGATAGTCGGGCCCGCGCTGCTGAAATCCGAGGTCAACCTGCAGCGGTGTAACAACGAGCCTCGGCTCACGGAGCGGGAGAACCGTCCTGCTCTCGATAACCTCTTCCCACGCTGCTCGCGCGGCGATGGCGCGGCCGATGAGCGCGCGTTCCGCAGGCTGGACACCCACGCGCACGTTGGCGGCGGAAGCGGCCGTGATGATGTCGGGCCCCATGAGGTTGAACCGCGCGCTCGCCGGGGCGAGGCCTGCGTACATGGCAAACGACTTTGCGATCAGCGAGACATAGCTCCAGCGGGAGACCTGCAGGTTGCCGGGCTCGGCGTGCGTCGGCACGTCCACGACGAGCACATCGTTCTCCCACCGGCGCATGTCGTCGAGTTTGATCGAGTCCGCCCACCGGAAACGGACGCGCCCGTCGCTCGCCGGCCGGAACCGCCATTCGCCCCCCGTAACCTCCTCGAGGAGGCGCGCGGCTTCCTCAGCAGCGCTCGCGAGCGCCTCGCCTGCGGGCAGCGAGTAGGTCATGTCGCCGGTCGGCCACCGCTCGAGGAGCGCCGCGGCTTGCTCGAACTCGCCCTTGGACACCGCGACTGCGATGTCGTGCTGTATGCGATACAGTTCAGGGTTGCACCGGGGCGGCAGGGTGGGCGCTTGCCCTACCATAAGCAGGGCGGCGATTGCAGTAAGCGTCATCGTCGCCATCAGTCTATCTGATTCGACTTCGAGCGGCTCGTTAGGTTTCACTCCGGCTTCGCTTGCGTTCACGCCCGCGCTCGCCGATAAGGGAGATGGGGAACAATGGTGGTGCGAACGTTAGGGCTTGCAACGGCCCTCGTCTGTCTGGGATGCGGCGGCGGCGGCATCGGCTCGGGCGAAAGCGGAACTCGCGAGATCGGGTTCCAGTCCGCTCCGATGGACGAGGTGCCGATCACGCTGGACACGCAAGACTTGCAGGGCAGGGCGGACGGGGTAACCAACTTCGTACGCGTCTATCCGCGCGAGACGGTGGTGCGCGTCGTTGCCCCGCAATCCTTTCAGGGTCTGCCGTTCTACCGGTGGGTGTGGGATGGCGGCGCGACCGACGCTCAGGCGCTCTCGGTGCCCGCAGACCAGGTTTCGGGGCTGACCGCGGTCTATGGCGACGGGTGCACCTTCTCGCCAAACTACACCGACGACCTGGAGAGGCTCCTCTACTGGCAACGGATGCCGGTCAAGGTGTTTCTGACGCTCGACGGCAACGCGACGGAGAGCGCGGTCGAGGCGGCGCGGACGGGGTTCGAGTGGTGGAACGGTCGCCTGGGCGGAGTTGTGCGCTGGACTGAAGTGTCTACGCCGGCCAACGCGGATGTCATCGTTCGCTGGAGGGACGACCTCGAGGGCAACCTGCTTGGGTATACCCAGTATACATACGAGGTGTCCTCCGGGCGGCTCCTGTCAGCTGAAGTCGTGATTCGCGCCGGGCTGGACGGCCGGGCGGGCGAGGGCATCGCCGCCCACGAGATGGGCCACGCGCTCGGCGTTGGCGGGCACAGCACGCTCCACGCGGACCTGATGTACCCGACCTACACCGGCTTCAACATGAACGAGGTTACGCTACGGGACGCCAACACCGTTCGCACGGGCCACTGCCATCTCTTTGGAGGGTCCCGCTCGACCGGCTCTCCGGGCGGCGCGACGGCAACCTCCCGAATCGTCTGCCCATCAAACTAAGAGGAATTCGGCGGCGGCGGCTCGCAATCGCTCATACTGCGCAGGCATGCGCTTCGCGGGCTGGATGATGGATGTGGCGCGGGAACAGTCGCCTACCCTTGATTTGCTTAGGGAAGCCTGCACCCGCAGCCTGGACGCTGGCTACAACGCCCTGGGGCTGTACATGGAGCACCGGTTCGCGTATCCGTCCGCCCCGTGGGCGGCGGACATCGGCGCCCTGAAGGCGAAGGAGATCGAGCGGCTGGCCAAGGAGTTCTCTCCGAAGGGCTTTCGCATCATTCCGTTCATCAACACGCTGGGGCACATGGAGGGCTTCATCCGTGCCGAGGGAGGGCAATGGCTCGCCGAGGGGCCCACGGCTCGCGGCTCGGCGCAGGTTTGCCCCTCGCGCAAAGAGGTCGTTTCGTTCGTGCGCGGACTTGTGGACGACGTCATCCGCACTTTTGACGATGCTTGGATCCATCTTGGTGGTGACGAGGCGCACCAACTCGGGCAATGCCCAAAGTGTGAAAAGCGAGTGAAGAAGGTGGGAGAGGGCGGCCTGTACGGCGAGTACTACCGCGACCTGTGCGAGCACGTGCTGGAGAAAGGCCGTACCCCCTGCCTGTGGGCGGACATGGTTCTGGCTCACCCGGAGGCGCTGAAGATGCTGCCCAAGGAGACGGTTCTGTTCGACTGGCAGTACTCGGACGACCCGTCCCCGACGACGAAGAAGCTGCTCAAGGCGGGGTTCAAGGTCGTCAACTGCCCAGCGATCCACACCTACGACGCGACGTGGTGTCATCTGCCTCTGACCCAACAGAACGTTGACGAGCACGTGAAGGCGGCCAAGGAGTTGAAGACGGAAGGCGTGCTCGTGACGACCTGGGAGTTCTCGTTTTTGACGAACTACGCGTCTACGCTGCCGCTCATCTATGCCGCTGGGCTTCGGATGTCCGGAAAGTCGTGGAGCGCCGCCATCAAGAAGTCAGGCGGCAAAGAGTATTACGACGCTGCAAAGGCGTTAGGCGAGCAGATTCCCAAGCTCTCGAAGTTCCTCCGTCCGGGGACGTGGCGCCCGCTGCGCGAGGCGTTCATCATGCGCGACAGCCCGTTCTACCTTTGGGAGGAGTGGCGCGGCGAAGCGGTGGGAAAGGTCGGCACCGAGATTCTGAAGATTTGCGACAAACTGGACGAGGTTCTGCCGCCGCAGGACCCGCTGCACTGGTGCGTGCAACTGCACCGCGTAGCGGTGGATTGGGTGCGGCTGTGCGACAAGGCGTACCAGAAGTACTCGAAGCGAGACGTTCGCGGATGCGCCGAGTTGCTGGAAGAGGGGGCGCTCAGGATTGCGACGCTCGGGCCGGGCCTGCGGCGCATCGAGGAGATGGGTGGCTCGCACGCCGACACGTTGCGTCTTCGGCGTATCGTTCAACGCGTCAAGCAGGTTGCCCGGCGCGTGCTGGAGCAACAGCGAGGCACGGCAAAGCCGAAGTTCCTGCCCGCGTTCGAGGTGATCAGCCACGCGTCGTTTGTGCCCGGCGACCAGGCTGCGTGGCGGTCAGCGCAATTCCGTTAGGGTCCTACCGGGCTCGGCTGCGGAAAGCGTCAACCACGGTTGCCGGTTCCGGCAGGCCGCCGGACTCGCGGTTGGTCCAGACGATGTGTTCGCCGTGCTTTACCTCGAGGATCCCGTGCGAGCCGGGGATGAGTTCGGCGTCGGTTCCAAGTTCCGCTTGGAGTGCAGCCGCCACACGGGCGGCGTGTTCCTTGTAGCCTCACTCGGTGCAGTATTCGATAGTGACCTTTTCGCTCATGCGGGCGAGTGTACCCGGGCCTAACCAATAAGCGAAAGCGTCCAATGCCTCAAGATGGAATCCCACTCAGCGTCGGGGCGAGTTACTGCCTCGTCTCCTACCATCTCGATCGGCATTCCGGTGTCCAGTTGGATGCGGGCGCGCACACTTTGACTGCGCTCGGGGGCGTCGGGTGTCGGCGTGGTTGTGATCGCGCCCTCGAGGGTTGCAAGCCAATCAGCGGCGTAGGAGAGTTTCCACTCTGCTCCCTCTTTGGTGGCTCGCCACGGGCGTTCGGGTTGCACCGGCTCCGTGGGATACACGATGCCGAACAGTCCGGACCGCGCGCCGAGCATTTCGAGGATCCACTCCGCGTCCGCTGTTGTTGCGAGGTCAACGACGACGCCGTCGGGGCCGTGCTTGGAACTCCATCGCAAGGAGCGAACGGCGGCGGCTCGCTGGGGGTCGGGCCGCTGGCGCTCGCGGGTGGGGCCGGTGGTGGCGTTAGCGCGAACGACTTCAAACTCGAAGCGCACCCTCCCGCTGTCGAACCTTGTAGCCGTCGCCTTGATCTCCATCTCGAGGATGGACATGACCGTTTGTGTCCCTACCGCGCGCTGCTCGATGATGAGCTCGTAGAGGTACTCATCCGCGTCCGGCTTAAGCGAGAGCGAGACGGCATCGGGTTCGTGCGTCGCGGTGGTTGTCGTTGGCGGGGAGGTGACATCCCCGCCACAGCCGACGCACAGCGTGATGAAGAGGAAGGCGGTAGCTTTCTTCAAAAGGCGAAGCCGTCGTAGTCGCGAATCAGGCCGATGACCTTACCCAGGATGCGCGCCTCAGAGCTGCGAACCCGGATCGGCTCGTACGCCGGATTGCTCGGGAAGAGAGTCACTCCGCCTCCGGAGTCGTAACGGATTCGCTTGATCGTCGCCTCGTCGTCAAGAAGGAAGGCGACCAGGTCGCCGTTCATCGCCGTGGCTTGGGGCTTCACGATGACGAGGTCCCTCGGAAGGATGCCCTCGCCGATCATGGAGTCCCCTTTGACACGAAGGAGGTATGCCTCTTTGACCTTGCTCAGCAGCGCCTTGGGGACGGGGATCATCGCCTCGACGTTCTCGTCGGCAAGGATCGGCACGCCGGCGGCGATGGTTCCGAGCAGCGGGAGCAGGATCACCTCGGCGTCGGCGGTGTAGCGGTCGTCAATGATTCGGATGGCGCGGACACCGCTGGTTCGGGCGATGTATCCCTTTTTCTCGAGCGCTTCGAGGTGGGTGATGCTGCCGCGGGTGCTGCTGACGCCGATGTGCCTCGATATCTCTCGAATCGTGGGGGGGTAGCCGTTCTCGCGGTTGTAGTCTACGAGGAATCGCAAGACCTCAGCCTGTCGGGCGGTCAGGTTTTTCTTGTCATTCTTCATGGTGGCCATCAGTGTACCCTCGCCAGTTGTGCACCTGTCAAGGGTACTGACGCTCGCCGCGGGCGAAAGGATGCGCCGAATCGGACATAATCGGCTGAGTGCCCCCGCCGCCTGCAACAGGGCGGCGCGCTGGGCCGTTCGGAAGGTTATCGTGTCCATAACAAAGTTCAGGAAGGGATTTGCGGCCGCCGGGCCGGTGGTCGCCGTGCTGCTGGGGGTTGCGTTCATCGTTGGCTTTCTCCTTGTCGGGTCGCCTGGGGGACCCGACCCGTCTGACGTCCAAGGCCAAAGAGCCCCGGCGTTCGCTTGGGAAGGGGAGCAGGGCTACGTTGACGAGTTGATGGCCGAGGTGACCACGTCGCTCACACCGAACGCGACGCCCACGGAGGAGTGGCGGTTCCGCGAGCATGCGCTGAATGTGGTCTTGAACCGAGTTGCCCCTCTGGTCTTGGCAAAGCGCGCAGGGCTGTCGGTTACCGACAAGGATGTCGAGGCCATGGCCAAGGAGGAGGCGGAGTTCTACGCCGACCTGTTCCGCACGCAGGCGCAGTCGGAGTACGACAGCACGACAGCGCGCCTCACCGCTGAAGCGCAGGCGGCGAAGGAGAAGGGAGAGGAAAGCGACGAGTACAAGCAGGCGAAGAAGGCGCTCGACGACCACAAGGCGCTGTCGCTCGACGAGTTCGTGAAGAAGCAAGCCGGCCAAACGCTCTACGAGTTGATCAAGCAGCAAGAGGAGCAGCTGCAGCAGGTGCTCGCAGAGCCGATGCAGCGCGACCGGCTTCGCTCTCAGGCTGCGCGCAAGAAGTTGCAGACAAAGTACGAATCCGAAGTTGATACGAGCGAAGAGGCGCTCAAGCGGAGTTACGACGAACTGACCTTCGAGCGCATTCTCATCACCGAGGGCGCGAACGCCGACCCGATGGGCAAAGCGCAAGACGCATTGAACCGCATTCGGAGCGGAATGCGCTTCGAGGATGCCGCCGCCGAGTACAGCGACACCAAGAAGCCCGACGGTAGTCCCGACCTCTCGGAGATGACGCTCTCCCGGATAGACCTTATGGTGATGCCGCTGTACCGGGGCGTGGCGCGCCTGGGCGAAGGGGAGGTGAGCGACCCCGTTCAGACGCCGACGGGCGTCGCCATCTACCGGGTTACCAAGGTGGAGCCCAAGGTCCCGGAAGACTTTGAGCAAAAGAAGACGGAGCGCGCAAACCAGTTGCGAGCGAGCGTGGCGGCCTCCATGGTCACGAGCGGCGTGGAAGCGCTCATCGAGGGCGACCACGACAAGATTCAGTGGCACGACGAGGGCTGGCGGCTCGTGTTCCAACTGAAGCGGCTGGTGGCGGGCCAGGGGCCAACGGGCGCCGAGCGACGCGCGGAGTTTCAAAGGATCGTGGACGAGGCGCAGGGCGTCGTCTCCAGCGACGCTGACCTGCCCGTGTACGTCAGGTACATGGCGTTCAGCCAACTGTATGCCGAGGCGCCCGCCGGCGAGAAGGCCGCCCTTGAGGAATTGAAGGCGGAGGTCTATGCAGGCGTAGCGACCGTTACGCGCTCCACGTCATTCCTCTTCGAGTACGTGGACTTGCTGCTCGAGCAGAAGAAGGGTGAGGCCGCGCTGGAAGCACTCAGGACGATCGTTGCCAACTCGTGGGAGATCAACGACACAAACCGCGAGACGATCAAGAAGGTCGAGCGGCTGAAGGTACAGGCAGCCAACTTTGCCCCGCCGGGAACGCCCGCCGTCGAAGAGCTGCAACAGGCCCTGGACGACTGGTACGCGTCGGAAAGGGATCAAATCGCCATCGAGCAAGAACAAGAAGATGCGATGCGAGAGGCGGAGGAGGCAAACCGGCGCGAGCTTGAGGGCCAGGGCGGAGAGCCTTCAGGCGAGGGGCAGCCGTCCGGCGGCGGTTCAGGGAGTGCCGATCAGGGTGCCGGAGGCTGAGAAGCGCGGCGCGCTGGTCGTGGTCGGCACGCCGATCGGCAATCTCAGCGACCTTTCAGAGCGGACAACCGAAGCGCTTCGATCGGCGGATGTCGTTGCGGCTGAGGACACGCGACGAACGATCAAACTGTTGGGGCACGTAGGCTCAACGGCCGAGCTGGTTCGGCTGAACGACGCCCGCGCCCCGGCATCAGCGGTAGACAGCCTGCTCGACCGCGTGGAGTCCGGCGCGGTGGTTGCTCTGGTTAGCGACGCGGGGATGCCGACTGTCAGCGACCCAGGTGCGAAGGTGGTCAACCGGGCCTATGAGCGGGAGCTGCCTGTTCTGGGGGTTCCGGGTCCCTCCGCAGTCACGCTGGCGCTGGCGCTGAGCGGCTTCTTCGCCCAGCGGTTCGTTTTCCTTGGCTTTCTGTCGAAGAAACCCGGTAGAATGAAGGAGACTCTGGCTCCTTACGCCGAAAGTGCCCTCCCAATCGTCTTGTTTGAGAGGCCGGAGCGTCTTGAGAAGGTCCTCGAAGCGGCCCTTGAGGTTCTGGGCGACAGGCGGGTGGCTGTGTGTCGTGAGATGACGAAGGCGCATGAGGAGGTCCGTCGAGGTAGGATAAGCACCCTCCTTCGGCAGGAACTGGTTCACAAGGGCGAGTTGACTGTCGTAGTAGAGGGAGAGCGCAAGGTGAGCACTGCAAGGGATGACTGATTCGGCTATAATCTGGATAGGACGGCAGCATGGAAGCGTCCGTCATGAAACGAGGAGTAGAACAATGCACAGGATAGCAAGAGGCCTCGTTGCGCTGTTGGTGGCGTTGGCGTGCGTATTCGCCGCCGCCCAGCCGTATGAGGACGAGGAGTATCGCCTCGGCCCGAACGACGTCATCTCGGTACGGGTGGGCAGTGAGCCCGACATGGCGACGCAGGCTCCGATACTGTACGACGGCACGATCAGCCTTCCGCTTATTGGCCCGATCAAGATTGGCGGCATGACGGTTGCCGAGGCTGAGCGGGAGATCAAGCGGGCGTACGTGGACGGTGGGTTCTTCACCGATGCGATCGTCGTCGTGGTGAACATCTTCCAGTACCGGCCGATGCGTGTGAGCGTCGTGGGATTCGTTCCTTCGCCGGGGCAGTTCAGTATTCGCCCTGGAGACCGCCTCCTCACGGTCATCACGATGGCGGGAGGAGCGACCGCCCAAACGGCCGACTTGCGACGCGTTGTGCTCATTCGGCGTAACAGCCAGGAGCAGATTCCCATTGACCTCTATGCGATGCTGGTGAAAGGGGACCTCTCCCAGAACTACCGCATGGAGGATGGCGACGTGATCCGCGTTCCGCAGCAGCTGATGGATGCGGTGATTGTCACGGGCATGGTCATCCAACCCGGCCGTGTCACGTACCGCGACGGCCTACGCCTGGCGGATGCGATAGCCGCCGCCGGTGGAGGCGTTCCGAACCGCAGTTGGTTCAGCAAGATTCAGATTCAGCGACCGGTCCGTGGACGACCCGGTCAGTACGAGCGGTTCGAGGTGAACTACGTGCGGTTCACGGCAAAGAATGATTGGACGCAGAACATCGAACTGCACGCCGGCGACATTGTGTACGTTCCTGAGACGAACACTCCGGACATCAACCGGGTGAACGTGCTCGCGAACATTCTGTTTACGTTGAATGCGTTGACTGCGCGCAACTTCAACATCTTCCCGAGGTTCTGATTCAGGAGACGATATGGGTCGAGGAAGGTTTCTCAGGTCTCTCAAGCAACGGTGGTGGCTTCTTCTGCTGTTTGTCGTTCCTTCGACGGCGGCGGTGCTGATCTACACGCTGCTTTCGAAGCCTCAGTACGAGGCGTTCATGACGATTGCCGACAAGCGTGACACGGACTTGAACCTTCCGGTTCTCTACCAAGACCAGTTGATGGGGCGCGGCGTGAACGACACCGAGTTGCGGGTGTTGAACCTTACGAGCACCGTAGGCTCGTTCACCGTCTTGAAGCAGACGTTCGATCAACTCGCCGCCGAGGGGTACATCCGCGACACGTCACAGGACGCGCTTCGCGAGTTCATCCGCGACATCAGCATCACACCCGAGCGGGGCACCGAGTTCGTCCAGGTGAGTTATGTTGACGATGAGCCTGCTGTGGCTCAGAAGGTCATCCAAGTCATCCTCGAGAAGTTCATGACGCGGTACTCGGCGTTGGCGTCCCAAACGTCGCTCTCGCGCGTCGAGTTCATTCGGCAGTCGCTCGCTCGGGAGAAGGCTGCCTACGACGCGAAACTGCAGGAGCAGAAGGAGTTCCAAGACCAGTTCCCGGAGTCGATTGGGTACGAAACGACGATCTCGTCGCTGGCTCAGGAGATTCAAAACGCTAAGCAGCGCATCTACACCGCCGATCGCGCAATCACGGTCGCACAGGCGACCATCAACACCGCGCGCGACCAGGCGTCGGACCCCACGATGACGGACGTGATTCACGCTGTCGAGGAGACGCCCAATCCGCTGTACACGAGCCTGCAGGCGCGGATTGCCGCCGCGGAGACGGCCTACGAGACCCGCAAGGAGCGATACGGCCCCAACCACCCGAGCATGATCGAATTGCGTCGCTCCATCGAAGAGGACAAGTCTCAACTCGCCAATACTGAACCGTACATCATCTCGCAGGCCCACCAAGAAAAGACGCCGTTCGAGCAGGACCGACTGAACGCGCAACTTCAGGCGGAGCGACAACTTGCTTGGGCGCGCGAAGAGAAGGGGGCTGCGGAGCGCGAACTCGCTGCGCTCGAGGCACAACGTGCCAAGCTGCCCGCCGTTCAGAAGCGCTTATCGGAATTGGCAGCCGAGTTGCTCGCGCACCAGTCTTCAGTAGCGAACATGCAGGCGAAGCTGCAGGAAGCCGAGGTCCGCGAAGCGCAAAACGCCCAGCCGACCATCTACATGCTCGACGACCCGTCTATCCGCGAGTTGCCGAGAAACACGATCTTGAAGACGCTGGTTACGCTGTTCCTTAGCCTCGTCGTCGCGATTTCGCTGATCGCGAGCCTCGGGCAGATTGACCAGGGCACGTACACGCCGATTGAGGCTGAGAACAGCCTCGGCTTCCCGGTGTTGGGTGTTCTGCCGCGAAGCGCGCAGAAGCGCCTGTCTACCACAGAGGAGCGGCCGAGCGCCCTCGCCGCCAGCTACCAGATGCTCTCCAGCCAGTTGATGGCGATTCAAGACAAGTTGGTCGGCCCGGGCGTGTTGGTCGCTGCGGCGGAACCCGACTCCGGGCGGACGACTGTCGCAGCCAACCTCGCGATCAGCCTCGCGCGAGACGGCGCACGGGTTCTCATCGTAGACGCCGATCTGCGCAACCCGACGCTGCATGAGCACTTCGAGTTGGAGAACCGAGCCGGCTTGGCTGAGATCCTATCCGGCGCGGCAACAATGGAGAGCGTGGTTCAGCCGTCCGGCGTTGACGGGCTGCTTGTCATCACCGCGGGTCAGCCGCCGGTGAACCCGATCCGCCTCTTCCGCAGCCAGGCGATGAGTGACTTCATCGAGATGGTCAGCCAGGGCGCGGACTATGTGGTGTTCGACAGCGCGTCGGGCAGCACGTTCGGTGACGCCGCCGTGCTCGCCGAGCACGTCCAGAACGTCGTGCTCATCCACGAAGCGGGCCGCCCGCCGACCATCGCCGAGTTCGAATTCCATAAGGCTCTGGAACGCTTAGGCGTGAACATCGTAGGCCTAGTGCTGAACAAGGCGCGCCCGGACGACTGCCCGGCGTACCAGCACTACCGCCGGAACTACGAGAAGACCCTCCAGCGGTACCATCCGACTGCGGGTCGAGCCGCCCTCGGAGCGGGCGACAAACCGGTCCGCGACAGGGGCGAGAAGCCGCAAAAACCGGAACAATTCGGAGCCCCGTCGGACGACGACGAGGAGTAGAAACGGTTAAGGCCGCCTGACGGCGGATGAACTATGGAGCAAGCGAAAGCCGGATATGCCGGCAAGATTCAGCGCGTCCGCGTCCCGTACGCGTTCTGGAAGCGGGTGCTCGACGCTGTGGGCAGCG
>JBFMFD010000031.1:0-20422 GCA_040752255.1 Armatimonadota bacterium
GCCTAGAACGTCTGGTGCAATCCGAAGTTGTTCAGCAGCGCCGCATCCAGGATGCCTGAGCCCTCAGGGATGAGAAGTTCGTCGGCGTCGGGGACCTCGATGTGGGGCGCGCGGCTCCTCCGGGAGAAGACAACCTCGAAGTCGAGCCCGCTCCAGGGCAAACCGGCAAAGAAGGACTTGGCGCAGTCGGGTCCGTTGGTGCGCTCTGGCAAGACGTCCTCCCAGTCTTCGCCCTCTCTTTTGAGGGTAACTTCAAACCAATCTCGCCCTGAGTCGGGCAGGGTGATGGCGACGCCCCGCACGTCCTTCGTGACGGCGGGCGGCGCCGTGGCCGGTTGCCACAGGGCGAGCGCGCAAAGGATTGAGGTCATCTGAGTGCTCCTTAGGCAAGGGTACCCTACTGTGTTGGACGGTGTGTAGGCGGCGTTCCGTTTCCGGCGTTTGACGCGATTGGGTAAGGTTTGTGCACTCCCAAGGAAGGAAGGACAGAAGAAATGCAAAGGATGCGTGTTCTCGTTTCGTTGTTTGGGCTTTTCGCCCTCTTGACCGCGGCCCCCTCGGCGGCGGTCGCCCAAGACCTGCCTGGCTTTGGCGTCCAGATTCGGATTGGGTACTTCTGGCCCGCCAACAGTCGTGCGGCAGCGGGCAAATCCCAGTGGTTCACGGTCGGCGCCGAGTTCAAGGTGCTGGATGATACGTTCATCGTGCGGAACCCTCTGATGCCGGGCCACTTCAGCTTCTCCGCAGACATGATGGAGGGCGACGGCTTCCGGAGCGTTCCGCTGCTGCTGAACTACAACCTGCGGATCTCAGAGAACTTCACAGCGAGCGCGGGAGGCGGCGTGAGCTTCACCAGCCGGCCCGGCTTCGACGACAACGCCTCGTTCGCTTACCAGGCGTCGCTGGTGTACGACTGGGCGATCCAGGGGTTCCCGGTGCTGGTTCGGCTCGCTTGGAACGGCGTCGGCGCCGTGGACAAGGAGTTGGACGGCTTCTCCCTGACTGCCGGCGTCAAGTTCTAACCCCAGGATGCCCGTGCTTTCGCGGGCACGCGGTGAACTCGGGGCGGCTCGGCGCGTATACCCTTGCAAGGAGCCGCAGAGCGTGGAATCCACAGGTGCCCTTAGAATGACGCAGCACGAGGCGGGCAACGGTTTGAGCGACCAGTTGCTCATCGCCCGTTGCCAGGCGGACGACCTCAGCGCGTTTGACCTGCTGGTTGATCGGTACCAGGCGCGGGTGTTCGGCTTCGCGCGCCGCATGGTCGGCGACGCCCAAGAGGCTGAGGATGTTGCCCAAGAGGTTTTCGTTCGCGCGTTCCGCAACATACGTCGCTACGACGGGCGGGCCTCAGTCGCAGGGTGGCTGTTCAAGATTGCGACAAACCTGTGCATTGACCGGAGGCGGCGCCGCTCGCGTCGCGTTGTCGAGGTACCGCTCGAACCGGACGCGGACATTACTCACGGGCTTATCGCGCGAAGCGGCGACCCCCAGGAAGAGGCGGTCGCAAAGCAGATGCACGAGGTTGTGCAGGCCGCGTTGGCAACGCTGTCCGAGAGGCTGAGACCGGTGCTGCTGCTACACGATGTTGAAGGGATGAGTTACGAAGAGATTGCGAACGCGCTGAACATTCCGGTGGGGACGGTGAAATCCCGCCTGTTCCTCGCTCGCGAACGACTCCAGAGTGCGCTGTCGGCGTATCTGCACGCAGGTGAGACGGATGAATAAGAAGGAACTTTTGGACAGAATTGAACGTGACGAGCGGCTGTCACTGGTTGAGCAGTCTGAGCTCGATGCCATGCTGGCGACGGATGAGGCCCAGCAGGATGTCGCCCGCCTGTTGGCGGGGCTTCCGAGCGAAGGGCCAAGCCTGGCGTGGCGCTCCCGATTGAACGAGCGACTCCAGCGCGAGGCGTCGAAGCCGCTGCGGGGCTTCTCTTGGTTCCGCGCCGGACTCATCGCCTCGGCGACCGCCTGCATCCTGATGGCGGCGACGGTCGTCTTCCAGGTCTCCCGCTCCGGCGCCGTGCCCTCGGTCTCCTCCGAACTGCTCGTGCGTTGGCACGAAGAGGCGGCTGCATCCGTGGCGCTCCCGGCGGACGGGTCGAGCATGACCACCTTCGCCGTCGCCGAGCAGACGCCTCGTGAAGAGGATGAACTGGACGACCTGCTGTACGGTGGCTCGATGGAGGCGCTGTGAGGCTCGCCCTTCTGCTCGCTTCCCTGCTCGGCCTGGCCGCGGTTGCGTCGGCTCAGCCCGAGGGAGCCACGCTGGATCGGCTGGAGCAGATCCTTCGGCGGCAGCAACAGGTCCGGTTCACCGGCACTCGCGTCGTCTACCTGCGTGTAAACGGGGTGATGAAGACCGTCACCGAGTTGGTCATTCGTGACGGTATGAGGTCGCGCACCGAGTTTCCGAACGACAAGGTACGCAAGGGGATGGTCATCATCGAGGACGGGAAGCATCGCCTCGAGTACATCCCCCAACTCAACGAACTGCGTCGAGGGCCATCCGGCCGTGACCAGACGCTGCAGCAACTCAGGCGCATGATCCAGGCTGCGCGGAACGGCCAGATTCGGTTCCGCCCGTTCGACGGCGGGAGCGTCGCCGACCGCCCGACCGTCGCCTTCGAGATCTCCGACGCCGCTGGAAACGTTGCACGCCGCCTTTGGTTCGACCGAGCAACGGGACTGCTCCTGAAGTCGCAATTGTTCGGCCGCGGCGGCGCGATGATGGGCGGCTTCGAGTTCCGGCGGGTTGCGTTCAACGTGAACGTTGACCCGGCTCAGTTCTCGTTCGAGCGGCACGGCGTTCGCGTGGTAGACGAGGTGTTCGGCGTTGATGTGCCATGGGCGCTGCGCCCGACCTGGTTGCCTGAGGGCTTTGAGCCCACCGGCGAGGGGATGCGCTCGGTTGCGGGGAGGCGGGTAGCCCTTCTCCACTTCAGCGACGGCGCGCGACACATCACCATCTTCCAGTCGCCCGATGCTCGCCTCGGCGAGGAGCCGCTTCACCACGACAACGTTCAACTGGTCTCCCGTCGGGTCGGACGGGTTTGGGCGGCGGCTGTCGGCAACGTGTCTGAGGAAGTTTTGAGCCGAATCCTGAACTCTTTAACGGGGAGTGAAGGAGCAGGCGGCACACTTTGAGGCTCTGCGGCGTTCCATAATAGAGGAATCAAGATGTCCGACCGCAAAGCAGGCGGGGGTAAGCCCCGCCCACGTTGGGTTCGCGTACTGAAGCGGACTTCGGCTGTGGTCGCCGTTCTTCTCCTGATGGGGTTTGTCGGCGGCGCCGTGTACACGTGGGTGGTGTTCCAATCGCTGAAGGATAGGGTCACCCAACTCTCGCGCATCGAGAAGATCCTGATGCGCGAGCCGACCCAGATCATCTCCGCCGATGGCGTGGTTCTCTATCGGATGACCACAGAGCACCGTGAGTGGGTGGAGTTCCCGGAGATACCCAAAGTGGTGATTGACGCCACCGTCGCTGCGGAGGACGAGCGGTTTTGGTCTCATCCGGGCGTTGACGGGGCGGCCGTTGTGCGCGCCTTGTGGGTGAACCTAACGAGCGGGCGCGTGCGGCAGGGCGGCAGCACGATTACGCAGCAAGTCGCCAAGCGATTGCTCACCGGCGGAGAGCGAACTCTTCGCCGCAAAGTGGAGGACGCGTGCCTTGCGCTTCAGATCGAAAGACAGTTGACGAAAGAGCAGATCCTCACCATCTATCTCAACGAGGTCTTTTACGGCTCCGGCGCGTACGGCATCAAGGCTGCGGCGAAGGTGTACTTCGGCAAGGAGTTGAAGGACTTGACGGCGGGCGAAGCGGCGTTGTTGGCGCGGCTGCCCCGTCGGCCTTCGAGCGAGAATCCGTTCGTCAATCCGAAGGTCGCGGTGGAGAACCGCAACATCGTGCTCGCCATCATGCGCGAGAAGGAATGGATTGACTCCACGGCATATGCGAAGGCGAAGGACGAGCCGCTCATGGTGAACGAGAACCAGGAACAGGTGCACATCGGGATCATGCGGGCGCCGTACTTCGTTACGTACGTGCTCGAGGAGATGCGGCGCGAGTTCCCGAACGAAGACTTCGCCCGCGGCGGCTACAAGATTTACACCACGCTGAACACGAAGGCCCAGGAAGCGGCGGAGGAGGCGGTGCGGGAGGCGGTCGCAAAGAACAAGTCACGCCGAGTTACCGAGGCCGCGATGGTGGTAACCGACCTCAGCGGGCGCGTGCTTGCGATGGTGGGTGGAACGGACTTCAAACGCTCACAATACAACATCATTACGCAGGGGCGGCGGCAGCCGGGCTCGGCGTTCAAACCGTTCGTCTACGCTGCTGCGCTTGAGACGGGCAAGATCAAGCCGAACTCGTCTATCTCTAACGAGCCTTTCGTGTGGCGCAATCCGGCAACGGGCGAGGTGTGGCGACCGAGGGGCGGCGGCACCGGCGGCACGGTGAGCGTGCAATCGGCGCTGACCCGCTCGATCAACGTGCCTGCGGTGCACGTCGGCATGATGGTTGGGCCGCAGGTGGTCTCCAACTTTTCGCGGCAGGTGTTCGGCATTCAATCGCCGCTTTATCCGGGGCCCGCGCTCGCGCTCGGCTCAAGTGCCGTTAGCCCGCTCGAGATGGCTGAGGCGTACAGCGTGTTCGCGACAGGCGGTGACCGCGTGAAGCCGTACGGAATCACCAAGGTGGTTGGGCCGGGCGGCGTAACGTTGCGTGAATACAAACCGCGCATCATCGGCAACGTATTGAGCGAGGACACCGCCAAGGTGATGAACAACATCCTGCACCACGTCGTCAGCAGCGGCACCGGCTCGCGGGCACGCTCTGTGCTGAACGCAGCGGGCAAAACCGGTACGACAAGCGACCACAAGGACGCCTGGTTCTGTGGGTATACGACGAAGGTCATCGCCATCGCTTGGGTCGCGAACGCAACGTACGACCCCGAGCGCAATCCGCCGTGGAAGTACGGCGAGATGCGCGGAGTGTTCGGCGGCGAGGTAACCGCCCCGATGTGGGCTGCGGCAGTCAAGCCGATTCAGCGACTGTTGCGCGAGGAGCCGAGTGGGTACAAGCCGAAGTCGTACGGCGGAGGCGAGACTCCGGATGAGATCTCGGTGAGCATCTGCGTGGAGACGGGTGACCGTGCAGTGAAGGCGTGCCCTCGCAAAGAGACTCGCGTGATGCCGAAAGAGGAAGCCGCCGAGTTGCCGTCGTGCGGCTTGCACGGCGACCTCGCCGAGGAGCCTCCGCCGGCTCAACTCGAGCGCGACCCGGAAAGTGCGCCTCCGCCTGCTAATGGAGGGGGCACCCCTCCCACGCGCACCGCAACCGGAACCGTGGAAATCACGATTTGCGTGCAGAGCGGCGGCCGGGCAACAACGTATTGTCCTCAGAAGCGGCGTCAGCGGTTTCCGATTGGCGAAGAGCCGATCTCCCCGTGCACGGTTCACCAGCCATGAACGCCCGCGGCGCGCCGACGGCGGATCGAGCAAAGCCGCAGTTGCCGACAAAAGCGCTGCTCGTGCCGTTGGCTGTTTTGCTCGGCCTTCTCGCCATCGTTCTCCGGCTATGGTATCTGCAGGTCGTGCGGGGTGAGGAGTTGAGTCGCATCGCCGTTGAGAAGCGAACGGTGCGCGTTGCCGTTCCTCCTCCCCGCGGCAAGTTACTCGCGCGAGACGGCACAGTCATTGCGGGGTTGAGCGCGAGCCTCGTGGTGATGGTAACGCCCGCGGCAATTCAGGATGACCTCGGGGCGATTCGCCGCCTCAGTTCCCTGCTGAAGTTGGAGCCGGCGGAGTTGCAGGAGATGATCCGCGAGCACGAGTATCGCAAGTTTCTTCCGTTCGTCGCGAAGGTAGGCCTGACCACGGAAGAGGCGATTCACATTGAAGAGCAAGGAGCGTTTCTGCCTGGCGTTTTCGTCAGAAGCGAGCCGCTTCGCAAGTACCCGTTCGGCAACGCTTTTGCGCATGTGCTGGGGCATGTTCGCCAGCCGACGAAGGAGGACATCGAGCGGCTCGCCTCGCTGGAGGACCTGCCGAGTTTCGTCGGGCAGACGGGCGTCGAGCGGACTTACGATGTTTCTCTGATCGGCAAGTGTGGCCACGACTCCGTTTCGGTGGACGTGCGCATGCGACCAACGTCTCCACCGGTTTCGGAGCCGCCGATACCAGGCGAGGACACGGAGACGACGCTCGACGTGCGCGTGCAACTGGCGGCGTTTGAGGCGCTCGCCGGACGGAAGGGGGCGGTAGTTGCGCTCGACCCACGCGACGGCTCGGTGCTCTGCCTTGTGAGCAGCCCTGCCTACAACCCGAACGTGTTTTTGGGCAGGCTGTCACCTTCGCTGTGGGCGCAGTTGAACAATGAGGCGCGGCCGCTTTTCAACCGCGCGGTTGCGGGCGCCTATAGCCCCGGCTCAACGTTCAAGATTGCTACCCTGATCGCGGCGGTGCGAAGCGGGATAGTCAGTCCAGCGACAACTTTTGTGTGCAGCGGCTCGACGCGAATCGGCAACCGCACGGTTCGCTGCCTTGGGACTCACGGGCGGATTACTTTTCAGACAGCGATCGAGAAGTCTTGCAACGTGTTCTTTGCCGAGTTGGGCTCTCGATTGAATCGCGAGCAGGTCGTCGGGGTTGCAAGCGAGTTCGGCCTGGGTTCGCCGACCGGTGTGGACATTCCCGGCGAGGTCGGCGCGCTGCTGCCCACCGACGAGTGGCTTGAGCGGAGGGGCGAGCGGTGGTACCAGGGCGATACGGTGAACCTCGCGATCGGGCAAGGGTACATCAACGCTACTCCGGTCCAGATGGCGAACTATGCGGCGCTTATCGCCAACCGCGGAGTGGCATACGAGCCTCATGTGGTGAGGCGGAGCGGCGAGCGCGTCGAAGTTGACCGTGTGGCGCTCGACTCGATGTGGTGGGATCGGATCGTGCGCTCGATGGTGCAGGTCGTTGAATCGGGAACGGGTGTACGCTCACGCATCGAGGGCGTCCGCGTGGCGGGCAAGACCGGCAGCGCTCAAACCGGGGGCGGACGAAAGCCCCATGGCTGGTTTATCGCGTTCGCGCCAGCAGACAATCCGACGATTGCCCTCGCTGTGGTCGTTGAGAGTTCGGATGAGGGCGGTCGCGTTGCGGCGCCCATTGCGAAGAGTGTCCTTGAGGCGTACTTTACAAGCCGCCGAAACCCAAGCGAAGGCGCTCCCAGCTCAGGTCGCTGACCTCCTTTCGCAGGTCGCCCGCTCGTTCGGTTTTGCCGAGCGATTCGTACACGTCGGCGAGGCGATATCCGACCAGTTCCATCTGCTCAACGCTCGCTCGGGCGTTCACGAGGGATTCGCCGGCAAGCGGGAGTTGTGCGACCGCCTCGATGTAGGCCAGCAACTCATTCGGCTGAAGCCCGAGCGCGCTTGCAACGTCGGCAAGAAGCGGCGCGCGCCCTGTCGCCTGTTCAAGTTCTATGCGCTTGGCGACTACATCGTCCAGTCCGGTTTGGCGCAGCAACTCCGGGACGGTTGAGCGACGATAAGCGCGAAGCAGTTCGTAGGCTCCTTCGAGTTGCTCAGCCTCGGCCTGTCGGTCGCCGCGCTCGAGGGCAAGGTCAGCGAGGAAGATTCGCGCCTCGACAGTGCTCAGCTCGACAAGCCACGGAAGGGAGCGGAGGGTGAAGAACAGCGTTCTCTCCATCCGCACCATGTTCTGGGCGACGTCAATCGCCTCCTCTGCTTGCCCCGAATCGCGGAGGATCGCTAGTTTTAGAGCACGCCACTTCGGGTTGGCAGGCTCGGCGTTGATCGCAGCCTGGGCTGCGCTCAGCGCCGCGTCGGTGGTGCCGAGCAGGCGCCGGATCCTGGCGACTTCAGCCCATCGGCTCGGGGTGGGCGAGATGCGCGCCGCGGTCTGCCAGCAAGCTGCTGCGCCTTCAAGGTTGTTGCTCACACGGAGGAACTGCCCTCGGGCTTCGTACGGTGCAGGGTCCGCGACCGCAATCCTCTCCGCACGAGAGAGGAGGTCGAAACCTTCATGCGGCGCTGAGGGGAAGCGCTCACGCGCAAGGGAGACGTAGTGCGCGCTGAGGAAAGCCACCAGGAGATACCCGGCTGCGGCGGCGGCGGGCAAGGCATGTGCGATGGCGCGGCTGTTGAGCGGCGCCTTTTCCGGCTGTGCGCCGTCGGCGGAGAGCAGGAGCGCGATTGCGACAACTGTGAAAAAGACAAGACCATAACCGAAGATGCTGAACGTCGAGTCCACCGCCGCGTTCGCGCCTGCGGCAAGCACCGCGCCCACGCAGCCTGCGCGAAGGAAGGCGCGCTCGGGCGCCTCACCGGCATGGCGCCGCCCGGCGCAAACCAGGAACACAACTCCAAACGTGAGGAAGAGCAAGAGCGCTGGGACGCCGGCCTCTGCCGCGAGCTGCAGGTACGTGTTGTGCGCCAGCGCCGGCGCCTGCACCTGCGAGAAGCGCTTGAACTCTGGTGCGTATGCGCCGATGCCGAAGCCGAAGATCGGCTTCTCCGAAACCATGTCGGCGGTATCGGCCCAGACTTGGCGGCGAAACGCGACCGACTGCTCCGCCTCTTCACCCGCGGCGAGCAGCCTCGATGCGGTAGCGCCGGGCTGAGGGGCGGTTAGGGACTTGAGCCCCGTCACGCCCACAGCAAGCGTAGCGGTTATCGCCACGGCTACTACAATCGGTACCCATCTCGTGCGCGCTCCCACCAGCGCGGCCGCCACGATGAACCCGGCGACGCCTATCACCGCCGAGAGCAACCCGCCCTTAGAAGCAGTGAGGAACAGGGCGACGCCAACGACCGCCACGCCCAGCAGCGCGAGCGCTTTCGTAGCGGACTCGCGGGCTACCACCGTGAGCGCGAAGGCGGGCGGCAGCACAAGCGCGAACAGAGAGGCGGCGGCGTTTGGATTGTGCCAGCCCGCGAAGATGCGCCATCCCTGAGCCGTACCGGGGGAGAGGTACTCTTGGATTCCCGACAAGGCGACGGCTGCCGCGCCGCCGACGACGATGCCGAGGGCGACCGCGGGCAGCTTTGTGCGTCCCAACGTTGACAGAACGACTTGCACAACAACGAGGTACAGCGTCCAGCGGGAGAGTTCGAGAAGCGAGAGGTGCCAGTTTTGGGTCTGCGTTAGGCTCAAGCCGATCCAGACCCAAAGCAGGAACAGCGGGACGAACAGGGCCCGGCAGGGCACAAGCATCACCGACCTTGGCAGCACGGCGAGCGCCATCGCAAGCAGAAGCAGGCCCGCGACGAGCGCATGCGCCGCCCAGGGATGCATGCGCTCAACGAGCGCCTCAGCGAACAGGTTGCCGGTGGGCGCCGAGCCAAGCGGCAATCGTCCGCACGCCCACTCAGCGACGAAGATCGCCGCGAACAGGAGCGCCGCCGCGATGCTTCTCATCATCGGTTCACCCTCCTCATGACGGCGTCCCAGGCGTTCTTGGCGAGGAAGGTAGAGGCGCGGAGCCACACGAAGAGCAGCGCAGCAAGCCAATACAGCGGTTGCAGGAGAAGCGGCGCATTACGGAGGTGGTGCTTCGCGTAGTAGAGCAACATGCTCTTGTGGAACTGGCGGATCATGCGGTTGGCAACTCGGTCGGTGCTTGCCCCAATGACGTGCGTGATGACTGCATCCGGCACGTAGACGACGCGGTGGCCCGCATCGTGAACGCGTCTGCAGAGGTCCACGTCTTCCAAGTACATGAAGAACCTCTCGTCGAAGCCGCCGACCTCGTGATAGACGTCGGCGCGAAGGCAGAGCGCTGCGCCGCTTACCCAGTCCACATCTCGCGGCTCAAGATGGTCCCAGTCCTGCATCAGATACTCGCGGGCAAAGCGGTTGTTGGGGAACAGCTTGCCAAGCGGCGTGTTGCGAAACAGCGCGGCCGCAGGCGTTGGGAAGCGCCTGCCGCTGTACTGCAGCGAGCCATCAGGATTGAGGAGCTTCGGCGCGGCGATGCCGACATCCTCGTGCTGTCGAAGGAATGAGACGAGGCGTTCGAGGCATGATGGATGAACGATCGCGTCCGAGTTGAGCGGCATCAGGAACTCGCCGGAGGCGACGGCGAAGCCCTGGTTGTGGCCCGCGCCGAAGCCGCGGTTCTGGTCGTTCCGAAGGAGCCGCACGCTCGGGTACTTCTGTTCGACCATCTCTGCGCTGCCGTCCTCGCTGGCGTTGTCGATCACGATGACCTCAAGGGCTATCCCGTCAGCCTGCGCAAGAACGGACGCGATGCAGCGATCAAGGTAGTCGCGGGTGTTCCATGAGCAGATTGTGACGCTAAGGTCGGTACCCGGCATGCACCCCTCCTGTTCGTAAGAACGCGGCAGCGAGCACCACAAGACGGAACAGCCAGAGCAAGGGGAGGTTCCACCAGCGCGCGTACCACTTATCGTAGAACCGCAACAGACTTCGGTGCGATTCCCAGATCATGCTCTTGCGAACCTGTCGCGTACCGGCTCCTCCATGATGAACGACGCGCACGTCGGGGTGATAATACACCCTCCACCCGGCGTTCCGCACTCTGAGGCACCAGTCTACGTCGTTGAAGAAGATGGGAAACGCTTCGTCGAGAAGTCCGACTTGGTCGAACACCTCGCGACGTGTGAGCAAGAACGTCCCCATAGGTTGCTCAACCTCGGCGGGCGAGTCATAGTCGAAGAAGCGGTAGCGATACCTGCCGAAGAACCGACTGCGCGGCAGCAAGCGGGCGACACCAAACAGATCGAACAGCACCGGAAGCGGTCGCGGAAAACTTCTGAGTGAGGGCTGGGTGCTGCCGTCGGGGTTGATGAGGCGCGCGGCGAGCGCGCCGACGCTCGGCATGGAGCGCAGGATGTCAACGGAGCGTTGGAGGCTGTCGTCAATGAACTCGGTGTCGGGGTTGAGGAGAAGGACGAACTCCCCTGTTGCGGCTCGGATGCCGATGTTGTTTCCTTCGGCGTAGCCTCGGTTCTCGGCTTGGGCAAGGAGGCGCACCTGCGGGAAGCGGTCGCGGATCATGTCGGCGGAGCCGTCGCTGCTTGCGTTGTCCACGACGATGACCTCATACGATTCAGAGGGGGCGTGCCGTTGCAAGGACGCCAGGCACTTTTCGAGGAGCGCCTTCGTATTCCAATTGACGATCACGATGCTCAACATGCCCTTCGGCGGCTTCGGCTATGTTAGCGTATGCCGTATCCGGCGCACCGGACGGGGCAAATCCGCCCGAAAATGGCGGTTTTTGCCGAATCCTTGACAATTTACTCGAGGTTTCGGCCCCGGGGGTTGCGTTTTGATGGTGTGATGGGGTAACGTTCGTCGGTTCCGCTTGGGATGGGATGCCCTGGACGGTTAGCCTCGGGCGGAGAGGAGCAAACACGGTTATGAACAGACTTGGATTGCTGTTGGCAGTTCTCTTTGTGGCTGTCACGGCATTTGCACAAGCGACCTACACTGTCAAGTCGGGCGACACGCTCGAGAAGATTGCGAATCGCTTCAACTGCAAGGTTGACGCACTCGCCCGCAAGAACGGCATCACAGACGCGAAGAAACTTCAAATCGGCCAGGTCTTGCGCCTGCCCACCGATCCGAGTTCCTACAGGGATGGCAAGGTGCCGGAGAGCGTGAAGCCGAGCGCCAGACAAGCATCAACCAGCGGCTCGACGAAGACCGCGACGATCTCCAGAGACAAGGTGAACGTTCGCCGGAAGCCGACGACGTCGAGCCAATCTCTCGTGCAAGTTGAGAAGGGGCGCACAGCCACCGTGCTCGGCGAAGAGTCGGGTTGGTACAAGCTGAAGTTCCCCGGAGGGACGGTGGGCTACGTTCGTAAGGACATGGTAACGCTGTCGGCTCCTGCGAAGGCGGCGGCGAAGCAGGCGAGCCAAGCGACGAGCGCCGAGCCCGCAGTGACGACGGGAAGCACGGTGACCATCACGGCGGAAGACGTCATCCTGCGCGCCGGCCCCTCGACGAGGCAGCCGGTCGTGGCTAAGTTGCGCAAGGGCGTTGAGGCGCAGGTGATTGGCCGGCACGGGCAGTGGCTGAAAGTAACTTTTCCGGGCGGAGCGACCGGCTTCGTGCACGGTAGCCTGACCTCGGCTAAGGAGAGCATCGCGGCGTCCGCGCCGACCGGAGCCGACCGAAGCGAGTTGATTACCACCGCGCGGCGATACCTCGGCGTTCGTTACGTGTACGGCGGGGAAACCTCGCGTGGGTTTGACTGCTCGGGGTTCGTGTACTACCTCTATCGAACCGTCGAGGGCATCACGCTGCCGCGCACCTCAACGGCGCAGGCATCGGCGGGCGTTCCGGTGAAGAAGGAGGACTTGCAACCGGGCGACTTGGTGTTCTTCCGAACCGGTCGCAGTGTGCGCATCAACCACTCCGGCATCTACATCGGCGACGGCAACTTCATCCACGCGAGCAGTGGCGGTGGCCAAGTGCGGATTGACTCCTTGACGACGGGCTACTACGCCGCTCGGTTCGTTACTGCCCGACGGGTGGACAAGAAGTAGCCTCTTCGGGGTATACTTTGTCTCGCGCCCCGGTCGTCTAGCGGTTAGGACATCGCCCTTTCACGGCGAAGGTCGCGGGTTCGAATCCCGTCCGGGGTACCACCGACTCGTTTGCTCGACCGATTCACCCTTCGATTAGTCGCTTGAGTTCTTCGGTGTCTCCTTTGCGCGTGGCGATGGTCAGGCGGTCGCCCGGCGCGAGGACGGTCGAGCCTCGCGGCAAGTACGTCTCGGTACCGCGGTGCAGCAAGAGAATGAGCGCGGATGGCGGCAAGTTCAGGTCAACAACTTGCCGGCCTGCCGCCGCGGATGACGGCCTCACCACAACCTCGATCGTGGCCTGCGGGACAGGCACCTCTCCAAGCTTGCGTTCCGTGTGACCGGGGCCGACGCGCAAGAGCCTGGCAACGAGCGGGATGAAGCTGCCCTGGAGAATGACGGAGACGACCACGACGAAGAACACAACGTTGAAGAACACCTCGCTGCCAGGCACACCGGAGGAGATCGGAATCGTTGCGAGTACGATTGGCACCGCGCCCCGGAGGCCCACCCATGAGATGAACAGTTTCTCCCTAACCGTCAGAGATGCAAGTATGAGCGAAGAGAAGACAGCGACTGGCCTGGCGACAATCACCAGCACGACGGCGAGGAGCAGCCCAATACCGGCGACGGGAAGGAGTTGCGAGGGAAACACCAGCAAACCGAGTACAAGGAACAGTGTAATCTGCATTAGCCAGGCCAGGCCGTCGTGAAACTGGATGAGTGCGAGCCGGTGAACGAAGTTGTGGCTGCCAAGAGTGACTCCGGCTACGTACACGCACAGGAAGCCATTACCGCCAACCAGCGCCGAGAGGGCGAAAGAGAGCAACACCAGAGCTATAGTTAGCACGGGATAGAGCCCATCGTACTCTAGTCTTGCCCGATTGATTCCTCTCACCCACACATAACCAAGCATCAACCCTATAAGCCCTCCAAGGAACATCTCAACAAAGAAGGCAATCACATCTAATGTTGTGATACTATTGCTACCCGTGAGTGCGACGGATGTGAGCATCGTAGTCAAAAAGATCGCCGTCGGGTCATTGCTACCACTCTCGAACTCGAGGGCTGCCGTCAAGTCATGCCGAAGCCGGAGCCGGCGCGCGCGCAATACACCGAAGACTGCGGCAGCGTCGGTAGATGCGACAATTGCGCCAAGAAGCATTGACTCCACCCAACTGAGAGCAAGGAGCCAACGCACGAATAGTCCGAAGACAACGGTGGTGACGATGACGCCGCATGTCGCGAGCGACACTCCCCGCCAGAGCACGGTCCGGATTCGACGCCACGGTGTCTCAAGTCCTCCGGCGAAGAGAATGAAGGCGAGAGCGATGGTGCCAACTATCCGCGCGGTATCGTAATCCTCAAATGGGATTCCGCCGACACCCTCCGATCCTGCCGCTACTCCGATGCCCAAGAACAGAACCAGTGCGGGGATACCCAGCTTGCTCGACATCTTGCTAGCGAGGACGCCCAGCAAGAGCAGCCCCGCCGCCACGAGGAGCATCTGTTCCAGGGAAAGGGTGACCAACTGCATGAGCCACTTATTGTAACCAAGGGGGCGCAATCAGCGAAGCGCTACGGCCCAAACAAGTGAGCGAGCGTCTCACGGACGTCAAAGTCCACGAACTGAAACGCGTTACCGAGCGCCCGCTTGGGCACGACACGCTGGCTTGCAAGCAGTCCCTCGTCTGCCATCTCGCCAAGCATGAGGCGCAATACAAACGCGGGCGCCCGAAGGAACACCGGGCGGCGTAGCGCAGCGCCGAGCGCGAGCGAGAACTCTCGGTTTCGCACGGGGTTGGGTGACGCCATGTTTACCGGTCCCACCCATCGGTCTTCCTCGACGCAAGCGACGGCGAGCCGCACCCAGTCGCGCAGGCTAACCCACGGAAAGAACTGCTTCCCCGAGCCGAGCACCGCGCCGAGGCCGAAGCGGAACGGGCGTGCCATCACTTCCAGCGCCCCGCCCTGCTCGGAGAGCACGACCGCCGTTCGGAGAAGCGCAACGCGCACACCGGAGCGCCCGGCTTCGAGGGCGGCGGACTCCCACTCGACGCCTACCTGAGCCAGGAAGCCATCTCCGGGGGGCGACTCTTCGGTGAGCACCTCGTCCCCGCGGTCGCCGTAGTATCCAACAGCCGAAGCGCAGACGAACGCTTTGGGTGGGGTAGGGGCGCCCGCGATCTGCTCGGCGAGAGCCTTCGTGGAGAGCACACGGCTGTCGCGGATTCGGCGCTTCTTCTCCTCGGTCCAGCGACCGGCGACGCTTTCGCCTGCAAGATGGACGAGCGCATCGAACTCGCGGAAGGCGTCGAGGCTCTCGAAGCCGTCCCGCGGCGACCAGGGCAGCGCGCTCTTCTCACGCGAGCGAGAGAGGAGCAAGACCTGATGCCCCCTTGCCGCGAGGGCTTCGGCGAGCGCGCCACCGAGAAGGCCCGTGGCGCCGGTTATCGCAACTCGCATCTACTCACCGATGATGATCCTGTCCTTACCGTCAAACTTCGGTGAGAAAACGGACACTGCGACGACATCGTCGCCATGAGGGGTGAAAGCGTGAGGTGTGCCCTGGGGAATGAACATCAGGTCTCCTGCCCGCACGACGCGCTCCTGATCCCCCAAGCGCATGGTTCCCGAGCCGCGCACGATGACGACGGTTTCGTCGTGCTTGGCGTGGTAGTGGGCGGGTACGGGGGACGACGTGTTGATCAGGTTCACCGTGGCGTTCACGCCTTCGGCGAAGAGATGGGCGCCCTTGTCGGGGTGCTCCTTCTTGAGGGCGTCGGCTACGCCGACTGCCGAGTCGAGGCGTGGCGCGGGGTCGTCTCCGCAGAGAGCCACGGCGGCGACCAAGAGGACGAAGGGAAGAAGAAGCCGCTTCATGCCTGGATTATGCCTCGGCGGGGGAATTGCGGGGAACCGACCGCAGGGACTCTCCGTTATACGAATCGGAATGCGGGGCATCCAGGAGACGTTCGGGGCTCAAGGTTTCTACCTTGCCAAGCGGGTTTTCGGCGGGGACTTGCTGGCCGCGATGGCAACCGACTTCGACCGCATCGTGGCGCAGCTCATCACGTCCGGCGAGGATGTAAACGCCCGTTGGAGTCGCGCCGAGCCGGGCACGACGGTTGTTCACACTCACAACGTGCAGCAATACTCCGGCGTGTGGCTGCGCGCCCTGCTGCACGAGCCGTTCCTCGAAATGTCGCGTGAGATCCTCGGGCCGGACATCGTGCTGCACCACACGAAGCTGTTTCTGAAGTTCGCGGAAGAGGGAGCGTCGTTCCCGATGCACCAAGACTGGAGCTACTTCCCGATGGAGAGGGACACGATGATAGCGGCAGTTATCCATCTGACCGAGGCGACCGACGAGATGGGCTGCTTCCGGGTGTACCCAGGCTCCCACAAGCGCGGGCGCATTGCAAACTCCTCCGGCAGCACGGACAGCGAAGAGATGCGCGAGTTCCCGATGGACGGCGCAACCATCATCGAGGCGGAGGCGGGTGACGTGCTGTTCTTCCACTACTTCCTGGTGCACGGATCGCCGCCGAACCGTTCCAGCAAGGCGCGCAAGACTGTGCTGGTTCAGATGCACGCGGGATACGACCGCTTGGAGAACGGCGGCAACGCGCACCCCTACGAGGGGCTTGTGCTCTGCGGGTGGAATGCGTTTGCTACGCGTGCGTGGGCGAATCGGTCAAAGGCCTGAAGGGCTTTACTCGCCATCGAGGGCAACGACCTCGCCGGACGCCATGTCAAGCACTGCGGGCACGCAGCGGCACTCGCCGGCGCGCGTGGCGGAGCGCAGCGGCGGACACAGCGACACGAGGCGATCCGCGGCGAGCCGCGCGTTCTCGCTCACCAGTTCTTCGATGGTGGGGCTACCGATCTTTCGACGCGCCTGGTTCAGGGCCGGACCGATGTGCGTGCTGACCCACGACGAGGAGTACCCCTTCTCAAGCGCCGCCGAGACTGCAAGGCAACCCGAGTGGCCGAGCACGACGACCAACGGCACATTGAAGTGGCCGACAGCCAGGTCAATCGCCCATTGCACGCTCTCGGCGGCGACGTTCCCCGGAACCCTGGCGACGAAGAGCGCCCCGAGCGGCTGGTCGAAGATGACCTCCGGGGCGACGCGGCTGTCGGAGCAGGCAACCACGGCGGCGATCGGGGACTGTTTTTCCGCGAGGGCACGTCGAATCTCGGCGGGGTAAGCGCGGGTTACGGGCTCGCCGGCGACGTACCTTTGGTTTCCCTCGAGCAGTTCGAGTAGCGCCTCGCGGGGTGTTGGGCGGTCCATTGTTCTTGATTCTGACCGATTCACCACCCAAGAAGCGCGCCAAGCATAGGGGGTGTTCGCGAGACGCTCACGCTCCCTGGAGCGTGCTGAGGGACGGCGAGCCTCCCCAGCGAACCCTGCAGGCCATGCACCAACCGTGCTCGCGAGACGCTCACGCTCCCTGGAGCGTGTTGAGGGGGCGAGCGCTCGCTTGGTTGGGCGGCAGCCGTTCTATAATCTGCGACATGCCTGTGGAGCCGCAGAGGACAAAGAGTCATCGAGAGTTGGGCTTGAGCGATGCCGAGTACGCGGCGATCGAGCGTGGCCTGGGTCGAGAGCCGTCGCCGACCGAGTTGGGCATGTTTGCCGTTCTGTGGAGCGAGCACTGCAGTTACAAGTCCAGCCGGAACGTGTTGAAGTTCTTCTCCCGCTACCGTGAAAGCGTCGAGGGCGCGGGGCTGGAGAACGCCGGAGTGGTGGATATTGGCGGTGGCTGGGGAGTCGCGTTCAAGATTGAAAGCCACAACCATCCGAGCGCGGTCGAGCCGTACCAGGGGGCTGCGACGGGGGTGGGCGGCATCATCCGCGATGTCCTTACGATGGGTGCGCGGCCGATCGCCTGCCTCGACTCACTGCGCTTTGGCGACCCCGGGGCGAGCGCGCTCGACCGGCGGCTCTTCGACGGCGTAGTGCGCGGCATCGGCGGTTACGGCAACTGCATCGGCGTGCCGACGGTCGCCGGGGACATCCAGTTTCACGGACGGTACTCCGGGAGCCCGCTTGTCAATGCGATGTGTGTTGGCATTGTTCGGATGGACCGCATTGCGACCGCGTCGGCGGACGCCGTGGGCGCTGTCGTGGTGTACCTCGGCAGCGCGACCGGGCGTGACGGGATTCACGGAGCATCCTTCGCAAGCGAAGTGTTGGGCGAAGACAGCGAGAGCAAGCGCCCGAACGTGCAGATCGGTGACCCGTTCGCGGGCAAACTGCTCATCGAGGCGACGCTCGAAGCGCTCGAGACGGGTGCGATTCTCGCGATTCAAGACATGGGCGCAGCCGGGCTGACCTGCAGCACGTGCGAGATGAGCGCAAAGGGCGGAAGCGGGATGGAGATTGACCTCGACGCCGTACCGCTTCGCGACGCAACGATGCGAGCCGACGAAATCATGCTGAGCGAGACGCAGGAGAGGATGCTTGCCGTCGTCGAGCCCGGGCGCGAAGGCGAGGTCATGGCCGTGTTCGAGAAGTGGGGCTTGCCCGCTTCGGTCATCGGGCGCGTGACGGACTCGGGGCGCGTGGCCGTGCGGCATAGGGGCGAGGTGGTAGCCGACGTTCCGGCGGAGTTCATCGCGGACGGCTGTCCGGTGGTTGACCTGCCGGTGAAGGAGCCGGAGAGCGTGGCTGAGGCGCGCGCGTTCTGTCCTCAAGATGTTCCGATCCCGCGGGACTTGGGCAGCGCGCTGCTCTCGCTGCTCGGCTCTCCGAACATCGCGAGCCGACGGTGGGTTTATGAGCAGTACGACTATACAGTTCAGACTCGGACGGCCGTGCCACCCGGCGTTGGAGACGCCGCCGTGCTCGCGTTGCGCGAGGCGCCGGCGTCGTTGGCGATGAAGACGGACGGCAACGGCCGATGGACGTTTGCCGACCCGTACGTCGGCGGCCAGTTGGCTCTCCTCGAGGCGGCGCGTAACGTTGCTTGCACCGGTGCGCGGCCGATTGGAGCAACGGACTGCCTGAATTTCGGCGACCCCAACCGCCCGGAGGTGTTCTTTCAGTTCCGCGAGGCGGTGCGCGGGCTTGCAGACGCGGCGGAGGCGCTGGAGATTCCGGTGTTGAGCGGCAACGTGAGTTTCTACAATGAGACGTCGCTCGGCGAGGTGTTGCCGACGCCGGTCGTGGGCGTTGTCGGCGTGCTCGCGGAGGGGGTGAAGCCTCTGGGCATGGCGTTCCCGCAGAGCCGCGGCTACATCTATCTGGTTTCCGGTCATTGGACGATGCGGCACGAGTCCATCGGCGCCAGCGAGTACCTCGCGACCGTTCACGGAATCGAGGCAGGTCAGCCGGAAGCGCCGGATCTCACGAGCGAGAAGTCGTTGCTGCGCTTCATGGAGAGATCGGCAAGCGAGGGACTGGCGGACTGCGCGCATGACGTGTCGGAGGGTGGCCTCGCCGTGGCGGTGGCGGAGATGTGCATCGCGGGGGGCGTCGGCGCGCACGTGCTGCTCGACTCGGAGGAGCACTATCTGAAGCACATCTTGGGGCCGGTGCTGCACAACATGACAGCGCAGGGCGCGGCTCCGAGCGAGGCGATTTATCGCTCGCTCCTCGACGAGGAGAGGCAGCACGACCCGTGGGCGTTCAGCGAGCGGGTTGATTCGCACCTGTTTGGCGAGACGCCGTCGCGGATCGTGCTTGGAATCTCAGCCGAGAAGTGTGCTGGTGGCGCCGTCGAGCGGATGATCGAGATTGCGTCGGAGCTGGGCCTGTACCTCAACTGCATTGGGTCCTTCGACATCGCCCATCGGCACCTGCAGTTCCTTCGCCCGGGCGAGAGCCTGTTCCGCGTAACGCTGGAGGACGCGACGCAGGCATACGAGCGGTGTTTGCCGGTGGCGATGGGTGAGGAATGAGATCGCGTGAACGTATGAAGGGTGGCAATGGCGGTCGTGTTTGAACAGAGCGTTGACGTGATGGCGGAGCAGGAGGAAGCGCTGAACGCCGTGGGCAACCTGATGGAGCGCGGTCACTACCTGCCTTCGAGCGCCATCGCGATTCGTGAGCTCGCGCCGAAGCCCTACAGCGAGTCGGAGGCCTTCCTGCCGGGCCAGCGGGTCGCGCTGCTGGTGGATGGGAAGACGCGAGAGCACGAAATCGTCGCGGTTCAGATGTGGCACGAGGCGGAGGCGGGCGTACGCGAAGTCGTGCGCAACAGCACAACGGGTGAGACGCTCGACTGGCGGCTCTCGGAGTTGATTCCCGGCACCGTGCGGGTGACGCTCACCTACCACGCCGAGGTGAACCCGATCGCCCGCATCGCGATGGCGCGGGGCTTGAAGCGGTTCTGGGGCGAGGCACTCGACCGCTTGCGCGTGCACCTTGAGGACAAGAAGACCTTTTCGGGGCCGCGAACGTGGGCGCCGAAGCCGACAGACCAGCTTTAGTGCTCGGGCTGCTTCTGGGGCTCAGGACGGAGCGGGCACGGCGCGTGCGGCGGGCGGGTCTTTCGCGTAGCGAGATAGGTTGCAACAGCCGCACAACAAAGGGCGAGCAGCCACTTGACGGATGGCGCCATGCCGGTGAACGCCGAGAAGAGCACGACCGACAGCGCGATCATCGAGATTGCGAGGATCTTGTGAGGCAGGCTGATGCTCCGGTCGTTCCGCCAAGCGATGAGCGGCGGGCCCAGGCGCGGGTGCTCTAGGAGGCGCTGCTCCAGTTTCGGGTTGCTGCGCGCGAAGCACCATGCCGCAAAGATGACGAAGATGGTAGTTGGCAGCCCGGGGATAACGACGCCGACCGCCCCAACGCCCATGAATACGAATCCGGCGGCAAGCAGGAGCGGTCG
>JBFMFD010000032.1:0-20407 GCA_040752255.1 Armatimonadota bacterium
CTGAACCGCTCGTCGGCCTCGCGATTCAAGCGAATGCGACGGGCGAGTTCTCGTGCCAAGTCGAACTGCTCGGCGGGGAGCACCGCGTTCACCGCTAGGAGCGGGTCGCGCAAACCCATCACCGTCGCGCCCCACCGCGGATGAGCGCGCGTGGGGCCGAAGTCGGCAGGCAATTCACGCGTCAAGGCACCTTCGAAGCCGCCCTTGCGCAAAGTCGGCAGGTCGGCGGCGTGTCTCCCTCGTTCGCTCTTCTCGTAAAGCAAGACGGGGATCTCGTACATCTCGGCAAACTGCGTTGCGACGCCCTCTACGAACTGCAGCGCGTCGCCCTCGGCGATTCCGTCGGCTATCTGCAGCACGAAGGGGCACACGTCCAGCGCTCCTATGCGGGGGTGGGCGCCTTCGTGGGTTCGAAGGTCAATCAGCGGCAACAACACATCGCACAACCGAAAGAGCGCATCGCGCACCACAGGCGGCTCGCCTGAGAACGCGGTTACGATGCGATTGTGATCAGCGTCCGCGCGATTGAAGTGAATGGCAACGCCTGCGTCGCTCATCGCTTCTCGCGCCAGGTGGGTGACCTGCGGATTGCGGCCCTCCGACCAGTTCGGTATGCAGAGCATCAGAGGCCCATCATGTGGTAGCCGGAGTCCACGCAGACGACCTCCCCGGTTACTCCGTGGCTCAGGTCGCTGATGAGATACATTGTGGTGGCGGCGACCTGCGCTTGCTCTGCGGGTCTCTTCAACGGCGCACGCTCGGAGACGACACCCAGTATCTGCGTGAAGCCGCGGATGCCTCGCGCCGCAACCGTGTTGATCGGGCCGGGGGAGACCGCGTTCACTCGGATGCCGCGCTCACCCAGATCATAAGCGAGGTAACGCGTGGCTGATTCGAGCGCCGCCTTCGCCACACCCATGACGTTGTAGCCGGGCAGTACCCGCTCGCTGCCGATGTAAGTCATCGTCACGAGCGAGGCGTCGTCGTGCAGGTGAGGCTCGAAGGAGCGAGCCATCGCGACGAACGAGTAAGCAGACGTTTCGAGGGCGACTTTGAAGCCCTCCCTCGAGGTCTCGATAAAGCGTCCTTGCAAGTCTTCCCGTAGTGCGTAGGCGACGCTGTGAACGGCGAAGTGCAACTTGCCGTCCTTCGCGACCGTCTCCGCCGCCTGCGCGATCTGCTCATCGAAGTTGAGGTCGCACTGCACGAGCGAGTAGCCCTCTCGACCCTCGATCAGTTTGGAAGCGCTTTCCATCATCCGCTCGTTCTGCGCGCCCACGTAGACGTGCGCTCCTTCCTCGACTGCGCGCTCCGCGACAGCCCAGGCGATGCTTCGCTGGTTGGCGACGCCGAAGACGATTCCCCTCTTACCGCTGAGAAGCCCCATCGGCGGGATTCTATCCGCTCAGGCGATGACGACGTCGTGCCCGCCCGAGGTCAACTCGCCGATAACGTACGCCGTAATCCCCGATTCGTTGATTTGCTGCACGAGCGCCGGGACCGCGTCGCTTGCCGCGATGAGAACCATTCCGATCCCCATATTGAAGGTGCGGTACATCTCTGTGTCGGAGATTGCTCCGAGGGTTTGGATCATCTGGAAGATAGGAGGCGGCGTCCACTGTCGCTTCTCGATAATCGCGCGAACCGTCGGCGGGAACACGCGGGGCAGGTTCTCATAAAACCCCCCGCCCGTGATGTGTGCGATCGCTTTGATGCGCCCTTCCGCCCCGAGCAGACCGCGCAAGGCAGGGAAGTAGCTCCTGTGCGGTCGGAGCAACTCCTCCGCCAACGAGCGCCCCAACTCCGGCACCGTATCCTCCAGGCGCAAGCCCCCGACGTCAAGCAACGCACGTCGAGCAAGCGTGTACCCGTTTGTGTGCAGCCCATCGGACGCCAACCCGACAACAAGGTCACCGGGGCCGACGCTCGTCGTCGGCAGCATCGCAGATTTGCTCACGACGCCGACGATTGCTCCGACGATGTCGATCTGTCCATCCTTGTAGACGTCGGGCATCTCGGCAATCTCGCCGCCAACAAGCGCGCAGTCGTTCTCCTTGCACGCCTGCGCCGCGGAGGTTACGACATCGGCAACCTGCTGCGCGTTGAGCCGCGACGCAGCAAAGTAGTCGAGAAAGAACAGCGGCCTCGCTCCTTGCGCCAGGATGTCGTTGACGCAGTGATTCACGATGTCCGCTCCCAAGCCGCTGAACTGGTTCGCCTGTGCGGCGACGCAGGTCTTGGTTCCGACGCCGTCCATGCTGGTGACGAGGATCGGCTCCTCGACGTCTAAGGCGCTGATGTCGAACAGTGCGCCGAACGTTCCCGGCCCGCCGAGGACGCGCGCGTCGTACGTCTCCTGCACCGCCGGCGCAAACATGCGGATCGCTCGGTTCTGCTCGTCAATGTCCACACCGGCGCGCCGGTAGGTCAACTCGTCGGACACGGGTGCAGGTTACCCCTTCCGACCGGGGGCTACGCCGTGCGCTGAAGGAGCGCCCTCGACGCAGCGGCCACCCCGCGGCGCGCGTGTTCAGCCGCTTCGACAAGAAGACCATCGCTTACACCGAGCCGCTCCGCCACTTCGGCGGAGACCTCGCCGATCTTGGTGAACCACTGGTGACCGAAGCCGCCCTCTGTTGCAGCGTGGTTGGCAAGGCAGATCAGCGCCGGGATGTCGTATGCCTCATCAGGCGCTTCCAGCGGGTTCTCATGATAGAGAACCACCGCCTCAGCCGCCTCAGGCAGCCGCCACGAGCGGGCGATCTCGATACCGAGCGTCTGCGAGTCCGCCCCAACCGCATGCCGCTCGCACCCGCGCAGGTTGAGCGACTCCTCTTTGCTCAGGCGAATCGCCTGGTCGAACAGGTCGGGGACAAACTGGTGCAGAGCGATGGCGCCCAACTCGTGCAGCAAGCCGAGCGTGTACGCCTCACCGGCGCGCCTCGGCATCAGGTCGTTCGCCAGCCTCTGGGCGGCGAACGCGGTTCCCAGGCAGTGCGCCCACCAGCGAAACGTGTTGAACTCCGTCCCACGGGGGAGCGTTTGGTCGAGCACTGCGTCAAGAAGCGACACAACACACGAGCGAAGCGACTGCGGGCCGAGGGCGTCGAATGCCTCCTCGACCGTCGTCGCCTGCCTCGCAAAGCCGCCCGCGTTCGCCGCGCGGAGGAACTTTGCCGTAGAACCGGGGTCGAGGCTGAACAGAGCGATGAGCGCGCGATTGTCCGTGTTCGGGAGCGCCATCAGCGCCATCACGCGGCGCAATACCGGTCGAAAGAGTGGAAAGGCTTCGACGCGCGCTGCTTTGAGCGCCAGGTTTGCAGCCTCGGGCATACGGCGGATTATCGGATGAATGCGCCGCGCCACGGACGGGCGAATTACTGGGCAGGAACTCTTTGGTCAGTCAACGCCGAGAGGAGTTTCGCCCTTGCGGATGTAGCCCTGCTCGCGCGCCATCTCCTCGCGCCCGATCGGGCTGCGGGCACGGGTGTCCTCCTCGAGCGTCTTGCCGTGTTCCTTCTCGGCGGCGCGCAGTTCCTCGCGGCGCTGGTGCTCCTCGCTCTTCACGATCCTCCAGGTGCTCCAGAGGTCTTGGTTGAGCCACCCTACAACTACTGCCGCGGCGAGAACGCCCAAGAGCACAACAATCCACCGCCTCATGCAGGCGATGTTACCTGGTTCCCCGTCTCGCTGTCACCTTCTTCCACTCCTCGAAGCGTATGCCCTTGCCTGTTTCGAGATAGGAGCGGAGCGAGTCGAGCGCCCACGACCACGCTTCACGAAGGTCGTCAACCTCCTTCTTGGAGGCGAGCTTCATGTGCTGGAGGACCACCTGACACTTGTCGTCACCCTTGGGGTAGAAGCGCACCTCGACGACGCTGCCGGGCTTGTGGTGCTTCGAGTTCCACGTGAACCGGATGTTCTTGTGATGGTTGACCTTGCGGAAGACTCCGTGGTCGCCGTCGCCGTTGGAGTACTCGCCGCCTTCGACGAACTGCTGTCTCGCGTCGTGGGTGAACCAGGCGTTCAGGCCGCTGGTTGTCGCGAAAGCGTCCCATGCCTTCCCGACCGGCGCGGAGATGACGCGGCTGACGGAGAGTTGATAGCCGTCGGGGCGTTCGTTAACGTCTCGGAGTCCGCGCTCGCGCTCGTATTGCACGGTGATCATCTGACACCACCAATCCGAGACGCCGTGCTTCTCTGAAAGGTGCATGGCGGCTGCCTTGTGGCCGTGCTTCTTCACGTCGAAGCGGTCGAGAATGCGGAACCATTCGTCCCACCCGTTGCCCGTCTTCGTGCGTACGGCCTGGTCGCTGATGTTCGCGTCGCCGGTGCGATTCGGCATGGGGAGAGTGTACCGTGGCTGTCTGGCAGTGCCCGGAAGGCGCGAACTGCCCCCGCGCCTGAGCGAGGGCAGTTCGCGTAGAGTCTCTATCCACCCGGGCCGAAGACGGCTGGGTGTAGGCCATGTCCTCGGTTCTCTCCGAGGTTCCTCGAGATGTCGTTGACGTCCTCCGCACCATCGGAGAGCGCAATCTGGAGGGCGGTGCCTCGCAGGTCATTGAAGCCGATGGCGTTGGTCTGTACAACGATGAGTGATGGGTCTTTGGTGCCGGCATCAACAGCCGTATCAGTAAGCTCGATCGCTACGATGTCAACCAAGCCGGGGTTGTCGCTGGTCATTGATACCTTGTTCTTCACGACGCGGTTGTATGCGATCTGGGCCGCCCCTGCCCTACCCCAGCGGAAGTCGGCGTAGAGCACGATCCCAGATCCGTTGTAGCCGCCGCAGTCGCCATCCGACACGTCGAGTACTCCCGTTATCGTGTTGTGCGACACGACGTTGTTCTCCACGAGGCCTCCAGTGAAGTCGGCCACGAGAATCCCGATTCCGCCGCCGCAACGCGTCCGCAAGCCAGCGATGTTGTTGTGCGATATCTCCCAGTCGCTGCCTCCCCAGTTGGATACAGCCTGGACCGAGTTGATAAACGTGCACTGGGTGACGGTGACGCTATCCACTTGCGCCCCATTCATGATCGACAAGTCGGTCGTGAACGTCAGGTGGCTGATCGTCGCGCCGTCACTTCCCGCCAACAGGCGGAAACCCTGGATGAGTCCGGATGGATGAGCCGGTCCACCCACAATGCGCGCGCCACCAATGCCGCGGATCTCGACGCTCTTATCGACGTATGCACCGTCGAAGTCGCCCGGACCGACCAAGATGCGGTCGCCTGGGCTTGCGGCGGCAATCGCCCCAGCGATCGTTGGATAGTCAGCGGGAACGCGTAGCTCTGCGCCGACGGCGCTTGCCGTCGCCAGAGCGATTGAAGCGAATACCAACAGTCGTACTACTGAACTCATTTTTCCTTTTCTCCTTTAGCCGTCACACGCGACGGTTGGATGCATTTTATCAATGCCGCGTAGTTGCAGTGAGTGGAATATCGGCAAACCCAGTATTTCTACTATGAGTGAGGTCATACGATGAGGCTCTGCCACGCGAAGTGCGGCTGCTAGAGGCCCTTCTCAGAGACCTGAAGCACCGTCACCATGTTCGTGGTCCCCGGCCGGCCGACGGGCAAGCCTGCGGTGATGACAACGAGGTCGCCCGGCTTGAGCAGCCCTTCTGAGACCGCCGCGTGAAAGCCGGTCTGAACCATCTGCTCCGTGTTTGTAAACTCTTGCGTCAGCAGCGGCCGCACGCCCCACAGCATCGCAACCTGGCGCGCCGTTCGCTCCAGGTAGGTAGCGCAGAGTATCGGCACTGGCGGGCGATACTTCGACACCATCCGGGCGGTGAAGCCGCTCGTCGAAAAGGTGAGAATCGCCTTCGGCTTCAACTCCTGGGCCATTTGCGCGGCGGCGTGCGCGACCGACTCCGTTGCGTCGGCAGGGCGCTCGAGGCGATGCATCTCCATGGCGCGAGAGAACTCGCGGCTCCGCTCCGTCTTCTTGGCGATGCGAGCCATGTAGCGCACGGCTTGCAAAGGATAGCGACCGAACGCGGTCTCGCCGCTCAGCATAACGGCGTCGGTGCCGTCGAGTATCGCGTTGGCGACATCCGTCGCCTCGGCGCGCGTCGGCGAGGGCGCCGCGATCATGCTCTCCATCATTTGCGTTGCCGTGATGACCGGCTTGCCTGCGGCTCGGCAGAGAGCGATGATGCGCTTCTGCACAATCGGCACCTCTTCGATCGGCATCTGCAAGCCGAGGTCTCCTCGCGCGACCATGATGCCGTCGCTGGCGTCAATGATCTCCTCGATGTTCTGCACCGCGGAGCGCATCTCCACCTTGGCGAACACCGGCAGCTTGACCCCGCGCTTCACGGCGTGCCGCTCCACCTCGAGCACGTCGTCAGCGGTGCGGACGAACGACATCGCGATGGCGTCCACGCCGACGTCAATCCCTCGATTCAAGTCCTCGATGTCTTTTCTCGTCATCGAGGGAACGTCGGGCGTAGTTCCCGGCAGAGTGACCCCCTTTCGCGAGCGAACGATGCCGCCGCTCAGGCAAATGAGGCGTACCGTGTCCTTCGTTCGTTCCGACACGCGGAAGACGACCTCGCCGTCGCCGATGACGACATCTTGACCGGGGACGAGCAGCGGCTCGATGGCGGGATTGCTGATCGGAAGCTTCCTGGCTCCGGCGCCAACCTCCAACTCTTCCCCCTCCGCAATCTCCATCGCCCCGCCCGGCACCTCGTCGAGGCGGAACTTCGGGCCGGATAGGTCGAGCAGCACGCACACCGGTTGGTTGAGGCGAGCCGACTCTTCGCGAACGTGGTGAATCAACTCGAGGCGTTCATCCCACGTCCCGTGGCTGCAGTTGAGCCGAGCGACGCTAAGCCCCGCGCTGATGAGTTCGCCGATGATGGTGCGTCCCGAGGTGGCCGGGCCGAGCGTGGCGACGATCTTCGTACGCGGGCGCATCTTGTTAGGTCCCTGCCGTGGCGCTCTGTGGCTTCGCTCGAAAAGCCTCCCGCCCCAGGTATCTCGCCGCGCCGCCCAGCGCCTCCTCGATGCGCAGAAGTTGGTTGTATTTGCTTGTACGGTCGCTGCGGGCGGGCGCCCCCGTCTTGATTTGTCCCGCGTTCGTTGCCACCGCGAGGTCGCTGATGAAAGCGTCCTCCGTTTCACCGCTGCGGTGGCTGATTACGGCGGTGTATCCAGCCTCTCGCGCCATCGAGATAGCGCGCAGCGCCTCGGTGAGTGTGCCGATCTGATTCACCTTGATGAGAATGCTGTTGGCGACTCCTCCGTCAATGCCGCGCTTCAGTCGCTCGATGTTGGTTACGAACAGGTCGTCGCCCACCAGTTGGCACTGGGCGCCGATGCGGTCGGTCAGCGCCTTCCAACCGCTCCAGTCGTCCTCGGCAAGGCCGTCCTCGATCGAGAGAATCGGAAACTGCGCGCACAACTCGGCGTAGTACTCCACCATCTCCTCGGATGAGCGCTGTCGCTTCTCGCCCGAGCGGAAGCGATACGCTCCGTCGGCGTAAAACTCGGTGCTCGCCGGGTCAAGCGCGAGCGCGACCTCTTCGCCCGGCTTGTATCCTGCGCGCTCAATGGCGGCAACGATGAGCGAAAGCGCGTCCTCTTGCCGCTCGAGGTTCGGCGCGAACCCGCCTTCGTCGCCGACTCCGCCGAGCAGACCCTGCTCGCCCAGCACCTTTCGCAGCGAGTGGTACACCTCGGTGCCCGCCCGCAGCGCATCCGAAAAGGAAGCAAAGCCGACGGGCGCAACCATGAACTCTTGAAAGTCCACGTTGCTCACGGCGTGCTTCCCGCCGTTCAAGATGTTCATAAGCGGCACGGGGAGCGTCCTCGCATCCGCGCCGCCAAGATAAAAGTACAGCGGCTGCTTCCGACTTGCGGCGCACGCCTTCGCCGTGGCGAGCGAGACGCCGAGGATGGCGTTCGCTCCGAGGCGCGCCTTGTTCGGCGTGCCGTCGAGGGCGATCATCGCCTCGTCCACAGCCTGTTGGTCGAACGGGTCAATCCTCGCGAGCGCGGGCGCGATCTGCTCGTTCACGTTGCCTACGGCGGTCAGAACGCCCTTGCCCATGTACCGAGTTGGGTCGCCGTCGCGCAGCTCCACAGCCTCGTGTGCGCCGGTGCTGGCTCCGCTGGGGACCGCCGCCCTGCCGAGCGAGCCGTCGGTGAGGAGAACGTCAACCTCGACGGTTGGGTTTCCTCGGCTGTCCAACACCTCTCGCCCAACGATGCGCTCGAACCTTGCCATCGCCCGCGAGTGTACCTACGGATAGAATGGGCGGCGGATGAGAGAGTCGGACGCGCGGCTTGTCGTCGGCAACTGGAAGATGAACCTCACGCAGGCGGAGGCGCGCCACTTGGCGGCAGCCGTCGCCACTGCGCTCCGGGCGCAGTCGCCGCCCGCGGAGGTCGCCCTCTGTCCCGCCTATCCGCTTCTCGGCGTGGTGCGCGACGCGCTTCGCGGCACAAACGTGCGACTTGGGGCGCAAGACCTCTTTTGGGAAGAGCGCGGCGCGTTCACGGGCAAGGTGAGCGGGGCGATGCTCCGAGACGCGGGATGCGAGTACTGCATCGTCGGGCACAGCGAATGCCGGGGCAGGTTCGGCAAATCGAGTTTCGACGCGCAGACGCTCGAGTTCTTCTCCGACACCGACGACACGGTTCGCCGCAAGTTCGCCGCCGCCCTCGATGCCGGCCTGCGACCCATCCTGTGTGTTGGGGAGACAGCCGAGGAGCGCGCCCAAGGCGTGGCGGACGGGGTAGTCGAGGAGCAGGTGAACGGCGTTCTCCTCGGCTTGCGCGGCGACGCCTCGCATTGCGCCATCGCCTACGAGCCGGTGTGGGCGATCGGGACGGGCAACGTGTGCGACCCCGACGAGGCAGAGCGGATGGCAGGCGTGATTCGAGGTGTGCTGGAGCGGAGACGCCTGCAAAGCGTGCGAGTGCTCTACGGTGGCAGCGTGACGCCAGAGAACGCGCCCGCCCTGTTCGCCAAGCCGGGCATCCAAGGCGCGCTCGTGGGCGGAGCGAGCCTGAAGGTGGAGCAGTTTTTCAACATCGTAAAAGCAGCATGAACGAACGACGAACCCCCTCTTCGACCACGATCACGATCTCCGAGTTGATGACTCCGGAGAGCGCGAACTTTCTTGGAAACGTATTCGGTGGCGTCATCCTGGCGCTGCTTGACAAGTGCGCCTATGTGACGGCGAGCCGCTTCGCCGGGCGCGTGTGTGTTACGGCGGGCTTCGAGAGAGTGGACTTCCACAGCCCGATCGAGGTAGGCGAACTCGTTCACTTCACCGGCACGGTGGACTACGTCGGCCGCACCAGCCTACAGGTACGGATCGAGGTGCAGGCGGAGAACATCCACGAACGCACGCTCCGGCACACGAACAGTTGCGTCGTTACGATGGTGGCGATAGACGAAGAGGGCAGGCCTACACTCGTCCCTCGTCTGCACCCCGAGACGCGCGAAGAGAAGGAGCACTTCCTCGCCGGTGCGCGCAGACGCCAATTCGCCAAGGAGCAGCGCCAAGAGTACGACGCCCTGCTCTCCCGCCTTACCGAGATGAGCGACGAGGAACTGGATCGGCTGGTCGCGGAGGAGATGTCCCGCTGAGCGCGCCGGCGTCTTAGGGAGCGTGAGCGTCCTCGCGAACATCCGCGTGTCGACAGGCTCGCGGGACGCTCGCCCTCCCTCGGCCACCGCAGACCGCTTCCAGGGAGCGTGAGCGTCCTCGCGAACATCCGCGTGTCGACAGGCTCGCGGGACGCTCGCCCTCCCTTAGGGGCACCCTGCCCAGGGCCTGCCGCGGGTGCCGAGGGGGGAGAGTTCCCGCAAAGTAAAGCCCCGCCTTCCAGCCGGGCAACCCGCCACGCCGACCTGGGTATAAAAGCACAATCAAGCCGCAGGCGACGACAGCCTGGCAAACAAGAACAACGAGGTTCAACAACCATGGCAACCGCATCCGATCGCAAGACATACAACAGACTCGACTTCCTCAAACTGATGTTCCTCAGCCGAGAGGGCGACAGGCGCGAGGCGGTTCTCCTGAGGCAGGGCAAGGGATGGTTCCAAGTGCACGGCATGGGGCACGAGCCGCTCGCCGCGCTCATCCTACACCTGCGAGACGACGACTACATCTTCCCCTACTATCGAGACCGAGCGATGATGCTCGCCAAGGGGATGACCAACATGGAGCTCGCCTACGCCTACTACGCCAAGCGAAACAGCACGAGCGGCGGAAGGCAGATGCCCGGGCACTACAGCAATCGCGAGAAGAACGTCTGGAGCACTCCGACGCCCACCGGCGCAAACCTCTTGCCCGCTTGCGGCGCAGCCTGGGGTATGCAACTCGAAGGCAAAGACGGCGTCGTCGTCGCTACGGTTGGTGATGCCGCCAGCCGCCAGGGCGAGTTCTACGAGGCGGTCGCTTTCGCCATCCAAGAGAACCTCCCGGTCATCTTCGTCGTCGAAGACAATCGGTACGGCATCAGCACGCCGACCGACAAGCACAACCCGTTTCGATTGGGCATCTTCGACGAGTCAGTGTTTGAGAAGGTGGACGCTCGCCACCCGGACAATGTGTATGAAGCGGGGCGCAGGGCAGTGGAGAAGGCGCGCAAGGGCAAAGGGCCGACCGTCCTGTGGTGCGAACTGGATCGCCTCGGCAGCCACACCTCGAGCGACGACCACCGCGTGTACCGTCCGCAAGAGGACATCGAAGAGATGATGGAGCGCGACCCGATTCGCGTCGTGGCGGAGGAACTCATCAAGGAGGACGCGCTCACCGAGGATCAATGGGCCGCCATCCAGGAGGAGATCCGCGAGCAAGTTGACCGCGATTACATCGAAGCCGAGAACGCCGAAGACCCGCGCGGCGAGGAGGTGCTCGACCACCTGTATGGCGACCTTCCTGCTGCCGAGCCGCCGCCCCTCGAAGGCGGGCGGAGCTGGCGCATGGTGGACGCGCTCAACCACGTCTTCAAGGTCGCGCTCGACAAGGACAAGCGCTATGTCTTCTTCGGCGAGGACATCGAGGATCCGAAAGGCGGCGTGTTCAAACTAACCGACGGCCTCTCGACCGCGCATCCCGACCGCGTGTTCAACTCGCCGCTTGCTGAGGCGACGATCATCGGCGTCGCTTGCGGCCTCGCGTGCTACGGCATGAGGCCGGTGTTCGAACTGCAGTTCATTGACTTCGTCGGGCCGGGTTGGAGCCAGTTGGTGAACAACCTTGCGACGATTCGGTGGCGCACGTTCGGCGAGTGGCCGTGTCCTGCGGTCATCTATGCGCCTTACGGCGCCTACCTTCCGGGAGGCTCGATCTGGCACAGCCAGGCGAACGAATCCGCGATCGCGCACTTCCCCGGCTTGCGCGTTGTGCTGCCGACGACGCCTGAGGACGCCGCCGCGCTCATGTGGACATCGCTGAAGACCGACGACCCGGTCGTGTTCCTCATCCCGAAGCACCGCTTCCGCCAGCAGATTGACGTTTCCGCGGGAGGAATCGAGGCGGTTCCGTTCGGCAAGGCGCGCATCCATCGCGAGGGGGAGGACGTAACCATCGTCGCGTGGGGGAACTGCATCGAGCAGGCGATGGAGGCGGCTGAGGCGCTGAGCGACCCGTCGAAGTCGGGCCTCGACCGCGCCGTCTCCTGCGAAGTGATTGACCTGCGCACGCTGGTGCCGTGGGACTTCGACACGGTCGCGCGCTCGCTGGAGAAGACCGGCCGGCTTGTCGTGATTCAAGAGGACTCGAAGACCTGCTCGTTCGGGCAGACGGTGGTTCAGGAGCTGACGTCGAATCCTGAGACGTGGGGCCACTTCCTCTCGCCACCGCAACTGGTTTCCAAGCTGGACGTGCACATCGGCTTCAACCCGATCTACGAGTACGCCGCCCTGCCGGACACGGAGCGGGTGGTGGAGGCGGTGAAGCTGGTGATGGAGGAGTAGGGGACTGCACCCGTAGAGTTTACTCGTGTCAATGAACTACCACCTTCTCCGCAGTGTGGCAGACGCCATCGAAGAGGTTCGCGCGATGCGCGATCGGACCTCGGGCAGGTGGAGCGAGGCGGACACGGAGACACGCGCAATCGAACCGGTGTTGCACGCCCTCGGATACAAACAGTGGGAGTATTCCAAGAGGCCAGCGTCCACCGGTGGCTACTTTCCAGACTACGTCATCTTGCCGACAGGGAAACACATGTGGGTCCTTGAAGCAAAGGCTTGGGGCGAGAGTCTCGAGACTAAAGCGGACCAGGCGGTGAATTACGCGAACAACGACGGCTCAGAGTGGGCGGTGATTACGAACGGCAAGCGCTGGATTCTCTATGAAGCCACCCGAAAGGCTCCTATTCATGACAAAGTCGTTGAAGCAATTGACATCCTAGACGATCCTGGAGCCGCCGAGCGGTTGACGACCCTTCTTAGCAAAGACGCAATGATCGCCAACGAGCCGCGGAAGGTTGCGCGCGCGGCCTGGCTCCGCCGAGTCTTGGAGTCAGAGCTGAGGAACCCCTCGTCGAATCTTGTTTCCGTGCTGTGCGAACATGTCAACGCTGAGCACGAAATGAGTGTTTCTGAACAGGACATTGCGGAAGCACTCTGCATGCTACTCACGCCCAGTAGTCCTGTGCAGCCACCATCAAGTCCTGCACCGCCGCGTCACGAACGGCCGATGCACGCTGCTCCGTCGGGCTCATCCAGTCCTTTGAGTCGTGCGCCAGAGCTTCCCAAGGGCGAGGTGACGCTACGAGAACTCCAGTCTATTGCAGTCACCCACATGCAGGCGCCCAGGGAGGTTGTGCTGCCGGGTGGGCGGCGACTTAGCTGCCAACGTTGGAAGGATTTGCTTGTGAAGCTGGCGGAAGAGCTATGCAGCACGGGACGGCTTACAGCACCGGTGACGGCGCCAGGGGCTCGTCGGGTTATCATCAACTGGGAACCCGTTAATCAACATGGCAGGCCAATGCATGTGCCGAAGCAAATCTCGATAGGCTCCCGAACGGCCTACATTGAAACGAACTATAGTGCCGGGGATATCGTAAAGCAAGTAGGGCTCTTGGTGGACCTGGCAGGCATATCGCCCGATGCGGTGATCATTCGTTGGTGAAAGTCGGACCCCCTGACAGCGCCGATTGGACAGTCTCTGCGTTCGAGAGGCGGCCCAGCGACGTTCTTCGAAATCCCGCTCCCTCGATCTGCTACGATCGGGCAATGGTCAGGAGCAACTACACGCCGTTCCATGCGTCCGACGAGCGTGAGTGGGTGGCTGCGATCGAGGCGGCTGTGTGCGTCGCCGAGGAGGCCGGATGGGAGGGCGATGGCGGGCGCCTGTTCCGCCCTCACTGCGACAGCGACGTTATCGCGCGCGCGAACGACCTGCCCCCGCTCGCCGTGTACGCACGCGAGGACATCCTGTCGTTCGCCCTCGCCTTCGAGTTCGCCCGAGCCATTGAGGCCGCCGTCCGCCTTGGGGACGACGGCTTGGGTAAGGATGCTGCGTACGAGCTCAGGCATGCGCTGAAGGTCGTCCGCTGCTTGCAGCATCGCTATGAGGAGCTGGAGCGGGGGCGGATCGTCCTGCGCGCGCCGACCGACTACCACCACCTGCGGTGAGCGGCGCTCAATCCCCCTCGCCGGTGTCGTCGGGCATGTCAATCGTCGCAGGCAGTTCACTTGGAAGCACAACGTAACCCAGCACGTCAACGACGCTGAAGCCACGCTCGAGCCAGTTGGCGCGCCCAGTTGTCTTCCATGAGTACACCGAGCCGCCACCTCGAAGGGCCTCTAGTTCGGCTGCCTTGCCTCGCTCGGTTTCGAACAGCTCCGTCTCGTGCAGCAGCGCAAGAGTAACACGCATGCTCGCGATCCTACTTGATCCAGCGGTATTTGCCTCGGTCAAGGAACTCGATGTACCCAAGGTCCCTAAGCACTTGGAGTTGCTGTCGGATCTTGTCCTTCACGTGCTTATTCCGCGGATGCAGTTGCCGGAGTTCATCCTCGAAGGCGTAAACGTCCGCAAGCGAAAACGATTCCGGCAGCCCTTGAACAACGCGTAGCACATCGAGAGTCCATCCACGTTCTTGGGTGGCGATGGTGCGAAGGGACTGCGCCTCTCGGAACCGCTCGCGCACCACTTTGGGCGGCAGGGGCGTTCCCCCGTCAATCACAGGCACCACTCCTGCTGGCGCGATCCTGTTCAACAGGATGTTGCAGAGCACATGCCTCGCCCGTCGAGCGTGCTCGCTCAGCGGAGCCCGCTTGTCGATGCACGACTCGGAAAAGAATGCCGGGTGCACCAAGACAAGGTTTTGAACTCGCCATGTCGGCAAGTACGTGAGCACGTACAGCGCGGGAACGCGGTCGCTGCGGATCGCCTCGATCATGGCGGAGTAGCCTGCGTCTGCAACGCTGTTGCCGCGTCGCCGGCGCGCCTTCAGCTGATAAGTCGTGGCGCAGGTAGGGCACTCGAAGTCCCTCGCCCGCTTGTTCGCCTGGAAGGGGCGTAGGGTCGCCGAGTCGCACGCGGCGCAGTACAGGTTCCTCTGCCCCCACTCCTCGGTAACGACGCGGGCGATTTGGCTCTTGCTCTTGTACCCCCGTGCAAGGCTCGGGTCGAGTGTCACGTCCACAGGAGGAGCTTACCCTTCGCATCCCGCAGCCACAGCGAACCGTGGCGCGCCGCCTCCGCGGCGGGCGCAAGGCGCAGGGCGATTCAGCCCTCGCGAAACGCCCCGCGGATGATGCACACATCATCCCGCATCTCCACATCGAGGTCCCACTCGTTTGCGAAGGCGTCGCCGAACGAGAAGTCTCCTACCTGGAACGCGTTGCCCATCAATCGGCATCGGTTGTCCATGGTCATCCCGCCCACCTGAATCGTGATGAGCGGCGAGACGCTCCCGTCCTCATTCTTTTGGAACACTTCGAAGAACGGCATCCGCATCGTTCGTTCCCCTCGGCATGATGCTACCTAAGCGGCGCGGTGCGGTACGCCGGCATGGCGCGCCCGGAACAGGGGGCATTGCTCGAATTGGGGCCTTTGTCTTGATGCCTCCGCCAAAGCGGTTACGCGGGTGCGCCGGGTGGCGGAACGCGGGCGAGGCGAACTCAGTGAGGAGCGGTTATGCCAGCCGCTTCGACAGGATCACGCTCACGTAGTTCGTCTCGGGCCAGTCCACGCGGCTGACGATGGAGTATCCGCGTCGCTCATACAGCTCGATGAGGTGCGATGCGCCCTCTGCGGTGTCGAGGGCCAGCTCAGCGGCGCCGAGGGCGCGAGCCGTAGCCTCGGCGTGTGCGAGGAGTGCCGAGCCTATGCCTCGACCTTGCTGCGACGGGAGCACCGCGAACTGCCCGAACACCGCCACGCCCTCGCGCAGGTAGTACTCACCGCCGAGGTGCGAAGCCGGGAAGTAGAGCGTGAGCGTGCCGACGAGCGCGCCGTCCTCAAGTGCGACGTAGCATCGCCCCGTTCGTATCCTGTCTCGCGTCACGTCGTCGCCTTGCCACGTGGCGGTGTATCGGTAGCCCATGTCGCGGAGGCGCGCATAGGCGAGGTTGAGCAGCCGTGTGAGCGGGGCGACGCCATCCGCCTCCCGCCACTCTCGGATTTCCAGCCGCTCGCTCACGCGTAGCGAGGATAGCACGGGAAGGCCGCTCCCCCCGTCACCCGCACCGATCCACGACCATCCGAGCGGCTTTCCGTGCATAATGCCAGATGAAGGAGCATCAGGAATGATTCTGTTTGTGAACCCGGACGACGACTCATTCGAGAAAGTAGATTCGTGCACGTATCAGGAGATTGGCGTCTGGGAGCCGAGGCAGATTCAGGACTGGATACGCCAGTTCCCGGAGCTGCTGGGCGAGGAACTGCTGATCGTTGCCGACCAGTTTGCGGGCTTCTCAACCTCCAGCGATCGCCTCGACCTGCTTGCCCTGGACCGGGAAGGCAACCTCGTCGTTATCGAGCTGAAGCGCGACGCGTCGGCGAACTACGCGGATCTGCAGGCGATTCGATACGCTGCGATGGTTTCGTCCATGACGCTCGACACGCTGGTGCAGCACTACATCGCGTTCACTAGGAAGTTCAACGGAGAACCGATCGACGAGGATGAAGCACGCACGCGCATCGTCGACTTTGTGCGAAGCGATGAGCTTGAGGAGCTTTCGAGTGCGCCGCGCGTCATCCTCTGCTCGCTGGACTTTAGCCGCGAGGTGACGACTACTGCGCTGTGGCTTAGCAGCTTCGGCATTGACATCACTTGCGTCAGGATAACTCCATACTCTCACGACGGCCACATGGTCGTCGTCCCAACGCGGGTAATCCCCATTCCGAACGCCGAAGAGTACATGATCCAGATTGAGAGGAAAGACCGCGCGCGGCGTGACACCTCGCAGAAGCGCCGCCCGGACAGCTTAAAGGTGCTGCTTGATAATAATCTCGTGCACGCTGATCAGCCGATCTTTCTTCGGCGGAGCCTGCCCCATTACGTCGAATTGGAACGACAGAGGTCCGAGGACTCACGTTTCAAGGCTGTCATCACGGGAAACGCTAACCGCAACAAAGGTATTCGCTGGGAACACGACGGGAAAGAGTACTCCATCACTGGGCTGACCGAGATTCTGTTCAAGCAGTTTCACCCTGAACGGAAGAACCCGGGAGGCATCAACGGGAACACGTACTGGGAAACCGAAGATGGACGATCGCTTTGGGAGATCGCTGAAGAGGTGCGTGAAGTTCGGCCTGGAGACGGGTAGGCACTTGCTCGGTCAAAGGGACTTCGCGCAGGCGTCGCACAGGCCGCTGGCGCGGTCCACCGTCGCCACGCTACCTTTCGCGTCCTCAAGGATGCACCCTCGCTCGGGGCAGTGCCGAAGTCCAAGCGTGTGCCCCACCTCATGCTGTGCAACGGTGGCGAGTCGCTGAAGGGCGGTGGTCTCCGACGCGCCTCGGGCTCGCAGCCGGAACGTGGAGACCACCGCCGCCCTCCCCGGCATGCGCGCCAGACCGAAGATGCCCCAGTCTTCATGCTCGCCCTTTGTCGTCGAGATGTCCTTTGCGGTGATGCCGAGCACCTTGTCCGCCTCGGGGTGCATCATTCCGAGCACATCGAGCAGGCGCTCGGCTCGGTACCGCTGTCTAGGAGGATAGTAAGCCTCGTCCGGAATCGGTATCGGCGTGACAACCGTTGCTCGCGCCCCATACAACTCCTCGATCGCTCGACGAACAGCCTCGAGTTGATCGTCCGTCACACTGCCCATCGGCTGGATGACGACCGAAAGCCCGTCGCCGGGAGCGGCTCTGGGGTTCGTCTCGCCTATGCAGCCCGAGAGCAGAGCCAGGAGCGCGAGGCGGCACCCAACCGAAGAAGCGAACCGCCCCATCCCTGCGCAGGCGGTGGTCTGACTAACCGCCATCGCTGAGGAACTCCGCGTCGAGCACGGAGTCGGGTGCGAGCGCCTCCATCCCGGGCGGCATCTTCGGCAGGCTCGTGACGAACGCTTGCACATCGGGCGGCGGCAGCCCGTAGTCAAGAACACGCGCGCCGCACCGCTCCGTGGTGTACTTCTCAAAAAGCGGCCGCGCCTGCTCGTAATTCGCTATCGCGATGTCCGCCTTCCTCAACAGGAGCCTCTTTGGTGCCAGCTGCTCACGCGGAACAAGGAAGTAGTCAACTTCTGGAACGGCGATCATGATGCCGTCGGGCCAGGTCGCGGCGGTGCTGACGCCCAACTCGGTCTTGAGAAACAGGATGCGGGGGACGAAGACCGTTTCGCCGAGCTCCTCCTGCAGCGCCTCGATGGCGTAGTTCCACTGCCAAGCGTGCATTAGCGTTGCCCTAGGCGCGACGTTGACATCGGATGCCTCGCTTGCATCCGAGAGGATGGCGGCTGCGCTTCCTTGATTCGTGCGCATCCAGGTGTTCGCGAACTCTTCCCGTCTAAACTCCTGGGGCACGAGCGGGTTCTCCTCGGAGTACGCGACGAGAAGGTCGTACTTCGACGACGTGGCCCACCTCCTCAACCGCCTCTTGAATAAAGAACGAGGGGCGTAAGAAGTTGATGTTGAAGAGAATCGGATAATCAGCGAACTCCTCATCATTCACCGGCTCGAAGGAGAAGTAGACGCCGGTGTCGGCATTCTCGTAGAATGCCTGCGCTTCGCTACCGGAGTAGTGCTTCCTCTGTAAGAGATGTGTGATGAGTTCCTGTTTGTCGAGATCCCCGTTGCGCGGGCGGAGATAGACGTCCCAGCTCATGTCGTCACCTCGCTTTCAGATTGCCTTAAGGCGTTGACTCGGGTGTTGCGCGCCTCCTATTTGGTTAGCCCGACTCGCTATTCCGTTACGCCGGCGAGTCCCTTCTTCAGGTCCTCGGCGTTCATCGCGGGTACGCACTCAATCTCCTCTGCGCCGTTCATAAACAGCGGCTCGCACAAGGCGGGCAGCTCTGATGCGTCGGCGATGTTTCCGAAGCAGAACATCGTGCGCATGCCGTCTTGGAGAGTGAAGTAGACCGCCTCAGGTTTCAGGCGCGCGAGGAAGCTCTCGACAACCTCCCCCATCCTGCCCGAGGCGACCAAGTCGTTCCCTTCGGGGGTGCTAATCTTGACTTTTATCATCATTCTCATAGGATTCTCCCTTCTCGCGATGCGAGAAGGTGAGGATACCCGCCTCCCGCTACACGAAAGCGAGCAGGAGTCCGCCGCCGAAAGCAAGAGCGAAGATGCCAAGCGCGAGCGCGCCCGACACGCGGCGTGTTTCACCGTCCTTCGCCAACACAAGCAGCGAGGGCAGATTGACGATCGGCCCCGCGAAAAGGAGCGCGAGCGCGGCGCCCTCCGGCGCGCCGACCTGAAGCAGCAGCAGCGCAAGCGGAATCTCGAAGAACGTGGGCAGCGCGATGAGCACCGCGACCGCGGCAACGATGCCGATCGTCAGAACCGCTGCGAGGCCGCTGATGCTTCCGAGAGAAGGAAGTATGAGGCTCGACAGCAGCACCCCGAGCGCGATGAGGGGCACCGTCACGAGCGTGATGTGGACCAACGAACCGGCGAAACGTCGAACGCCGTCGCGCCAGGATGTCACGTCCTGAATCGAAACATCGCACGCTTTCGGCTCCTTCGGCTTGGTCAGCGACGCTCCGCCTACCCGACCTTCGAACCCTTTGCCGATCAAAGCGGTCAAGCCAAGGACCGCCACGAGCGTGAGAGCAACCCTCGCGACGGCTATGTGCGGTGCGAACAGCAGGAACGTGAGGATCAGCGCCGCGATGTTCAAACCCGGCGAGCCGAGCATCAGGGCGAGAGCAGAGCCGAGGGGCGCGCCTCGTTCCCGAACGCTCGAGTAGATCGGAGTGATGCAGCAAGAGCAGAGCATCAACGGGGCACCCGCGAGCGCCCCCGCCAGCTGTCTTCCGGCGGGTCGCTCGGAGCCCAGCAGTCGCACGACCCACCGCGGCGAGATGAAGGCGCGCACGGCAGCGCCGATGACAATGCCGAACGCCAATGCGGGCCAGATGATGGCGAAGTAATTCAGCGTGGCGGTAAGCGCGCCTGCTGCGGTCAGTGAGTCGGCGGGCTTCAGCCATCGGCCGCTTGCCTCAACGGCGCTCACCGTCGCGAAGGCGCCTCCCCATTTGTAGAGGAACAGCCCGCTGAGCGCAACCAGCAGCACGATGGCGCCGGCTACGATTCCGGTGCGGGGCGAAACGCGATCTGCGCGTACGTTCGAGTCCATATTGCCGTGCGGTGTGCGGGAACTCGCCCCGCAATTGATGGATACGCTCACCGGCAGGAGGAAGTTCCGTGCGGAACCCGGCAGGGATGCTGGTCGTCCAACCTAGTGAAGCCGCCCACCGGCGATTGAACCGGGCGGCAAGCGGAACGAACACGGAACCGGAACAGGAGGTAGAACGATGAAACAGCAGAAGTGGATCGTGGCGGCTGCCGCGCTCGGTATGACCCTGGTGGCGCCTCCCGCGCGCGCCGACATAGACATCTCCGTCTTCGCGAGCAAGCAGAACGTGAGCCTGGTCGAGGCAGCAGGCGCTGTCGCCCTGGCAGAAATGCTGGGCCTTGATGCGACGTTTGTCGTGAGCACCGGCAAGAGCCTCGGCGTGTCGGTGTACGACCTCGGTCCTGCGTTCGTCATGTCCCGTCATTGCGGCGTCCCTGTTCCCGACCTGTGGCACAAGCACAAGAAGGGCCGCGGCTGGGGGGTCATTGCCAAGGAGCACGGCATCCATCCTGGCACGTTCAACAAGACGCGGGTGTGGCTTGACCGGGCAAATGACTAGGACGTCTACTCCGCTCTCTGGGGGAACATGCTGTACAGCCGCTACGGCGTTCCTTATGCCGACGTGAACCGCTGGCGCTCGTCAGGCCTCCAGTGGGGCGACATGGTCATCG
>JBFMFD010000033.1:0-20393 GCA_040752255.1 Armatimonadota bacterium
GCGACCAAGAAGTAGGGCACAAGCGCGGCGGCTCCGGCGTAGTCCTTGGCGATTCTCTGGCCCGCGAACAGAGACAGCAGGGTAACTCCTGCAGCGGCGAGGGCGGCGAGCGGAAGGTCGCCGGCGCCGCCGAGAAGGTACTGCACCGCAGCGACGGCGGAGAGCGCTCCCGTTCCGACCTCCATGAGGGTAAGAACGGGGAGCATCACCGGCACGAGCGACCCGAGCGGCGAGGAGGCGAAGTGCTCCCGGTGGTACTCGAAGTTGCCTTTCCAATCGAACACCTTGTCCAGCCCCGACTGCAAGAACAGGACAGCGAAGAATCCGAGCACGAGCCATTCGGCCCAGCCGAGGGCCGAGCTGAGGTCAAAAGCCCCCACAACCATACGGCGCATTCTAACGCAATCGGCGAGGCGGTTGCGAAGATTCTCTCAAAGCGCGCAACCCAACCGGCCGCGCCGGGCGTCTTTATGGTAAGACAAAGGGTTCAGGCAGGGGCATCGGAATGTACCATCGAACCATCATCCTGTACGGTCGGACGGAAGAGGCGGCGCCGGATGAGACCGGCTCTGTCGTTGTTTCCTGGAAGGAAGCGGTGAACTTCTCGGACATGGCGCCGCACATGCTTCAGGGCGAGTATGAAAGTGCCGTCGTGGTACCAGTCAACTCGACGCATGGCAGTGACGAGGGGGCGTGCATTCGAATCACGGTTGACCACGCCAAAACGAACTTTAAAGGGTTCACGGCGACGCTGTGGCTGGGCGAGCGGAGGCTGACCGCGCAGGACGGCATGGCCGTGACTTTCGACTGGGTCGCCTTCGTTCCCTGCGCCGAGTCGCTGGCGTAGGCGTCTCAACCGAGCCGAGCCGCTAAACTATGCCGCCCGTGAGCGACACGAAGAGGACGGCTGTCAAGGGGTTCGGCTGGCAAACGTTTGGGCAATTCGCCCAGAACGGCGTGCAGTTCATCGCATCGCTCGTCTTCGCGCGGCTCTTGCTGCGGGAGGAGTACGGCGTGGCGATGGTCGCCTTCACCGTCGCGGACTTCGCGTCGCTCCTGCGAGTGTCCGGCATTGCGCAGGCGTTCATCGCGTCGCCGCGCCCGAGCGAGGAGATTCGGGACACCGTCTTCTGGGTTGCCCAGTTCTCCGGTGTGGTGTACGCCGCCCTGCTGTTCTTCGGTGCCGGGTGGGTGGAGACCGTCCTTGGGGCGCAAGGATTGGCTCCCCTGTTGCAACTGCTCGCCGTGGCGCAACTCGTGGACGGATTGCGTGTTGCTCCGTTTGCTCTTCTGATGCGCGAGTATCGCTTCCGCGACAAGACGATCGCCGAGGCTGTTCCTTTCGTTTTTGGGGCGGCGGTCGCGATCAGTCTCGCCTTCGTCCTGCCGGAGGACGCTCGAATCTGGGCGCTTGCTTCGATGCCGGTAGCTCGAACGGCAGGGCAGGCGGTTCTGTTCAACTGGTACCTGCCCGTCGTTCCCCGCCTTCGGTTTCACATCGGTCGAGCGCGTGAGCTTCTCCGCGCCAGTTACGGCATCCTCGGCTCGAATCTGCCGAGCAGCGTTCTGGAGTTGGTGCCGACGATCGCCGTTCAGCAGCGGGCGGGCGAGGTCGCAGCGGGAGCGTTCCGCGTCGGCAGTAACCTCGTGGTGCCGGCGTCCCGCCTCGGACACGCGGCGAATTACACGCTCTTCCCCATCCTTGCGCGCTTCCGCGACGACGAGCAACGCTTCCGTGCATCTCTCCTCCGCTCGATGAGGACGGTCGGAGCGCTCTCAACTGGTCTGCTCGCCTGGGCTTGGGTGACCAGCCCGAGCCTGGTGCCGCTCCTGTTTGGCGAGAAGTGGCGATTCGCCGCCGAGGCGGCGCGCTGGCTGTCGGTTGCTGCCGCGCTGCGCGTGTATACATACATCGTCACGAACGGGCTGCTCGCGGTGGGAAGGGATGTACCTTCGCTCGTCATCTGGATGTGCAGCCTTGCCGTGGGCATCGGCGCCCTCTACTTGATCCCGATGGAATTGGGGGACCCTGCGCCGGGCGCCGTTGCCCTCACGATGGCGACGGCAACGGGCTTTCTGATGAGCATCACCGCGCTCACTGTAACGCTGAAGGTCCGCGTCTCGGAGGCGCTCGGCAACTTGGTGCCCGCCCTCTCCTCGGTGGGGGTCGGTATCGCGGCTGGGTTGGTCGCGGACGCAGGGGTCAATCAGCAGGCTGACTGGCTCAGGTTCCTGGCAGTGAGCGCCGCGTTCGCCGCCGGCTTCCTTCCGATCTGCGGCGTCCTATTGGGTGGAGGGCCATATTCCCTGCTCTCCCTTCGCGGAATCAAGCAAGTCATCCAACGGAACTGAGGGGCTCAAACGTCCATAATAGTAAAGGAACGCAACGATGAACAACTGTGCACGCTGTGGCTTATCCTTGGCGCAAGGCGCTGCCTTCTGCCCCCAGTGCGGCGCTTCCGCGGCTGCCCCGGCCGACGGGCGGCTTCGAGTCCTTTCGGTTGTGGTCGGCGTAGCCGTGCTCGCCGCTCTAACGTTCGCCCTGCAGCGGGCGGGAGTGCTGCAACTCTTCGGCGGCTCGCAGGCGTCGTTGGGCAAGGACTCCGGCGCGGCCCCGTCCCTCGCACTCGGCGGTGAAGGGGGACCGAGCGTGGCGAAACCGGGAGACGCGCCCCCGTCCCTTTCCGTTCCCGGCGACCCGTCGCCGAGCATCGGCCGCGACCGACAGGGAATGCCGGAGGACGTTCGAGCCTGGCTTGACCACTTGAAGCGAATTGACCGCGAGCGCGAGCGGCTCAACACGGAACTCGGCGCTGAAGCGATGGGGATGGTAGGGTCGCTGAACCCCGGCATGTTCGCCGAGACTGAGGCGGACGCCGCCGCGCAAGACGACAACCGACGGAGGGGAACGGCGGAAGGCTTCATTCAGCGCGTAAACAATTCCTTCGCCGACCTGACACGCCGCTTCCAGAGCTTGCCGCCGCCGGATGAGTGCCGCCGGATCGCAGCCGAATACAACGACGCGCTGCTCGGCACGAGGGAGCTGATGGGCGATTTGATTCGCGCACTCGAAAACCTGAGCATACAACAGGCGGCGGCGCTCGAAGGCAAGAGCCTGCACCGCGTCGACAGGCCGGTGCAGAACGCCAACGAATTGATTGACTCGCTCTGCAAGAAGTACGACGAGCCGAACGTGTGGCACCTCTTCGTCGAGCGCGGCAGCGGGCTTTCCTCCGGCATGGGCGCGGCGGCTGCGCTGGAAGGGTACGGCAAGTTGCTCGAAAACGTTGACAAGTGGGCAAACGACGAGGGCGGGGGATAAGCGCCTCGTTTCGGACGGCGGGATGCCTGCGCGCTAAAATGCTGCGCTGTGGAGACCCAGAAGATCTACAACACCCTCACCCGGAGCCTCGTCGAGTTCAAGCCGCGTGACGCAGACCGTGTAACCATCTACGCTTGCGGCTTGACGCCCCAGGCTCCCGCCCACTTGGGTCACATGCGGGGCGCGGTGATCTTCGACGTCATCAGAAGGTGGTTCGAGCACCGGGGGTTCACCGTGGATTTCGTCCAGAACTTCACGGACATTGACGACAAGATTATTCGGCGCAGCCAAGAGGAGGGCATCCCGCCCGCCGAGGTCGCCAAGAAGTATGGGCAGCAGTACCTTGAGGACCTCGCCGCTCTCGGCGTCCGCCCCGCCCGCTGGGTTTACGTTACCGAGAACATGGACGCCATCATCGAGATGATCGAGCGCATCATCGAGCGGGGCAACGCCTACGCGGTGGACGGGGACGTTTACTTCCGCGTTACGTCGCTCCCGCAGTACGGCAAGCTGAGCAACCGCTCGCTCGAAAGCATGCAAGCCGGGGCGCGCATCGAGGTGGACGAGCGCAAAGAGCACCCGATGGACTTCGCGCTCTGGAAGGCGGCAAAACCCGGCGAGCCTTCTTGGGAAAGCCCGTGGGGGCCCGGCCGACCCGGATGGCACATCGAGTGCTCCGCCCTCTCGCTGAAGGAACTGGGCGCCAACTTCGACATCCACGCCGGGGGCACGGACCTCATCTTCCCTCACCATGAGAACGAGATAGCCCAATCCGAGGCGTACCTCGGCAAGCCGGAGTTCGCCCGCATCTGGATGCATTGGGGCGCAGTGAGAATGTCCGGCGACAAAATGAGCAAGTCGGTCGGCAACGTGTTCACCGCCCGCGAGGCGGTTACAGCGTACGGCCCGGCGGCTGTGCGGCTGTTCCTACTCGGCACGGGGTACCGCTCGCCCATCGAGTTCTCCGAGGAGCGACTCGACCAGGCGCAGGCGGTCGTTGCGCGAATCAAGGCGGCCCTCGGGCGCGCCCGGAGCGCGTTGGGAGCGGAAGCGGACGCCCAGCCGGCCGCCGACGTCGTCTCCAGGTTCGAGGAGGCGATGCTCGCCGACTTCAACACTCCCGCCGCGTTGGCCGTGCTGCACGACGCCATCGGCGAGATGAACGACCTGCTCGCCTCGGGACCGCAGGCGGACGCCGCCCGCCTCGCCGCCGTGTACGCCGCGGCCCGCTGGGTCGTCCAAATGCTGGGAATCCCGCTCGACCAGGAGGACTCCGAGCCGGGATTTGTTGAAGAACTCATGGCAAAGGTGCTAAAATGGAGACAGGCGCTGCGCGAGCAGAAACTGTTCGCCCTCGCCGACCAGGTTAGGGACGACCTGGAAGAACTGGGCATCGTCCTGGAGGACGGGGTCGAAGGAACGACATGGCGAAGAAGGTAAATCGAGTAAGAAGGGCGGTTTCTCTTACACTTTTCTGCCTGCTGGTGGCGACGGCGTGCACGCTGACGGCGCTCTCACTCTTGCCGCCGCGCGCCGAGCCGGGCACGACTTTCGCAGGGCTCAGCCTCGATGGCAAGACTCGCGAGGAGGCGCTGCGCACGTTTGAGCGGTGGTGGGATGCCGAGCGAGAACGAACAATCGCCCTGGAGAGCCACCTCATCTCAACGAACCCGCCGCCCCAGACGCTTGAATCGCTTGGCGTCGAGCCGGATTTCGATGCGATGCTCGCGCAAGTTCGCTTCCGGTCGGTCGTCGAGTCATGGTTCAGCCGCGAGGAGCGCCGACGCGAGGTGCTGCCGCGATACAGACCCGGCGAGCCGAGAGCCGAGCACCTGGCGGCATGGGTCTCGGAGCACGCGCTGCCCGAGCAGCCGGCGCGCGTATTCTTCCGTGAGGGCAAGATTGCGCGACAGTACGAAGTTACCGCTTTCGAGTTTGACACCGAAGCCCTTGCCGAGCGCGCCGTCGCAACGGCCGCCGAAGGCAGCGATCGAATGGAACTGCCGATGCGCCAGAGCGAGGTGCGCGTCGGTCGCGAAGTGTTGAACTCGATCGCCGAGGTCATGGCGACCTTCACAACGAAGTTCAACGCAGGGCAGGTGAGCCGATCGAGCAACATCCGCCTCGCAGCCGAGAGGCTCAACGGCATCGTGCTCATGCCCGGCGAGGTGCTCAGTTACAACGACACGGTGGGCAGGCGCACGGCATCACGCGGGTTCAAGCCAGCCGGCATCTATGCCAACGGACGGCACGAAGTTGACTATGGCGGCGGCATCTGCCAGGTAAGCACGACGCTGTTCAATGCGGCTCTGCTCGCGAACTTGAAGGTTGTATCAAGGCAGAATCACTCGATGCCGGTTCCCTACGTGCCCGTCGGTCGCGACGCGACCGTTGACTACGGCAGCATTGACTTGAAGATTCAGAACCCGTACGATCACCCGATCGCCATCGCGTCCCAAGTGCAAGGGGGGACGGTAACCTTCTGGGTGCTCGGGAAGAAGGACCCGGGCCTGAGCGTCTCCATCGTCGTAGACGGCCACTCTTCGTGGGGCACGTCAGTCCGGTACGTAGACGACCCCTCTCTCGAGCCTGGCGCTACGGTCGTCGTTGAGCCGGGCAGCACCGGGCGTCGCTGCGTCACCTGGCGCATCGTGAAGCGAAACGGCGAGGTCGTTGCGCGCGAGAAGGTCTCCGAGAGCGTCTACCGCGCATGGCCGAGAATCGTGCGACGAGGCCCCAGCGCCCCGACGCCGGTGGCGAACGAGCCCGGCGATGGCGACGACGGCGCGACGCCGCCCCCTGCACAGCCTGCGACTAACGCATCTCGGCGATGAGGTCGGCGTATCGCTCGCGAACTACGCGACGCTTGACCTTCATCGAGGGGGTCAACTCGCCGCCCTCGATCGTCCACTCGTCGGGAATCAAGCGGAACGCCTTCACCTTTTCGAAGTCGGGCAGCGACTGGTTCGCCCGCGCTATGTCCTCACGAATTCGCTTCTGAACGAAGTCCGCTGCAACGAGCGCCTGGCGGTCGTTGAGAGGGACGCCGTGCTCCTTCGCCTCGGCGGCGAAGAACTCGAATCGCGGGATGATGAGGGCGCTGACGTGGTCCGAGCCGTCGCCCACTACCATGCACTCAGCGACGCCGGCTTGCGTCTTGAGGATCCCTTCAATCTTCGCGGGCGACACGTTCTTGCCGTTCAGCAGAACGATGATGTCCTTCTTCCGGTCGGTGATGTAGACGCGCCTGCCGTCGAGGTGGCCGATGTCCCCGGTATGGAACCATCCCTCGGCATCAATCACCTCTTTGGTGGCATCCGGCTTGTTGTAGTAGCCCTCCATCAGGCTTGGCCCCCGCATCAAGATTTCGCCGTCTTCGGCGATTCGCACCTCGACACCCTCCAGCACCTCCCCCGCTGAGCGGTATACGCTACGGTCTGGATGGTTGACGCTGATGACGGGCGCGGTTTCGGTGAGGCCGTAGCCTTGAAGGATGAGAACCCCGAACGCACCATAGAACTCCGCCAGTTCGGGCGGCAACGCAGCGCCGCCCGAAACCAGGAATCGAACTCTTCCCCCAAGCCTCGCGCGCACCTTCTGCCCCACCAGGCGATCCAACACCAACCCGAGGACTCCGGGAGGGCGTAAGTTGTTCTCGAGCCGCGCAGGCCCGAGGGCAACCGTCTTATCGAACAACCACTTGCGCAGACCGTGACCGGCAGCCGCCTCGATCCGGCTCTTCACGTTCTCGAGGAAGCGCGGCACCGTAAGCAGGATCGTTGGAGCAGCGACGCGGATGTCGTCGGCGAGAGTCTTGAGCGAACGCGCATAGGCGATGGACGCGCCGCAAGAGACGGGCAGGAAGTGCCCCGCCATGCGCTCGTACACATGCGAAAGAGGAAGAAACGAGCAGAAGCGGTCGGTCGCGTAAACCGGCAGCTGCTCCACGATGGCGTCGCAAAGAAACGTGAACGCGCGGTGAGTGAGCACGACGCCCTTCGGGTCGCCGGTCGTGCCGCTCGTGTAGATGAGGCTGGCGACTTCTTCGGCGTCTAACTTGAGAGCCTGCTGTCGCCAGAGTTCAACGTCCACCGCTTCGTCGCCGGTGGTCACCGAGTCGGCTCCGCTCATCGGCAGCACGCGCGCCTCGCACTCCGCCTCGCCCAGCAGCGCGCACAGTTTCTCGGTGCCGCCAAAAACGATGCGCGCGCCGGAGTCTCTCAGGATGACGCCCGCTTCGTGTGCAGGAAGGGTCGGATAGATGGGCACAGTAATCGCGCCGATGCTGAGGATCGCCCAGTCGAGGGTCGCCCACTCCACGCCGTTCTCCGCCATGATGGCGATGCGGTCGCCCTTCTGGACGCCTAGGGACCGCAGGCGCTCCGCGCAAGCCGCGACTCGTCGCTCCGCCTCCGCATACGAGATGCCCCGATACTCGGCACCCTCACGGACGAGCCAGCAGTCGCGCTCGGGATGGGCGCGACAGGATTCGATGAACATCTGTGGAAGGCTTCTGTGCGTCAACCGTCTCTCCTGAAGACTTGCTTTTTACCCGGCGGTGCGGCCAATCCCTTTCAGAGGTCTATTGCGTGCTTCTTGTTCCTTCGCAATCGGAGCAAGCGGAAGCGGACCTCGCGCGTCTCTTCGGGCGTCATCTGTCGCCCGAGAATCTTCTCGCCCTCCTCCTTGAGAAACGCGAGGGATGTTGCGCCATCGTCGAGCGCGTTGCACCCCTGGCGCACGAGTTCGTCCACAAGCGGCAGGTAGTTGTGTCGCTTCGTCACGAAGCCGAGCCGAGGCCGTCTGCGGCTCAGGGCGGCGGCGACCTTCTCGGTCAGCGCCTCCGCGTCTTCCGCTCCACGCCACGACTCGGGAAGGGGCGTCATCAGAACCGGCGACGTTGCCGCGAACGGTCCTCGGCGAATCGCTACTTCAAGGCCCCCGGGCGCCTCGCGCACGTCGAGCGAGATCATGCCCGAGCCGAGCCGAGCCGCCTGGTCTACCACGGACTGCACACCGCTCGTGAGGGCGTCCGCCAACTCTTCGAGTGCCGCTTCGTGTTGTGCGTCGTAAAGTGCCATCAGTTGCCGAATCCTGTATATTGACGTACGCCGGCGCGGAAAAGCGCCCCAGAGGCGAGCACGAAGACGGCGATCCACGCGCATTGCATCGCCAAGCCCCGCACCGCAGCGTCGGCCCCCGCCTCGCCCATCAAGAGCGAGACTGGGAACGCGACAGTATATTTGAAAGGAGAGAAAGCCGCGACCGACTGCGCCCACGAGGGCATCGTCTCGATCGGCACCAGCCTACCGCTCAGGAACATCTCAGGGAAGTAGTAAAGACGGAAGACGCTCACAAACTCCGTTGTCCACAACGACACGAGCGCAATCGTCCAAGCAACAAAGAAGCTGAGAAAGTGCGCGAGAACCAGCGAACACCAAAACAGAAGGCCGGCATGGACGGAAAGGTCGGTCAGGTAGCCCCGGTAAATCAGCAAGAACGCCACGAGAATCGGCGTGAACAGCAGCACCTTGACCACGCGCCAGCCGACGTTCCTCGACAGCTGCGCCCACACCACGCTCATGGGTCGTAAGAGGTACACCGAGAAGATTCCCTCGCGGATTTCGAAGGCGATGTCCCACATCAAGTGGCACACAACGAACTGCGACAGCAGCGTCGCCCACAGGTAGTAAGTAACCATCTCGGACGCGCTCCGCCCTCCGATGACGTCTGCTCCGGAGCCCATCGCGGCAATCCACACGGCGGGCAAGATGAGCGCCATCTGACCGTCGGCGAGCGTCCAGATGAACGCGCCGGCGCGGTACGCAAGCGTCTCTTGGATGTAGATGGAGACAAGCGAGTAGGTCTTCCGCAAGCCGCGAACGAGCGGCTTACGCGTAGCGAGCGCGCTCATCTCTGACCTGCTGCGCAATGGTCGCGACCGCCGATTGGAGCGGGACCGTTGTCGCGTCCGCTTCGCGCCGCCACTTGACCTCGACCAGCCCGTCGGCGACCGTTCTTCCGCATACGACGCGCAGCGGGTAGCCGATGAGGTCGGCGTCCTTAAACTTGACGCCGGCGCGCTCGTCTCGATCGTCCAGAAGCACGTCCACCCCTTCTGCGATCAATCCTCCGTACACACTCTCCGCTGCTTCGCGCTGCGCGTCGTCTTCCGGGTTGACGCTGACCACGACTACCTCGAATGGCGCGATCGAGATCGGCCAGATGATGCCCGAGCCATCGTTCGAAACCTCGGCGACGGCTTGCATCGTGCGCCCTATTCCAAGCCCATAGCAACCCATCAGGATCGGACGCTCCCCTCCGCTCTCGTCGGTGAAGACTGCGCCCATCGGCTCGCTGTATCTCGTGCCGAGTTTGAAGATGTGCCCGACTTCGATGCCGCGCACCTCGCGGAAAACGCCGCCACCCGGGGACGGATCGCCGTCCTGCGCGACTCGGATGTCCATGAACTCCGCAACCTCGAAATCTCGGCCGTGGCAAACGTTGATCAGGTGCGCGTCGTCCGCGTTTGCTCCTACGACGAAGCCCGCCATCGCGAGAATCTCCTGGTCCGCAACGATGCGAACTCCGCCCAGGCCAACCGGCCCTGCGAAGCCCACGTCAGCGCCCGTCAACTCTTGCACCTCCGCCGCGCCAAGCATCTCGACCTTTGGAACCCCGAGGCGGCGGGCGAGCTTGAATGGGTTCAAGTCGCGGTCTCCGCGAACCAGGGCTGCGACGCGCTCCTCGCCCGCGCGCACGAGCAGCGTTTTCACCAGCCGGTCGGCGGAAACGTTCAAGAATTCCGTGACTTCTTCAACTGTTCTCTTGCCGGGCGTCTGCACGCGCTCCGCTGGCGGCACGCCTTCGCAAGCGGCTCTTTCGTACGAGCCGCCGATGTCGCAGCGCTCGGCGTTCGCGGCGACTCCTGACTGCTCATCGAGTAGCACGCGGTCCTCGCCGCCCGGCGTTACGACCATGAATTCGTGGTTGTCGGACCCGCCGATGTCGCCCGCTTCCGCCTCGCACACCAGGGTTTGGAGACCGGCTCGCTCGAACATTCGCTCGTACGCCTTCCACATCGCCCTGTAGATTCGGTCAACGGCTTCGTCGTCGGCGTCGAAGGAGTACGCATCGAACATCTCGAACTCTTTGGCGCGGATGAGGCCCGCGCGCGGTCGAGGTTCGTCGCGGAATTTCGTCTGAATCTGATACAGACAGAGCGGGAGGTCGCGATACGACTGCACACTTGAGCGCACGATGTCGGTGATGACCTCTTCATGCGTGAAGCCCAGGGCGAATTGCCGGTCGGTGCGGTCGCTCGTTTGGTAGAGAACCTCAACGGCGTCTCGACCCGTCTCCTTGAGAAGGTCGAAGGGGACGAGCGCCGGCATCAGCAGCTCCACGGCTCCGATGCGGTTCGCCTCTTCGCGCACAATGTCGGCGAACTTGTTAAGAACCCGTAGACCGAGCGGCAGATAGGAGTAAACGCCCGCCGACAGTTTGCGAATGAACCCGGCACGCAAGAGCAGGCGGTGGCTGACGAGTTCAGCCTCCGCCGGCGCTTCGCGAAGGGTTGGGAGATAGAACCTGCTGGCGCGCATCGCGCGCGATTATGAACGAAAGCGACACTTGAACATGAAGTACGAAGACCGAGAGAGCGTTTCGAGACGCGAACTGTTTCGAGCCATTGGTGCCGCCGCTGCCGGGTTAGCGTTCGGCGGCGGCGCCCGGGCGCTCGCCCAGGCGCTCGGCGACGCGGGCAAGATGGACCGCGCGCCGTACCTGCAGATTGACCTTGCGGCGGGTCCCGGCGTCGCACAGGTGAAGCCGGGCGCGCAGACGGATGTCCTTCGGTTCACGGGGAGCGTCCTCCGCGGCCGCCTCGACGCCCTCGCGCCATCGCCGGGCTCTTACCTTGGCCCGACAATCCGCCTTCGTAGCGGCGAGCACGTCTCCATCTTCTTGAACAACAACCTGAGCGAAGAGTCCATCGTCCACTGGCACGGGCTGTACGTCCCCCACTACGCCGATGGACACCCTATGGACGCGATCAACCCGGGCAGCCTCTACGCCTACCACTATCGCGTGGCGAACCGAGCGGGCACGTACTGGTACCACCCGCATCCTCATATGTTGACCGCCAACCAGGTCTACCATGGCCTCGCGGGCGGATTGATCGTCAGCGACCCCGAGGAGCAGGCGCTCGACCTCCCGGACGGAGACCTTGACCAACTGTTGGTGCTCCAGGACCGGACGTTTGACTCCAACAACCAGTTCGTCTACCTGCCCAACCCGATGCGCGGAACGCTGGGAAGTGAAGTCCTCGTCAACGGGCAGGCGGGATACGAGCTCCCCGTCAGGACGCGCGCCTATCGCCTGCGCTTCTTGAACGGCTCGAACGCGCGCGTCTACAAGTTGGCTTGGGAGGACGGCACGCCGATGACCGTAATCGGCACCGACGGCGGCTTGCTCGAGTTCCCGGTCGAGAAGCCTCACGTCGTGCTCTCACCCGGTGAGCGCGTCGAGGTTTGGATGGACTTCCGCAATCGAAGTGTAGGCGAGCGACTGACGCTCAAGAGCCTTGCAATACAGGGGCTGATGTTCGGCGTCGGCGGAAGCAACGACCCCCTTCCGAACGGCGCACCGTTTGACGTAATGCGCTTTCACGTTGCAGACCAGGACAAGGAGTACCGCAGCCTGCCGAAGCGCCTCACCACGATTCGATGGAACCGCGAGGAGGATGCGATCAACCGCGATAAGCCGCGTTATCTCACGGCGCGGTGGGACAACACGATGGGTTGGCTGCTGAACGATGAGCCATACAACATGTATGGAACGAAGCCGAACGAGCGGGTGCGCGCGCATACGCTCGAGGTGTGGGAGTTCGAGAACGTCCCGCAGACGAACGTCATGGCGCATCCGATTCACATGCACGGCCCGCAGTTCCAAATCCTGCGCAGGACGGTATCGCCCGGCTACACCGAAGGGTGGGACAGCGTGCGCCACGGCTACACGGACGAGGGCTGGAAAGACACTCTCCTCCTGATGCCGGGCGAGAGAGTCCGCCTGCTCGTCGCCTTCGGACAGTACACCGGCATGTTCCTCTACCACTGCCACAACCTCGAGCACGAGGACATGGGCATGATGAGGAACTACTTGGTGACGTAATTCGGGTATGTCGACGCGCTTACCCCTTCCCTAACCCCGGACGCACAAACAGCACCTTCTCGCGGCTGAGCGTAACCGTGCCGGGCGGGGCGTGGCGCGGGCGGCGCACGTGCTTCGCCAAAGTGTATGCGACGGGCACGAGGCTCGCGTGCTTCTGGCTGCTGTGCCGCGCCGCGATGTGGGCGGCGAACAGGATCGTATCGCGGGGCACGCGGTCCGGCTGGTTGTTCGTCCGAATCACAACATGCGAGCCTGTCGCGCCGCGGGCGTGCAGCCACAGGTCGTTTGGCCTGGCGACTCGGCGAGTCAGGTAGTCGTTCGCTTCGGCGTTCATGCCCCAGAGGACTGCATAGCCGCGGGGGTCGTGGGTCTCCCGAATCTTATGCCCCTCATAGGGCCTCTCATCGCGCCGCTGCGGCCTAAGCTTCGGCGCGGGCTCCAACTCCTCTCCGTCGGGCAGGTCGAGCCGCTCGCGCAGGGCCTCGATCTCCCTCAGCAGCGCATCGCGTCGCGCAAGCAGCACCTTGCGGCCGGCCTTCGCGCGCTTTGCCTTGGCGAACAGCCGCTCAGCGTTAGCGACGGGCGTCAGGGTCGGGTCGAGCGGTATCACCACCTCCTCCCCGTCGTATCCGACGGCGCGGAACTCCGTCGCGCCTTCGGCCACCTGGTGTTGATAAGCAAGCAGCAGCTCGGCACGAACCTGAAGTTCGCGTGCGCGGTCGCCGACTTCGAGCGCCGCCTGCACCTGGCGGAGCGCCCTCTCCTTCCCCTCGATCTCCTTCTCGATGCGCGCGATCGCTCGCTCCCGCTGCTTCTCTGCCCTCTCGCGCTCCAGCGCGGAGAAGAGTTCTGCGACCGCGTCGGAGAACGACTCGCGCCGCTCCGCCTCTGATGAAAGCGGCAGCGGGTACACACCTTCCGGATGCACATAGCCCGACGGCTGCCCGACGGCGCGCAGCACAGCGTCGTCATCGTGCTGCTCGAGCGCGAGAGCAAACGCGCGAGATCCGCCCGCGTCTCGCGTGCTGAGCGCTTCCTCCACAGACTGTAGCCTCGGCGGCTCAAGGTCAACATGGGCGCCGACGCGGAGAGCGTCCGTCCTCCTCAGCAAGGCGATGACCTTCCCGTCCTGCGAAGCGAGTGCAAGGTTCGCGTGCGTTCCGAAGAGAAGGGCGTACAGTCGAAGCGCGCCCGGCTCAAAGGTCATCTCGATGGCGCGGTCGAAGCCAATCTGCTTGACGGCTGTGAGCGTCGTCCCTTTCAGGGATCGCTTAAGTCGCCCGCTGAACTCGGATTGCCCCAGCATCAAACGTCCGCGCGACACAAACGCGCAGGGGTACTCCGTAGCCGCAGACAGGACGAGTAGGCCGCGCGCAGCCTCGCCTCGCAAAACGAGCGCGATTGCCGCTTGGCCGGGCGCGCCGACGCCCGTTACGAGCGCTCCAAGCAGCGCCTGCGCCTCGCTCACAACCGCCGAAGTGCTCAAGGCATCGAACGGCAAGCGCTTCATTTCAGCCGAGCGACGACCGCGTCGCCCACCTCGGACGTTGACGCCCTGCCGCCGAGGTCGCTGCTGCGCACGCCGTCGTCGAGGGCGCGCTCGACGGCGCGCTCGACGGCGTCCGCCTCATTGTCCATCTTGAAGGAGAACCGAAGCATCATCGCGGCGGACAAGATGGTTGCGAGCGGGTTCGCCACCCCTTGCCCGGCGATGTCGGGCGCGGAGCCGTGCGCAGGCTCATAGAGACCGAACACGGTGTCGGTGCTCTCGTCGGCGTCCGACAACGACGCGCTGGGCAGCATGCCGAGCGAGCCGGTTACCTGCGCGGCTTCATCGCTCAGGATATCGCCGAACATATTCTCCGTGAGGACGACGTCAAACTGCCCTGGATCACGAACGAGTTGCATCGCGCAGTTGTCCACCAGCATGAAATCGTGATCGCACTCGGGGTGTTTGGCGGCGACTTCGGCAACAACTTCGCGCCACAGGCGGCTCGTCTCGAGCACGTTCGCTTTATCTACGGTCGTTACCTTTTTGCGTCTTTGCGCGGCGATTTCGAACGCGCGCTCAGCGATGCGCCGTACCTCCGCTTTCGAGTAAACGCAGGTGTCCACCGCGACCTCGCCATCCTCTCTGCGCTCGCGCGGCTGGCCGAAGTAGATGCCGCCGGTCAACTCACGGCACACGATGAGGTCAATCGGGCCGCTCGGCCCGAACTTGACCGGCGAGGCTTCCATCAGACTGGGAAAGATGCGCGCCGGTCGCAGGTTTGCATACAAGTTGAGTTCGCGTCGCAGCGCGAGGAGGGCGCCCACCTCGGGACGTTTGGAGGGCGGCTGCAGGTTGTCCCACTTGGGGCCGCCGACCGCGCCCAGCAAAACTGCGTGACTGTCGCGACACAGTTGCAGCGTCTCCTCCGGGAGCGGCTCGCCGACGGCGTCAATCGCGGCGCCGCCGACCAACGCCTCGGTCAGCTCAAGTCCGTCAGTAGCAGCGCGCAAGGCTTTGACGGCTTCCGCGACGACTTCGGGACCGATGCCGTCGCCGGGAAGTACTGCAACTCGAAACATGGCGCGCATTATGCATCGCTTGTCGAGCGCGCCGCGTGTGCCATAATTGGTGCAAGTGAAGGAATGGCTCACTGGTGGCGAACAATCTGAGATAGTGCGCGCGATGCAATCGCGCGCACTTGTCTGCGACGGCGCAGCAGGAACTCAGATCCAAGCCGCAGACCTAACCGCCGAGGACTTCGACGGCCTTGACGGGTGCAATGAGTACCTCAACCTCTCTCGTCCAGATGTCATCGCCGATCTTCACCGCAAATACCTCGAAGCGGGCGCCGACGTCATCCAAACGAACACCTTCGGCGCGATCCGTTACGTGCTCGACGAATACGACATCGGCGACAAGCTGGAGGAGATCTCTGCGGCGGCTGCGAGGATCGCCCGCGAGCAGGCGGACCTTCTCAGCACGCCTGATAGACCCCGTTTCGTTCTTGGCGGAATCGGCCCGGGCACGCGACTCGTGACGCTGGGGGACGTTTTGTTCGACGACGTCGTGGAAAGTTATCGCGCCGCGTTTGTCGAGCTCATCCGGGGCGGCGTGGACGGCTTGCTGATCGAGACGCTTCAGGACCTGCTGCACGCCAAGGCGTGCTTAGTTGCCGTCGCGGAGGCGATGGAGGAGGCCCGCAAGCCGCTCCCGGTGTTCGTGCAGGTGACCATGGAGCAGACCGGCACGATGCTCATGGGGTCGGAGATTCAGGCGGTCATCAATGCGGTTTCGGCTTTCCCCTACGTTGTGAGCCTCGGCCTGAACTGCGCGACCGGGCCTGAGGAGATGGTGCCGCACGTTAGGGCTCTCAGCAAGCACTGGCCGGGTCTCATCTCGGTACAGCCCAACGCAGGCTTGCCCGTGATGGAGAAGGGCGAAGCGCTTTACAAACTTACGCCCGACGAACTGGCCACCTTCCACCGCCGATTCGTGTCGGAGTTCGGCGTGAGCCTAGTCGGGGGCTGCTGCGGCACGACGCCGAAGCACATCGAAGCAGTTGCGGAGGCGGTCGCGGGCCTCACGCCCACGAAGCGAGACGCAATCGAGCCGCTGGTCGGGCTTTCGTCGCTGTATCAGTTCCAGCCGTACGACCAATCCCCATCGTTCCTCATCGTGGGCGAGCGGACGAATGCGAACGGCAGCAGGATGTTTCGCGAGTTGCTGGCCGAGGAGGACTGGCAGGCGCTCACCGAAATGGCGCGCGAGCAGGAACGCGAGGGGGCGCACGTGCTCGATGTCTGCGCCGCCTATGTGGGCAGGGACGAGGTGAAGGACATGGACCGCCTGCTCTTCGAGTTCGCGCGGCAGGTAACCGTGCCCATCATGATTGACTCGACGGAAGTGAACGTCATCGAGGCGGCACTGAAGCGTCTTCCCGGCAAGCCGGTTATCAACTCCATCAACTTTGAGGACGGCGACGCTCGCACGGAGAAGGTGCTTACGCTGTGTCGCAAGTTCGGCGCAGGTGTCGTCGGGCTGACAATTGACGAAGAGGGCATGGCGAAGACCAAAGAGCGCAAGGTCGCCATCGCCGACCGCATCCTTGAATGGACGCGGCGGTTCGGCCTACCGGACGAGGACGTGTTCATTGACGCGCTCACGTTCACGCTCGGCTCCGGCGACGCCGAGTTTCGTAACGCGGGTATCGAGACAATCGAGGCGATTCGCGAAATCAAGCGCAAGTACCCGAAAGTAAACACTCTCCTCGGCGTGAGCAACATCTCCTTCGGCCTGAAGCCCCAGGCGCGGCACGTGCTGAACTCGGTGTTCCTCCACTACGCACTCGAAGCAGGGCTTACGAGCGCGATCGTTCACGCTGGGCGCATCATGCCCGAGAACCAGGTGGAAAAAGAGGTGTGGGAGGTGGCGCGGCGGCTGGTGTTCAACGAGCGCACCGAGGAGTCCGACCCGCTCGTCGAGTTCATGGCTCTCTTCGAGAACGTCGAGAAGCGGGACGAATCCGAAGCACTTGAGTCGCTGCCGATCGAGGAGCGCCTGAAGAGGCACATCATTGACGGGATCAAGAAGGACCTCGAGAGCGACCTCGAAGAGGCGCTTCAGACGTATACGCCGCTCCAGATTATCAACGACATCCTGCTCGACGGGATGAAGGTCGTTGGAGACCTGTTCGGCGAGGGCAAGATGCAACTGCCGTTCGTGCTCCAGAGCGCGGAGGTGATGAAGGCGGCGGTGAAGCACCTCGAGCCGAAGATGGAGAAGGTGGAAGGTGACGAACGCGGCTCTATCGTGCTCGCCACGGTTGCGGGGGATGTGCATGACATCGGGAAAAACCTCGTGGACATCATTCTGTCCAACAACGGCTTCCGCGTCGTCAACATCGGCATCAAACAGCCCCTCAGCGCGATCCTCCAGGCCGCCGAAGAGCACAAGGTGCAGGCAATCGGCATGAGCGGCTTGCTGGTCAAGAGCACCGTGGTGATGAAGGACAACCTCGCCGAGATGAACGAACTCGGCAAGCACCACTACCCGGTGCTGCTCGGAGGCGCGGCGCTCACGCGAGGATACGTAGAGCAGGACCTCCGTTCGCTGTACAAAGGCAAGGTGTGGTACGCGCAAGACGCCTTCGAGGGATTGAAGTTAATGAAGGCGATTACAGGCGACGACGGCGCCCAACTCGTTGAAGAGGAACCCAAGCCGGCGACTCCGCAGCGCTCCGTCTCCAGCCACCGCGTGCCTTCCGACCACGACAGGTTCTATGCCTTTGACGGCGAAACCAGCGACGTGGCGAAGGACGCGCCAATCCCGGAGCCGCCCTTCTTTGGAAGGCGCGTCGTAACCGACATCAACATCGAAGATGTCTACGAGTACATCAATGAAATCGCGCTGTTCCGAGGTCAGTGGGGCTTCAAGCGGTTCAAGGAGATGAGCAACCCAGAGTTTCAGGAATACCTCGAAGAAACCGCCCGCCCCAGGTTTGAGCGGCTGAAGAAGGAACTGCGCGATGCTTTCGAACCTCGCGTCGTCTACGGCTACTTCCCTGCCCAAAGCGAAGGGAACGACCTCATCCTCTACGACCCGGAGACCCACAAAGAGATCGAGCGCATCACGTTCCCCAGGCAAGCAACCGACCGCAGGCTGTGCATCGCCGACTTCTTCGCGCCCAGGGACTCAGGAAGGATGGACGTCGCCGCCTTCCACCTCGTTACCATCGGGAGCGAGGTAACCGAACGGGAGCGCAAACTGTTCGCCGACGGCAAGTACGAAGACTATCTCCTCGTCCACGGCATGGGCGTCGAAACCGCAGAGGCCCTCGCCGAGTACTGGCACAAACAGATTCGGCGGGAATGGGGAATCGGCGATGAGGACGCAGACGAGATCCGGCTGCTGTTCAGCGTAAAGTACCGTGGATGCCGATACTCGTTCGGCTACCCCGCCTGCCCCAACCTCGAAGACCAAGCCATCGTCTTCCGCCTGCTGAAGCCGGAGGAGATCGGTGTCGAACTCACCGAGGAGTTCATGCTCGTGCCGGAACAGAGCACCAGCGCGATCATCTGCCACCACCCGGAAGCGAAGTACTTCAACCTCCGTTGATGGTATCCTCTCATCATGCGCCTCGCGGTCGCTGTCGCCTTCCTCCTTACGCTCGCTTCCGTCGCGCTCGGGCAAGACCTCTTGGCGCAGGCGAGAGCGGCGGAACAGCAGGGCAAGGTCACGGAAGCGATCCAACTCTATCGCGACCATTTGCGCGAACACCCTGACGAGTTCGCCGCCCTGTACAACCTCGGCGCCCTCCTAATCCGAAGCGGCAGAACGAGCGAAGCGCTCCAGCCCCTCATAAGGGCGCGCGAGGTCGCGCCCAGCCGCCTCGAACCGCCGATGGCGCTCGCCAACGCCTACGTTTTGCTGAACGAGCCGCTCGCCGCGCTCGCCACGCTCCGCGCCGCCGAACCGCAGGGTGCGGGCGTGCCCGAATACTGGAGTTTGCGTGCAGGCGTCGAGGCGCTCCTCGGAGAGCCCACCGCAACTGACGCCGTGCTCAAGGCCCGCAGCCTCGCGCCGCAGCGGTTCGACCTTGCGATGCAAGCCGGCGCCATCCTCGCCGCCTTCGGCAAGCACGCCGAGGCAGCGCAAGCCTATCGAGACGCCGCGCTCCTCAACCCGAACGACCCTGCGCCGGTTATCGGAGAGGTGCGCGCCCTCCTCAGCGCGCGGCGCGCAAAGGAGGCAGCCGATCTCTGCGAATCAGCCTACGCCCGCTTCCCCACCAACGCCGATATCGCCGAGCAGCATGCCCAGGCGCTCCTCTCGCAGGATAAGCCCAGCGAGGCGCTATCCGCACTCGATGCGGCGCAGGAGCGCGGTGTACAGCGCATCGCCCTGGCAACCGCGCGCGCGGAGTGCCTCCAGGCTTTGGACCGGCCGGACGAGGCGCTGGGCCTGCTCGATGAGGCGCTCGAAAGTCGCCCGGAGGACGCCCGCGCCCTCGCCGCACGCGCGCGTCTCCACCTCCTTTCGGGGCGCCTCAAAGAGGCGGAGAAGGACGCCGACATGGCGATGCGTGTCGCCCCGCGGTGGCGAGACGCTTATCTGCTCGCCCTCGAAGTTGCTCGCGCGCAGAACAAGTCACGCGCCGAGGAAGTCATCCTGCGGAACTGGATAGCCAACGCGCCCGAGCAGCCGGAGCCGTATCCCGTTCTTCTGCAAATCCTTGTGAAGCGCGACGCGTGGTCGGAGGCTGCGGTCCTCGCCGACATCTATCTGAAGATTCGCCCCAACGACAAAGAGACCTTGGGGATGTTGGCCCAGGCTTTCTTGGCGAGCGGTGATGTGGGCACCGCCATCGAGCGCCTGAACGCCGCCTTCGCGCGAGGCGTTGAGAGCGAGCAACTGTATCTCTATCTTGCCCTCTGCTACCGAAAGCAGCAGTCGAACGCCGAAGCGATTCGCACCCTCGAAACGCTCGTCCGCAAGTACCCCGCATCCGAGCGGGGCTGGTCCCTCCTCGCAACCATCCAGGAGCCGCAGCGCCCCGACGCCGCGCTCGCGGTTTACGACCGGATGCTCGACGCGCTGCCCGGCAACCTCGAAGCGATCAAGGGTCGCGCTCGGATGCTCAGCCGCCTAAAGCGACATGAGGAGTCCGCCCGCGAGTGGGTGCGCCTTGCCGAAGCGCAGGGGTCCAAAGGCCCTTACTACTTCGCCGCGATGGAGTGGCGAGCGGCCGACAGACCGGAAGAGGCGGACGCCATGTTTGCGCGGCTTCGAGAGCAGCACAAGCAGGACATCGAACTGCTCGCCGTTCACGCTCAATACCTCGCGGACACGGACCGGCTGGACGAGGCGCATGCGGCGTTCAAAGAGATGACCCGCATCGCGCCCGATGAC
>JBFMFD010000034.1:0-19392 GCA_040752255.1 Armatimonadota bacterium
AGGTGCCGACCTGCATTGACGAGGACGCGCGCGTCATCGCGCCGGAAACGCCGTATCACGGTTTGGACAGATTCGAGGCGCGCAGGCGCATCGTCGCCGACCTCGAAGCCGAAGGATTGCTGGAGCGCGTGGAAGATCACGGGGTCCCGCTGAAGATTGCCGACCGAAGCGGCGAAGTCATCGAGCCTCTGCTGAGCGAGCAGTGGTTCTGCTCGATGAGGCCGCTCGCCGAGCCTGCGATTCGCGCGGTGAAGGAGGGGCGCATCCGATTCACGCCCGCGCGCTACACCGACGTGTATCTCGATTGGATGGAGAACATCCGCGATTGGTGCCTCAGTCGGCAGTTGTGGTGGGGGCATCGCATCCCGGTTTACTACACGGCAGACGGCAGCGCGATCGCGGCGATGACCGAAGCCGAGGCGAGAGAGAAAGCGGGAGGGGCGGACGTAACGCAAGACCCCGACGTGCTGGACACGTGGTTCTCGTCGGCGCTCTGGCCGTTCGCGACGCTCGGCTGGCCGGATGAAACGGAGGACCTGCGCCGTTTCTATCCAACGGACGTGCTGGTTACCGCGCGCGACATCATCTACCTCTGGGTCGCGCGGATGATCATGGACGGGCTGGATCAAAGGAAGGAGATTCCATTCCGAGACGTGTACGTCTACGCGACCGTTCTCACCGAGGACGGCAAGCGGATGAGCAAGTCACTCGGAACGGGCGTTGATCCGCTTGAATACATCAACCGTTTCGGCGCGGACGCGATGCGGTTCAGCCTTCTGGTACAGACGGGGATGAACCAGGAGATTCGATTTGGAGAGAGGCCGATCCAGGAGGCGAGGAACTTTTGCAACAAGATATGGAACGCCGCGCGCTTCGCGCTGATGCACATCGGGGAGGACGTGCAGCCTCAACCGCCCGCCGACTCGCTCGCGCTTGAGGACCGCTGGATCCTCGACCGGTTGAACGACACGATCGAAGCGGTAACCGACGCGCTCGACCGCTATCACATGATGGACGCAACCAAGCGGCTGTACGAGTTCTTCTGGTCGGAGTTTTGCGATTGGTACATCGAGGCGAGCAAGCGGCGCCTTGAGGGCGCAGAGGCGGGCGTCCCGCGCTGGGTGCTTGCGACGTGCCTCGACCGCTTCTGCCGGCTGATGCACCCGTTCATGCCGCACATCACAGAAGAGGTTTGGCACCGGCTGCCTGGCGTAGCGCGGGACTCGTACTTAGATTATGCTGACTGGCCTTCACCAGAGCCAGGCTGGAGGGATGCGACCGCGCGGGAGAGCTTCGAGACGGTGCAGGAGGTGGTGCGGGCGGCGCGGAACCTTCGGCAGGAGTTCGGCATAAGCCCGAAGGAGCTGTTGCCCACTCTATTCGTGCAGGGGCTTGCCGAGCCGTCAGCGGTCCTGGTTGCTTCGCTCGCACGGTTCGAGCGTGTCGAGTTCGGGACGCCCCCATCCACGCACATTTCGGCGGTGGCAAGGGGCGTGGACATTCATCTGCCGGTAGAGGGGCTGGTTGACGTTGAGGCGGAGGCGAAGCGACTGTCCGCGCAACTGGAGAAGCGGCGCAAGGAGTTGGATCAGCTCTTGAAGCGGCTTTCGAATCCCATGTTCGTTGAGCGCGCGAAGCCGGAGGTCGTTGCTGCCGACCGCGAGGCCGCAGAGGAGTTACAGGCTGAGTTGGAGCGGATTGAGGAGCGGTTGAGAGGACTTGCGTCTTTAGGCTAACCGCGGGATGCTCCGAAAAGGTTCGATTCTCTCTACCGAAGCGTATACTTCCCTCTGATGAATCGCCGAAGGAGAGCGTCGCTTGCGGCAATCAGGTCGGGAGAGCAGCGACTCCGAGAGCAGGGTCGTGCGCTCGAGCAGGAGGCTCGAGGCGGTTCTTTGTGGTTCAACGTGCGCTTCTGGCTGTTCTTGCATTTGGGTTGCTTGTTCGTCCTCCTGGGCTGGCTGCTGACTGCCGCCCTCCTCGCGCTGGGTGTGTTCGTCCTCACGCCCTCGCCGAGTCTTGCGGCGATCATCTGCTTTGTCGTTGGCGGATGGATAGTCCTTCGCCTCTTCAAGAGGGTGCCGGGCGAGCCGACGGTCGAGTTGTCTCCCGACGAAGCGCCGCGCTTGTACCAGAGAGTTCATAACCTCGCGGAGCGGATGGGGGTAGCGCCGGTGAACGCGATTTGCCTGGTCGCAGAACCGACAGCCTCCGCCTCTGCGCAAGGGCGGCGGCTATTCCGTCGCCGCAGAACCCGCCTCTGCCTCGGGATAAGCCTCTTGATCGGCCTTTCGGAGGAGGGATTCGACTTCGTCGTGGCGCGAGAACTCGCCCGCTTCCACCATGGCGGGGGGACTGCCAAGCTGCTCACTTACTGGCCGCTGCGCACTCGGGGTCTCGTCGAAACGGGCGACCGCCTGCAACCGGCTCAGTACTTCGCCCGCTGGTACGTTCCACACATGGCGAGGCTGACAGCGGTACGGGAAGGGGCGAACGAGTATGCGGCCGACCGAGAGGCGGCTGCGCGTACATCTGCGGAGTGTGCCGCGCGGACGCTGCTTCGGATCGTAACCCTGACTTCGCTCTGGTCAGAGGTTGAAGCGCAGTTCTGGAGACGCAGCTACTTCGAGCCGCACATGCCCGAGAGCCTACTGGAGAGGTTTGCCGAGCGGATAGAGAGAGCAACCCCCGAGACGGCCCGAACGGCAATCGAGCAGAGGCTTGCCACAAGGACGAATGGTTTGGCAACTCACCCGGGCACGCGGGATCGCCTGAACGCGCTGGGGTGCGAGTCGCTCGTGAACGAGGAGAACCTGAGCGAAGCCGCCGCGGTCGCTGCGGAACCGCCGGACGTGAGCGCCGGTGAAGCGCTGCTTGGCGAGCAACTTCAGCCTTTGGTCGCCCGCGTGTTTGACGCGTACCGGCGGACGTGGGCGGACGAATGGGCGGCAGGGTACGCCGCCTTCGAGAGAACGAAGAGGCAACTGAGAGAGATCCAGCGCTCGCGCCCGAGCGATCCGACGGACCGAGCGGACATGCTCGCACTACAGGCTTGGCTCGCCCGCGCTCATGGTCGCGAGGAGGAGGCACTCCGCTTCGCTGAGAAGGCGGTCAAGATCGATCCCGAGAACCTATACGCAAACTACATGCTTGGGTGTTACCTCGCCCTCCGCGATGACCTGGGGGCCGAGCCTTACCTTCTGGCTGCTGCCCAGGGATGCGTCTACGCGCGGATCGTGTACCCTGAACTAATGTCGCTCTACGAATCCCGGGGCGACCTCGAGACCGCCGATCGCTGGCTCGCCGCGTGGGTGGAAGCGGAGCGGCGGTCTTCGATCCTTGTTCGGGAGTTCTGGAACCTGGGTAGACGGCATCGCATCCATCCAGCACGGTTGAGCATGTTGGAGCGGTTGAGTTGGGAGGAGGCTCTACGACGCGTACCGCTGGCGGTGGAGGCATTCGCGGTGGAAGTGGAGTCACGGAAGCTGCGCGGTCAAGTGGAGAAGGTGGTTCTCATCCGCATGCCGGTGCCACTCTGGCAGCAGCTCAATCTGGAGGGCGTGGAGGTGAAAGCCTTGGGCGAGATTCGCGAGTCCTTCACGATGTTCGGCCCGCTTACCGCTCGGCATAGCGCTGCGCTGAAGCGCCTGAAGAAGTTGGGAGTCGAGCCGTTTTGGACCCGTCGGTGGGAGGAATGACTTAGTAGAGCCCTTGCCCGCCCGGATAGATCGGACCACGGCATTAGTCGAGCGACCACGCGCCTTGAATCATCACGCCCGGGAGCGCACCCGCGCGTATGAAGTTGGGCTGTGGCTGTTCTCGCGCACCGGACTGCTCTTCATAATCGGCCTGATCATTGTTGGCGCCGGTGGGCTGACGGCTCTGGTGGCGCTTGTCCTTCGATTCCCCTCTGCAGGCCCTGTTTTTCTTCTAATCACGTATCTACTCTATGCATTCTGGTGCTTCGCATACTTGTTCGTGAAGCCACCTCCGTTTGCCGGCTACGCGTTGTCCGAGAGCCAAGCGCCGCGACTCTACGCAAGGGTGAGAGACATCTCCTCGAGGATCGGAGCGCCCGCGGTTCACGCCGTCTACATCAGCCCTTGGGTCCAGGCTTCTGCGGGAACGACGCGGCGCTTTGGGGCGTGGGGGCCGACTCGGCACTACCTAGTCCTGGGGCTGCCCATTCTCTTGTTCTCGAGCGAGGACGAAGGCGACTTTCTCGTTGCGCATGAGCTTGCGCACTTCATGCAGCGCACCATCGTGGACAAAGCGTTGAGTACGCTGAGCTATTGGGAGTACGTGCGCGATGTGCTTCGCGCGAAAAAGGAAACCAAACACCCCGTGAGGTGGTTCGCGGAGTGGTACCTGCCCAAACTGGCGGCGCGCACATGGGCACGATCCAGGCTACTCGAGTTTGAGGCCGACCGGATCGCAGCCGGAGTTACCTCGGCCCGGGCTGGAGCGTCGCTGTTGCTTCGGCTCATCGTTCTTGATCGCTTCGCTGACGAGTTCGGGGATCGCCTATGGACCCGCGCTTGCGACGAGCCGGAGCCACCGAAAGAAGCGGTGGAGCTGCTGTTGAAGGAGTTGGACGGCCTCTCTCCAGAGTTCTGCAAGAAGAGCGTTGACGAAAGGCTCTCTCACGAAAGGGATGGTCAGTTCAGCCACCCGTCCGTGCGCGAGCGCCTAAAGGCACTCGGCGCAGACGACCTCGTACATTCAGAACAGCTGCCCGAGACTGCTGGATACTTGGCTGACAAACCACCACACAGCTGGGCTACGGAAGTCTTTGGCTCAAACCTTGAGACATGGGTGAGTCGCTGCAGCGGGACGTACTGGGCTTGGCACCACTACGCCTGGGGAGAGCGCTACCAGGAGGTTCAGTATTCACGCGAGCTGAAGGCGAGAATCGAGCTGGAGCATCCTAACGACCCGATCGCCCTCTCCGACGCTGTCTACCTCGAGGCACTGGTATGCGTGCGTGCCGGTGAGAGCGAAGGCGCCCTGGCTGCCCTTAGACGCGGCATCGAGATGAACCCAAGCAACCCTCGCATCGGTTACGCCTTGGGCTCGGAGCTGGCCGCGCGAGATGAACCTGCTGCCATCGGATATTTGCTCGAGGTGAGCCGAAGCATCTACTTCGGCACGCTGGCTCTCCGCTTGGTCCTTGCATTGCAGGAGCGGCTCGGCGAGATTGGAGCCGCCGAGCGAACTTTTGCTGCCTTGGAGGAAGCGGAAAGGAAGGAAGCCAGGATCAAGGCGGAGCTCTCAGTTTTGCACCCTGGGCACCGCGTCCGTCAGTCGCACCTGACGCCATACGAGCAGTTCATCTGGGAGGATTGGCTTCCGAGCATTCGGCGGGCACAGTCCGCACTCTGCGTAGAGATAGAGTCCCGCGCCTTTCCCGGGCATTGGGAGAAGGTCGTGCTGGTTGAGCTCGCCATTTCGTCCCTGGGGACTGTCTTCGGGGAGGCTATTGAGGAAACCGCCCTTTCCGAACTGTCGGTACCAACACTGTTCGCTGCGCTCAGCCCGCGGCACAAGAGGTTTCGCCGCAGGATCGAAAGAGAAGGCATCCGCCCCTTCTGGACTCGCTCCAAGCCGTAGCCCTCGGCTCAAAACCCCTCGTCCAGCCGCTCGCCGGCCGCCTCCTCTGGGGTCGGGACTGGGTAGAGCCGGTGGCGGCTGAACAGCGGAACCCACAGGAAACCCAACGCCCCAGCCCACGCCGGTAACGGCGGAAAGCGCACCGACGAATAGGGCAGGTCGGCGAAGAACGCGTTCACCGATGCGATCCATTGCGAGAACGCGCCGGTAATCAACAGGTCGAAGCCCGACGAGAGAGGCTCGCTCAGCGGCCGGAACAGCAGCGAGGCGGCGTTCCCTATGTACACGAAAGGCACCGCCGCGCCCGTGAACAGGTTCGCTATCGGCGCGATGAGCGAGAGCTCGCCAAAGTGGTGCGAGAGAATCGGGAGCGCGGCTACTTGCGCAACGACGGTTGTCAGCACCGGCGCCGAAAGCGCGACGACCGCCATCCGCACCGCCGCCCGACGGAAGCGTCGCTCCGACCAAGAGGTAACTGCCCTCAGCGCGGGGGGCAGATACAGAATCAGAGCGAGCACCACCCCGAACGACAGCTGAAAGCCCGCGTCGAGCACGGCGAACGGGTGAACCGACAGGTACGCAAGCGCCGCCGCTCCCCATGCGCTCAACGCATCCGGAATGCGAAAGAAGAACATGGCGCTAAGGTAGATGGCCGCCATCGAAATCGCGCGCACGATCGGTGGGTTCATTCCGACAGCGAAGGCGTAAATCCCCAGCAGGGCCAGCGCCAGCCCTATCTGCGCCCAGCGAGGCACGGGCAGGTGGCAAAGCAGCAACATCAGCCCCGCGACCAAGATGAGAACGTTGAAGCCGCTTGTTGCAACAAGGTGGTAAGTACCTGCTTGTCGCATGTTCTCGGCGGTCCGCTCGGGGAGCAGGCGGTCTTGCCCGAACAGAATCGCCATCGCTACCGACGCCGGCTCGTAGGGCAGGTGCGCACGGAGAGTCTTCCAGACGGACTGCCGCCATTGGGCGGCTGCCAGCGACAGGGGCGGCCCCTGGTGAAGCACCTCGACACCGGAGCCCGGATACGAAGCGTGGATGCGCTGGCGGATGCCTCTTCGACGCCAGAACTCCGTCTGCTCGCCGCGCAGCTCGCTCACCCAGCCTGTTGCCCTCACCGAGTCGCCGGGGGCGAGCATGCGCTTGTCGGATGCATAGACAAGAACGCCGCCGCGCTCCGTGCGGAGGATGAACCTCTGGTGACCGACGCCCATCTCCGGCATCGTCGCCACCCGCCCGGAAACAGCTCGCATTCCGTCCGGGAAGAGGCTTGCGCCGCCCGCGGTAGGGAGAGTCCGCGCCATGCCGAGGGCGAACAGGCAGCAGACGAGCACCAGGCGCCCCCTGCCTAAGAGCAGCGCGACCGGCAGCAACAAGATAAGGTAGGGAGAGTAGACCAGCCACCCACCTGCCGCGAAGGCGAGCGCCATCGCGATGATGGGGCGGGCGGCGAAGTGACGGTAGCGGCCGTAGAATCTCCTCAACCGCGGGGAGGCGTCACTCGCCCTCGATGGAGCCGACTTGGATGCGGACGTCGCTGACAAGCTCTTCACCCACCAACTCGTTGAACCTTTGGCGGATCGTCTCCTTGTGGAACTGCAGCTCCTGCGCCCACGCCGACGACTTCGCCGTTACGATGAGCCTTCCATTGCCGTAGGAGGACGGGCGGCACTTCTCCGCAAGGAGCGCGCCGACGCACTCCGCCCACAGCCTCATGGCGCGTCGCGCCTTCAGTTGCTTGATGATCGCCGGGCGGCCGACGGCGCTTTCAAGCAGGTCTGCCAACCGCCTCGGGCCGCGCCGCCGCCTCATGCCGTCACCCTCCCCGCCTCGACCGTGAAGATCTTCGACTCGCCGTCGAGGAGGTCGCTTACGTTTTGCAACTCTGTTGATGTTATGAACACCTGCCCCATCTCGCCGGTTGCTTGCAGCACCCTGGCACGGCGAGTTTGGTCGAGGTCGCTCATGATGTCGTCGAGGAGGAGGACGGGCAGCCTACCCTCGCGTTGCTGCCAAAGGCTGAGCAGCGACAACTTGAGCGCTAGCACCGCGGTTCGTTGCTGCCCCTGGCTGCCTCGCTTACGGGCGGACTCCCCGTCGAGTAGGATTTCGACGTCGTCCCGGTGGGGTCCTGCCGTCGTTGTCCCAGCGGCGACGTCAATCTTCCTTGCCTGGGCGAGGGCTTGCAGTAGCGATTGTGCGTCGAGGGCTCCGTCCCTGCTGAGAATTCGCGCCTGGAGTTTCTCGTTGCCGCCCGAGAGCCTCCGGTGTTCCTGCTCGGCGTGTTGCGCGAGTTCTTCGACGAAGGCGAGTCGCCGCGTGCGGATTTCGGCTCCGCTTTCGGCGAGGCGCTGGTCCCAGACATCGAGTGCGCCTATCGGCTCTTTCCCGCTTTGAATCTCCTTCAGCAAGGCATTCCTCTGCTCAAGAGCGCGACGGTACTTCAGGAGCGGTGCGAGATATCCCGGGCTGAGTTGCGAGAGTTCTTGGTCGATGAACTTCCTTCGATCTGATGGCTCGGCGGTTACCAAGCGGAGGTCTTGCGAAGTGAAGACGACCGACGGGAATCTTCCGATGAGGTCGCTCACTTTCGGCAGGCTCTGGCCGTTGAGTTTGGCGACGCGGCGACCTCGATTGGGAATCTGCATTTCGAGCACTGCGGAAGGTTCCAGGCTTTCTAATTCGACGCGGGCGACTGATTCCCCACCACGGATGACGTCGCGAACGGTCCCGGTGCGAAAGGAGGTCGTCGTAGCGAGGAGGTGAATCGCTTCGATGAGCGTCGTCTTTCCTTGCGCGTTCTTGCCGATGAACAGGTTGCGCGCAGGAGCGAACAGGACCTCGACTTCGGGAAAGCAACGGAAGTTGGCGCATCGAAGTCGCATCGCCCTAACTGGAGCGACTTTCCCGCAACTAGGAGATCCCCAAACAGACTCATTCATTAAGACTTCTCCTGTTACTGTGGTTGCGGAAAGTGTGGGTAAGAGTGAAAACGCAACTTGATGAAATGGACGACTGGGCAGCATGTTTGAGTTCGAATCCGCCTGAAGAAGCAAATTGATGTGAAGAAGATGGAACCGTAGGCGAGTTGTGCAAAGGACTGACGATGACGCGTTGAAAAGTGCCGTCGAGTGTGGAAGCCGAAGGGGGCATTCGTTTATCAGCGGGTTTCCCGCACGCAGTTGTGCACATTAGAGAAAACCCTTCTCTCGCGCATAGCGCATGACGATCGCCTCCATCAGCCAAGCGGGGTGGATGTGGTCGAACGTCGGGAAGTTGTGCCGCAACGCGATCGGTTCCCAAACGTCTCGCAGCATCTGCTCCTGGATGTGGGGCGGAAGCTCCGGGTAGCGATCGCATAACGTCTTGAGCGCGAGGTACTCATCCGGCGAGAGGGAGCGCACGCTGCCGATGAGTCCTTCGAGAGGGTGCTCGGCGCTGGTGAGTCCGCTCGAGAGGATGATGCGGTCTTGAAAGGGCGCCTCGTGGACGACAACCGTTCCGGCTGCGAGGTCACCGAGGCGTTGACTTCGTTCGGTGAAGAACATCACGGTCAGCCCAAGCGTGTACGTTCCCGGCAGGATGTCAACAAAGCGCAAGACGTTTCGCAAGAAGGCGGCGGCGGGGGTTATCGGCGTACCGTCCCACATCCGAACCCGGATGCGGAACACTCGCTTCCCCGGAGTTTGGCCGTTCCAGAACAGCTCGAACAGGAAGTGGTAGCCGAAGGGCACCATCAGCATGCCGACGATCAGGACAGCTAGGCCGAACGCCGGCGAAAGGAATGCGAGTACGCTTGCGCCCATCGTGAGGAGGTACGCGTAGATCATCAGGATGAACAGGTCCAGCAGGAACGCCCAGATCCGGCTACCGAGCCCGGCGACGCGGTATTCGAGGACGGTTTTCTCCGGCGTCAAGACCGTATAATTCTCAAGCATCCGCCAAGCGATAGAGTACCCATCAGGCAGCCGCGTATGGTCTTTCGAACCCCATTCTTCGTCCTTCTGAGCGTCTCGCTGGCTCTGTCCCTCCTCGGCACAGTGGACGGCCGGTTTCTTCTCCTGATCTGGCCGTACAACGCGGTGGTGATCGCGGTGGCGCTGCTTTCCTATGCGAGCGCTCCCGCCCACCACCACCTCAGAGTCGAGCGGAAGATGGACAAGGTGCTCAGCGTCAACACCGAGAACCTGGTTCGGCTCTTAGTGACCAACGAGAGTGACCAACCGGTCCGCTGTCGCTTGCGGGACGAGCCGCCGGAGGGATTCGAGGCCGACAACCAGGAGTTTGTCGTCACCCTTCCTCCGTGGGAGCGAACGGAGTTGCGCTACCACATAACCCCCAAGGAGCGAGGCACTTTCGTCTTTCGAGACACCTTCTTCGAGTCGGTCGGGATGATGGCCCTCGCCGCTCGGAGGGCGACGCTGAAGACTCGGCAGCCGGTGACGGTCTATCCGAACGTGCTCGCCCTAAGGAAGTTCGACTTGCTCAAGCAGCGGGGCCACTTACGCGAGATTGGCGTTCGCCGCTCCAGGCTGAAGAGCCTCGGGACGGAGTTCGAGAGTCTGCGCGAGTATGTTCACGGCGACGACTATCGCCGGATTGACTGGAAGGCGACGGCGAGGAGGAGCAAGCTCGTCGTCCGGGAGTATGAGGCGGAGCGGAACCAGTCGGTCATCCTGATGCTCGATTACGGACGGCTCATGCTGGCTGAGGTGGAGGGTCGGTTGAAGCTGGATCACGTGTTGGACGCAACATTGTTGCTTGGGAATGCGGTGGTCAACGCCAACGACCAGCTTGGGCTGCTGCTTTACGGCGACATGGTTGAGCGATGGCTGCCTCCGAGGCGCGGGAAGGGGCAGTTGGGCAACGTGTTGCAGACCATCCACGCCCTGCAGGCTCAGCCGATCGCGTCGGACATGCCGGCGGCGGTGAACTACCTGGCGACCCGATGGAAGCGGCGCAGCCTGATTATCACGTTCACGGAGGTTGACCAGACCGACACGGCGAAGGCGTTGCTGCCCGTCCTCGCCCCGCTCGCCAAGACTCATCTTTGCCTGGTGGTTACGGTGAAGGACCCGAGGACGGGGGCGCAGGCGCGGTCCGAAGACCTGTTCGAGGCAACCGCCGCCCAGCTGCTCGAGGAGGAGCGGGAGACCGCGGCCTACTACCTTCGCCAGGCGGGCGTGCGGACGCTGGACGCCGAGCCTCAGGACCTCGCGGTTGCCCTGGTGAACTACTACCTGGACGTGAAGGCGACGGCTCAGTTGTAGGAGCCTCTACCCTCTCCGCCTGGCGCGGCGCCTCGGATACCCGGGCGGGGGCAGGGCGCGGTCCGACCAGCGACGCAAGGCGAGCACGACGCCGAAGCCGAGGGCTGCGAAGAGAGCGCCGAGGAACCCCTTGAATAGCCAGCCCGACGTGCCGCCGCCGTTGACGTCCTTCGAGGCCTGCCGGAGCGCTGCGGCGCCTCCGTCCGTGCCCTCACCTCCCAGTGCGCCGAGGAGCGCGTTCCGCTGGTCGTCATCCGACCGAACGCCGGGGGCGTTCTTACGCGGCTCGTTGGGCACGTCTCCGCCGGGGATGAACTGCGGGCCGGACATCTGTTTCTCTTTTTCTGCGTCGGAAAGCTCGGGCTTGCGGATGGGCGGCCCGGAGTTGTCTACGATGGCGGCGTGCCCGGCTGTGGCGACGAGCAGACCTACAGCGATGGCTACCAGAGTCTTCATGAACTTCATCTTCATCCTCCTGAGACGTAAAGCCCGCGGTCTTGCCAGACAGCGCGGAAGGTGTTGGGTGTGCGCGGCAGTTTAATGTCAATGAGCGGCTTTTGAGTGAGTGTTCGCTCACGGATTCGGTGGTCGTAGTTCATCACCATGGGAAGCGAGTAGATGACCATCGCCTCGTCCTTGCTGATGATGGAGCCGTTGAAGGTAACGCCTCCGCCGCCTTCGCCGAGGCGACCGCCTCCGGTGAAGTTGGTGTAGAGGATGCAATCCAGAACGTTGATCGGCTCCGAGACGCCGTTGATGATGCTGTCCGAGAAGACACTCTGGTACTTCTTGCGGCCGGTGTAATCGATCTCCGTTGCGTTGAAAGGTGGGGTCCAATTACCGAATTCATCATACCGTCCTTTTGTGAAGGGCGGAGTCATGTACTTCAACGGATAGGGGAAGCCGAACTTCGAGACGTTGCCCATCATGACGCTCCCGCGGGCGGCCAATGCAAGGATGTCCTTGCTGCTGTTTTCGTTGTCAACCTGTTGCGGGTCGTTGCCCCGGAAGTCGGGTGGGTTCTTGTAGCGGATGCTGCCCACGATGTGCACGTTGCGCCCGGCGTACAGGGTGCCCTGGCCCTGGACGTAGCCCTTGATGACGACGTCGGTGGTGAACGTCACCGGGCCGTGAATCAGGATCGGTTTGCTGCTGGATCCGATGAGGATCGCACTCCCGGGGACGACGCCGTTGGTGTCTACGCGGACGTATTGGTTCAGGGTTGAGTCCCAAACTTTGACGTAGGCGCCTTCGCCGAAATCCGGGTTCGGCTGCCCGTTGTCGAACACCGGTCGGTCGTCAACATAGGACAGGCTGAGGTTGAGGTACTTGGAGATGTCGTCCAGGTCGGGCATGACGACTTCGCGAGTGGGAGTGGGGTCGAGCGTTTGGCCGCTGAATCGGCGATACCCTCGGGAGTCCCCGACGACGGAGCCGGCAAGGCGCCCAGTCACCACGTCGCCTTGCTGGTCGTAGATGAAGTCTCGCCACTTCTCGTATTCATCCGTGCCCTTGTTGCCATGCCGCACGGGGTCGTAGCCCTGTCTTCGCCTTGGGTCGTTGACTGCGTTGTATGTCGAGTTGTTCTGTTGAGCGGGGGTGATGTTGACGTAGCCGGGCGCAGGGGGCACCAGCTTGTTGTTGGCAGCGGCGTACACGGAGCCGTTGATCATCGGCGTACCACCGGAGAAGTCGAAGTCGCCGTTGGCGCGCATGTCGCCGTTGACGCGCAGGGTGGCTTGCGAGAAGCCCTGCATCCAGCCGTAGTTGTTGACGAAGTACGTGTAATCGAAGACGGGGCTTCGTTCGAGCGAGAAGGTTTGCTGAACGTCGAGCACTTTGCGCGTCTCCGATGGATCCATTACGCCGTCGCCGTCCGCGTCGTCCCAGGAGACGCTGCGGATGGTGATGAGGCGGTTGTAGGAGTCCAGCTCTGCGTATCCGATGACACCGGCGGCGTATCGCGCACCCGAGGAGGTGAAGCCTGAGTGGATGGCTACGGGTGCATTCTCGGATGCTCCGACGAGGACAGCGTCCAGGTCGGCGAAGTTCTGTTCCACTTTGAACGGCTTCCACAGAGATAAGAGGATGTCCTCGATACCGGCTTCTGCGCCGTTGGTCAGGACGACATCCGCCTCGTGGTTACGGGCAAGGCGAATGGTCTGCGTTGCGCTATGGACGTACGAGGTAGTGGCAAGCGCGATGATTGCCAACACCCCGATGGCTGCGATCATCGCAACCCCTCGTTGTCGCTTTTTCGAACTTCTCATTGATGCACCTCCTACCGGGGAGTGATGCCGCCCTAAAAGAGTTGAGGAACGTTCCTGAGGCGGACGGACTCCCTCGCCCGCGCCCAGATGGTTCGATCCGCGCGAACCGCGCGGTTGACCACGATTTGCACGGTAACCTGTCGGACGGTCGTTCCGGCAGACGGCACGAACATGAGGTAGCTTCCGCCGCTCGGGTGGTTCGGGTCTACGGTCGTCACGTCGGTTAGAATGGTTGTGCAGCCTGCGTCGTCGCAGATGCGCAAGTCTGAGCCCGCGATTTCGATTCGCCGCTCCACGCCGTCCCAAGTGAGGGGGAATGTGATGTTGCCGCTGCCGTCGCGTTGCGGCAGGCGAAAGGCAATGCCCATGCCGTCGGCGTCCACCTGCGCCCACATGGCCTCTTGGAGCGTGTCGGTAACCTTTCTAAGGGCGCGCTGGGTCTCGACTTCCGCTTGGATGCGCGCCTGGCCCGACGCCCAGCCCGCTAGCGTCCCCACGAGGGCGAGCAGCGCCCCGAAGGTAACGAAGGCAAGCACGGACACGCCGAGGAGGACCTCGGGGAGCGTAACGCCGCGCAAGCGGAAGGTGGTTCTCTTCATAGGTTCGCCAGGAAGGTCGAGACGGTTAGCGACCGAGCGTTCCCTCGGTCGTTCCAAGTAACCAGCACGGTGAGCTCGATGAGGTCGGCCGCCACGGGCGTGATGCCGACGAAGCCCTTGCCTTGGGGCAGGACCTGGCTGGGGGCATCGTAGGCGCCGTTGTCGACGCTGGTGAACGGATACATGCCGTTGCCGGCTGGGGCGTTCGAGTCGAGGAGCCCGAGGTCGTACAGCTTGGACGGCGTCGCGTTTTGAAACCCCGCGTTCTTGATGAGTTCGAGTTGTTTTTGCGCGATGCCGGTCGCCTTGTTGAGAAGGTCGGCTCTCGCGCGGCTCGAGTTGGCGATGGGAAGCGTTGCGGCCATGATTGCTGCAGCGATCGCCACAAGGAAGATGGCGAACAGGTTCTCAATCAGCGAGAAGGCTCTCTGCTTTTTTTGCATCGCCACTCCACCTCTGCTGTGGTAAGGGGACGGCAGCCCCGCCGAGCAGCCCGCTTCTGGGGCGCCCGCGAAGGGCTGCCGTCAACCTTCCAAAGAGCGGTCCTTCTCGTTAGAGGACGTGACCGCCGATCGTGCAGGTCGGGTCTGTCCCGACGTTGCCGACCGTGTAGGTGCCGCCCGAGGGGCACTCAGGCTGCTTTCGGACGTAGTCCGGAACGATGTCGCCCCAGGCGACTGCCGCGCCCTGGGCCGCCTTGTTGTCCATCGCCCACTGCTCCTTGCCAGCGTCAATCTGGCGCAGGTTGGCGATACAGGACTTCGTTCTGGAAGTCTCACGCGCCTTGATGAAGTTCGGCACCGCGATCGCAAGCAGAATGCCGATGATCAAGACGACGATCATGATTTCGACCAGGGTGAAACCCCGGCGTCGCTTCTTGCTCAGCAAGTTCATGTGTCTCAAATCCTCCGTACGTGTTGATTTCGATTCGACTAAGGACTTAGCCGCTCTCACGGTGAATGGTTCCGCTCTTCGGCGCAATCCAGCCTGTCAAGATTGTCGGTTCGGGGCTTTCCACACTTGAGGGTGGGAAACCCCTCTCGCGACCGCCCTGAGATGAGCAGGGCTCTTACGGAAACTTCCACGATTCCGGGACCCGAGGACGAGGAAAAGCGCCGGGAAAAAAGTCGGAGCGCTGAAAACTGGCGAAAACACCTGATCCCTAACTGAGAACGGCTATTTCCGGGCGGGATTTGGCGATTCCGCGGCCGTTACTGGAGTGCCCTACCGAGGGCACAATGAGCGAGCCGGGCGTGGGCGGGGGCGCAAGGATTGACTTTCCCGTCCGGTCAGTGAGGATTTCAATGGGGATGCACGTTTCCGCGATTCAGGTGGCTGCGAAGGGCGTGATGCCGGAAGCGGTCAGCGCCGAGTCTTGGGCGAGGAGCAGGGGGATCGGCTTTGTGGAGTCGAACAGCGACGCGGTCACGAAGGCGGTGGCTTGGGCGCGCGGCGACCTCCCGTTTCTCGTCCTCTCGGGCTGCTCAGGCTGGGGCAAGACGCACCTCGCGGCCGAGGTTGCCGAGTTGGCGACCACGTTCGGTCGCTCTGCGCAGGTTCTGTGCTCGACGCAGACCGTGCCGACCGCGGAGATGGTGGTACTCGATGTCTGCGCGGGGCTTCTGCCTCGCACGCGCGCCGCGACCGAGCTCGCTGCTCTCATCGAGCGCCGCATCCGCTCCGGGCAAGGCACGCTGCTCGTGCTCACTCCGGAGTGCGCCTGCCGCCGTTTGCCTTCGGCCTCGAAGTGGGGGCGTGCGTTCATCTCGGAGCCTTCGATCGCCGAGCGCCTGGTGATTGCAGCCGCGATCTGCCGCAGATTGGGGTTCTTCCTGAGCGAGCAGAGTCGCGCACAGGTCGTGCGGATGGTGGATGGGGCCGGCAATCGCCTGGTTGGCGCGCTTCATCGGCTTGCGTATCACGCGGAGAAGGGTACGCCGTTGGACAACCAACCGATTCGCATCGCAGGTCTGTTGCATCCCCACTCGCGGGGCGTAAACGGTAGCGACGTGCGCGACATCGTTACGAACGCCGCAGGGCAAACCGGCGCGCGTGGTATTCTCCCCGCGCTGCACCCGAACGAGCGGACGATTGCCCTCGCGGCGTACGTCTTATCCAAAGAGGCGCTTCTTTGCGAAGCGCTAATCGGGGAGTATTTCGGGATCCCTCAATGCAGCGTTTACGGAATGATTCAACACGTTCGGGAGTTCGTGGAAGAGGGCGACTGCCGAGTTCGCCGGTGCCTCGAAAGGATTCGGGCGCTGGCCGGGAGAGAACTGAGTGAAAACGCCGGCAAAACAACCTGATTTTGGGCAAGGAGGCGGCATAGACGCCTCGACAGGGCGCACCGGCGGTCGCGAATCCGATACCCTTCACAGAGGCGAGCGCAGCTCGCTTGGTGTCGGCATGAAGACGGTCAGGGATTTGGCTCTCTGGCCACTCTGGGTCAACCCGGAACATCGCGTGCGCAGTGCCGTGCTCCTCATGCGTGGGCATGGGGTGAACGCACTGGGGGTGCTATCCGGCGAGACCTTCGTGGGCGTCCTCCACTTGGAGGACCTTGTCGGCGTCCCGGATGAGTCCGTGGTCGAGCGGTATGTCAGTAAGGACACGCTCGTCGTTAGCCCGGACGATCCGCTGACGCGGGTGGCGGACTTGATGGCGCGGGAGAGAACCGACCGCGTCGCGGTCGTTCGCGACGGCGTCTTCTACGGAATCGTCTCGGCTCACGACTTGCTGGGCGATGTGGCGCGAAACGTAGACGTGGTAACCAGCCTGCCGTGGAGCGACGCGCTGCGAGAGTGGGGGGTTGCGCGGCTCGCCGAAGCGCGCGAGATCACCATCCTGTTTTTCGACCTCGATGACTTCGGCGAATACAACAAGCGGTTTGGTCATCTCGTCGGCGACCGCGTCCTGCGCAAGGTCGCCCAGGAGATGCTGCTCGCCACCGACCCGCAAAGGGACCTGGTCTGCCGCTATGCGGGGGACGAGTTCGTGGTCGCAACGCTGCGCCTTCGGCCCGAGGCCGAGGCTCTCGCGCAGACCATCCTCGGCAAGGTCAACGGCGCGCTCGTCGAGGGAGGAGCCAAGCCGATCTCGATGAGCGTGGGCATCTTCGGCGGCCGACGGACTCGCGAGCGCGAGAACGTTCACCTAGCCAGTACGCTCGACAACCTCATCAACCGCGCCAGTCAGGAGTGCATGGCAGCGAAGGAAGCAAAAACGCCTTCCGCCGAGGCAGCGCCCCCGCCGGCAGAGGGAGCAGAGTCGACGCCTCAGGCGACGGCGGCGATGGAGACGAACGGCTTTCGCCTCGAGGCGGTCTCCGTCTCGCCGGTCGAGGGTCGGTACAACGCCACCGCGATCGTCCGCCGCGGGGAGCGCTCGGCCGTCGGCAACTGCTATCGGGCGGGAACCGTGGCTGAGGCGGCGGTCAAGGCAGTCCGCGAGGCGGTTTCGGAACTGCGCGGCTCGCTGGTGACGCCCGACCTCGAGGACGTGTTGGTCGGCGAGCGGGACGGCTCCGCGAGGTTTGTAACCGTGGTCGCCGGTTGGCACGGCGGCTCGGGCGCCTCCACCCAGTTGGTCAGCGGAGACGAGGCGTTCGCCGCGGCGCAGGCGGCGCTGCTCGCCATTGCGGAGGCTCTCGCGCACGGCGCAGAGCCCGAGTAGCACGAAAAGACGCCGTTTTGCCGTAGAATAGCGATAGTGTCCGACGCATCTCGCTCCCTCCGCCTGCTCGAAGAGGTCATCCGCATGGTTCCTGAGGAGAACCAGCGCCTCCGCAACTACCTCGCTGCCCTGCGCGAATCGCTCGAGCAGGACGACAAGGAGGCGGCAAAAACCCGTGAGATGATCGCCGAGTACGAAGCGGCGTACGAGAAGTTGACTTCGCCTGCGAACCGCGTCGGGGTGTTCATGACGATGCTGGAGGACGAGATTGCGCTCATCGCCGTTGGGGACACCGAGTTCGTCGCGTCCGTTGACCCCAACCTGCAAGCCGACGAATTGAAAGCGGGCGTGCGCGTGAAGGTGAACGATGCCTACGCGGTCGTTGGCGTGTTGCCGCCCCATACCGGCGGGCAGGTGATGAAGGTCTCCGAGGTGTTGGAGCAAGGGCGCCTGCGCGTGAGCCAAGACCCTTCAGGCTCGGTGGGTCGGGTCGTTTCCCGCGCAGCGGCGATCGAGGATGCCACCATCCGCCCGGGCGACGAGGTGCGCATCGAGCCGAACTTCAAGGTTGCGCTCGAGCACTATCCCCAGGCGGAGACGCGAGAGTACTTCTATGAAGAGGTGCAGGAGATCGCGTGGGACTCAATCGGCGGACAGGACGAGGCTATCGAGCTGATCCGGAACACGATCGAGTACCCGCTTTTGCATCCCGAGGTGTTCGAGCGCTTCGACAAGAAGCCGATCAAAGGCATCCTGCTCTATGGCCCGCCGGGGTGCGGCAAGACGCTCATCGGCAAGGCGACCGCGCACAACGTGGCGAAGGAGTACAGCCGCGCCCTCGGCAAAGAGGTGCGCGAGTACTTCATGTATATCAGCGGCCCGAAGATCCTCAACATGTGGCTCGGAGAGACGGAGCGCATGGTCCGCGAGATCTTCCAGACTGCGCGCCGCCAAGCGAAGGACGGCCGCCTGGTGTTCATCTTCTTCGATGAGGCGGAGAGCGTTTTGCGCACTCGCTCGAGCGGGCGCTGGCTGAACATCAGCAACACCGTGGTGCCGCAGTTCTGCGCGGAACTCGACGGGCTGGTCGAGTTGGAGAACGTCGTGCTCATGCTGACGAGCAACCGGCCGGACTACATTGACCCCGCGATCCTCCGGCCCGAGCGCATTGACCGCAAGGTGAAGATCAAACGGCCGGACATGGAGGCGGCCCGCCGCATCTTCGACATCTATCTGAAGCCGGGCCTTCCGCTCGACCCGGAGGCGCTCGCCGCCGAGGCGGGAGACGCGGAGGCGCTCCGCTCGTGCCTGATTGACACCATCACGTCGTTCCTGTGGCGCACCGCGCCGGAGACAGAGTTCGTTCGCGTGTACTTCCGGAACGGCTCGAGCGCAACGCTGTATTGGAAGGACCTCGTCAGCGGCGCGCTCATTAAGTCGGTGGTGGATCGGGCGAAAGACAAGGCGATCAAGCGGGCGATCCTCGACCCCGAGAAGGAGCACGGCATCAGCCTGGAAGACCTTCAGGAGGCGGTTCGCGAGGAGTATCAGGAGAACGAGATCTTCCCGAAGAGCGACAGCCAGGAGGACTGGCTGAAGTTGCTGGACTTCGAGGAGGAGAACGTCGTCTCCATCCGCCCGATCCGGTCAGGCGACACTCGCCGGCCGAGTACGGTGATTTAGGGGCGGAGGCGATGGAAGAGAATGACGTCAGGCCCCGAGGTGACAAGAAGGTGGGAAGGCGAGCGCTGCACGCCGTTAAGGTTGTTCTCAAGATTCTGAAGGCAATAGTGACTGTGTCTGCCGCATTGACGATCCTGACCCATGCATACTTCGAGACGTTCGGGAAGCGGTGGCGTCTGGAAGCTTCGCTACATGAACTCATTCCAGGTGTCCAGATTGGCTTTTTCGAAGACCGATTGGGATCTGCGGCTTTCAAGCGGGCATCAGGAGAGAAGACGGAGTATG
>JBFMFD010000035.1:0-19381 GCA_040752255.1 Armatimonadota bacterium
CCGGTGACGGTCAGTGTTCCCTTTTCGCCCACAACGCGAATCGTTGAGGCGCGGCCGCTCCCGGTCCGCTCGATCACTTCCACACGCTTGACGGCGCCGACGCCCGGGTAGGCGCGCAAAACGAACTCCCACTCGTAGTGCGGCGACCATGCCCCGTAGGGAGAGCCGCCCTCGTTCACGTCGCGGACGGATCGCAGGTACGGCAGGGGGAGCCCGCCGAACGCCTCCTCATTGGACGCCGTAACTCCTCCGCTGACCGTGCAATAGAGCGCTTGGATCGGCACGCCGTCGTGAAGGAGCACTTGGTTCGCCGTTTGGCGGACTGCGGCATTGGTCGCAGGCTTCTCGACGCGGACGCCGAGGTAGCTCTGGCTCGCGGTGGTGTCATCGAGGTCAAATGGGGCATCCCCGGCGCGGAGCATCTTCGACAGCGCGAACGTCCGCGCGGCGACCGCCTGCGCCTTCAGCGCCTCAGGATGGAAGGAGGGGGGCGCTTCGGCGGGCAGAACGCCCATCAGGTACGCCTCGAGGCCGACCTCATTCACGACCAACAGGCGGTCCTGAACGGGCAGGATACGGAGGCGACCCCGGTATGCCGACGCAGAAGAGCCCTTTACCGTGACCGCGCGGCCGAACGAGAAAGCGAGAACCTGGTCAAATTGCCGGTTTTGAACCCGGACCTTGTTCCCCGCCAGGCTGACAACGACCTCTGCGCCGGGCTGGGCGACGAGGACGGGCGCATCAGATCCGGGGGTGTGCAGCTCCAATCCCTCAGGGGACGAGAGGGTGGCGGAGGAGGTAACACCGACGCGGTTCAGCAGGACCCGGACGAGCTCGGAGCCACTGGCGGGGTCAACGGAGGGGACCAACGCGACCGCAGCGACAAACGCGACGACCATCTCGGGTATTATAGGCCCGTTGAACGCCGAGGACGATATGACTGCGCCCAGGCTTGACTTTGGCACGCCTGGATACGGTACACTAACAGTTTGCCCCACACGGTGCGCGCGGAGGATTGAATGAAGGAGATCAAGCACGCCTCGAAGCGTACGGAACGCGTTCTCGAGGTGCCCAATCTCATTGAGCTGCAGTTAAATTCGTACAAACAGTTTCTGGAAGAGGGCTTGCCCGAGCTTCTCCAGACCTACTCCCCGATCTGGGACTTCACGAACGCGAACTTTATCGAGTTCACCGACTTCTGTCTCGGTGAGCCGAAGTACTCTGTTGACGAGTGCCGCGACCGGGACATGACCTTCGAGGCTCCCTTGAAGGTTCAGGTTCGCGTCGGCGGCAAGGACCGCGAGGTCATCGAGTCAGAGGTCTACTTCGGCGACCTGCCGTTGATGACCGACCGCGGGACGTTTATCGTGAACGGCCGCGAGCGCGTCATAGTGTCGCAGCTCGCCCGCAGTCCTGGAATCTACTTTGAGGAGGACGTCGAGCGCTCGCTCAAGACGATGGAGCGGAACCTCTCGCTTCAGTCTATGGTGAAGGTTCAGGTCATCCCCTCTGAAGGCCCGTGGATTGACTTCGAGCAAGAGCCGAACCATGTGGTCATGGCGGCCATCACGCAGACGCGGAAGATTCCGGTTACGCAACTCATCAAGGCGATCGCCGCCTTTGACGAGGCACGGGTTGCAGTCCAGTTGCCGCTCAGTCAGGCGTTGCACCGCCGGCTTGCCGAGCCGCTCGCGGACCCGAGCACCGGGGAGGTCATCGCCGACAAGAACACGCTCATCACGCCGGAGTTCCTGAAGAAGATTCCTGCCGCCTTGCGCGACGAGCCGGCAGCCGTCTATGCCGCCGTCGGCACGAACGAGGACCTGATGATCACCTTCGGCAACATTGAGCGGATTAAGTCGCCGACGGCTGAAGACCTCATCGGAAAGCGCTCGCTCAGCGAAATCAAGGACGGCGAGGACATCATCATCAAACCGTTCACCCGCATTGACCCGGACGTCGCGATGAAGCTTCAGTCCATGAAGCTTAAGGAGATCGCAGTCGTCACGGTGAACGAGTTCATTGATGCGTCGCTCGACGTTGACCCAACGACCGACACGAAGAGCGCCATCATAGACATCCACCGGCAGATGCGTCCGGGAGAATCGCCCACCGAGGAGAACGCGCGCAACCAAGTTTGGAACATGTTTTTCGACCGTCGGCGTTACGACCTGGGCAGAGTGGGCCGGCAGCAAATCAACCGCAAGTTCGGATTCACGACTCCGCTCAGCGTGCGCCATCTAACGGTAGAGGACCTGGTGCAGACCATCCACCGCATGGTGATGGTTCGGGACAAGCAGGTCGAGCCGGATGACATTGACCATCTGGCGAACAAACGCGTGCGTGCGGTCGGCGAGTTGCTCGCAAGCCAGATGCGCGTCGGGTTCGCCCGAATGGAGAAGGTCGCCCGCGAGCGCATGACGAGCGCCGACCCCGATAGCCTTCTGCCCAGCATCATCCTCAGCATTAAGCCGATCAGTGCGAGCATCAAGTCGTTCTTCAGCAGCAACCAGTTGAGTTCGTACATGGATCAGACGAACCCGCTGAGCGAATTGACGAACAAGCGGCGGCTCTCCACCCTGGGGCCGGGCGGGCTCGAGCGCCGGAAGGCGAAGTTGCAGGTGCGCGACGTGCACCGAAGCCACTACGGCCGCATCTGCCCGATCGAAACTCCTGAAGGCCCGAACATCGGCCTAATCAGCCAGTTGACGATGTACGCCCGGGTGGACGACCTCGGCCTCATCCAAACTCCGTTTCGCGTGGTGCGGGACGGCATCGTTACCGATGAGATCGTGTTCGTCGCCGCCGGCGAGGACGACCAGAGTTACGTCGCTCCCGCCGACGCCCCTTACGACCCGGAGACGCGCGAACTTCGTGGAACCGAGGTGCAGGTGCGCCACCGAGGAACCTACCCGGTGGTGCCTCGCAGCGAAGTCCAGTTGATGGACGTGTCGCCGGTTCAGATTATCTCCGCGGCGACGGCGCTCATCCCGTTCCTCGAGAACGACGACGCCAACCGCGCGCTCATGGGCGCGAACATGCAGCGCCAGGCCGTGCCCCTTCTGCGCTCCGAGTTGCCTCTCGTGTCCACAGGCTACGAGAGCCGTGTGGCTCAAGATGCCGGCGCCGCGATTCTCTCGCCGTGCGACGGCGTCGTAGAGAACGTTTCGCCGAAAGCAGTCTCCATTCGCCCTGCGGACGGCAAAGAGCCCGAGGTCGTCTCGCTGTCGCATATGCGCGCGAGCAACAAGTCCACCTGCTTCACGCACAGGCCCATCGTGTTCCCGGGGCAACGCGTGCGCGCCGGGCAGCCGATTGCAGACGGCCCTACGTGCGACCAGGGCGGGCTTGCCCTCGGCAAGAACCTCATCGTTGCGTTCATGCCGTGGAACGGCTACAACTACGAGGACGCGATTCTGCTCAGCGAGCGGCTGGTTCGAGAGGACGTCTACACCTCCATCCATATCGCGCGCTACGACACCGAGGCATCCGACACGAAACTCGGGCCGGAGGAGATTACGCGCGACATCCCGAATGTCGGCGAGGACGCTCTGAAGGACCTCGACGAGCAGGGCATCGTGCGAATCGGCGCCGAGGTTCGACCGGAAGACATTCTTGTCGGTAAGGTCGCTCCGAAGGGGCAGGTCGAGATGACCGCGGAAGAGCGGCTCATCATCGCCATCTTCGGCAAGAAGGCCGAGGAAACGCGCGACGTTTCCCTCCGCCTGCCGCACGGCGAGCGTGGAACCGTCGTTGACGTGAAGATCTTCAGCCGATTCAAGTATCGGTGCAAAGACACCGGAAGAGTGTTCTACGAGTCGAAGAAGCGAGAGAGCATGGTCAGCGAAATCACCGGCGGCGAGTTGGAGCAGCTGCCGGGCGACGAACTGCCCGCCGGCGTCAACATGCGCGTCCAGGTCTATGTCGCGCTCAAGCGTAGGATTACCGAGGGCGATAAGATGGCCGGCCGCCACGGAAACAAGGGCGTCATCTCGCGCATCATGCCTGTTGAGGACATGCCGTTCTTGCAGGATGGTACGCCCGTTGACATCGTGCTCAACCCGCTCGGCGTGCCAAGCCGTATGAACATCGGGCAGATTCTCGAGACGCACCTCGGCTACGTGGGATATCACATGGGCGTTCGCTTCTTGTGCCCCGCGTTCGAGGGAAGCACCGAGGACGAGGTGATGTTCGAGGTAGCACGCCTGGGCAAGAAGATGCGGCGGGACGCACTCCAGGCGTACGTGCGGAGCGAGCTCGGGCTCGACCTTACGCTGGATCCCGACGCCGACCCCGAGGATATGTTGAGCGCCGTCTCGGAGGCCCTGCGCGGGCTGGGCGAGCGCGCGCTCGAGCGCATCTCGCGCATCGTCGCAGCCGAGCCGGTTATGCGACTGGACCAAATGGACCCGGAGGCGGAAGTCGAACCGATCGAGGACGAACCGCCTTGCCTCGCTGCCGACTCCGTCTACGACTCCATCTTGGAGCGCGTTCGCGAGAACGCCTGGCGGCGCGCAGGGCTCGACGAGGTAACGGGTAAGAGCATCATTCGCGACGGCCTGACGGGCGATACGTTGCCGTACCCGATTACCGTCGGCTGCATCTACATGCTCAAACTGGAGCACCTCGCCGACGAGAAGATTCACGCGCGAAGCATCGGCCCGTACTCGCTCGTTACACAGCAGCCTCTTGGCGGTAAGGCGCAGTTCGGCGGCCAGCGCTTCGGCGAGATGGAAGTTTGGGCGCTTGAGGCGTACGGCGCAGCCGCTACGCTGCAAGAGATTCTGACCATCAAGTCGGACGACGTTCAGGGCCGCGTCCGCACCTATGAGAGCATCGTTCGGGGCGAGACAATTCTCGAGCCGGGCGTCCCCGAGTCGTTCAAGATTCTCGTGAACGAGTTGCGCAGCCTCTGTCTGAAGGTTACTGTGGAGGACGTGAACGACCGCGAGATCAACTTGAAGGACCTGGAAGACCCATCGGGTGGCGATGACCTGCGGCTTGCCCGCAGCGTCGGCACCCTTTAGGCGCACACCCTGCGATAAGGGCAACGGAAACTATGGCAGATCTTGGACAATTCGATAAGATTCGCATCGGCATCGCCAGCCCGGAAGATATCGTCGGCTGGTCGCATGGCGAGGTTAAGAAACCGGAGACCATCAACTACCGCACGTTCAAACCTGAACGTGACGGGCTGTTCTGCGAGCGCATCTTCGGCCCCGTAAAGGACTGGGAGTGCCACTGCGGACGGTACAAGAAGGTCAAGTACAAGGGTCTCGTGTGTGAGCGTTGCGGCGTCGAGGTGACGCGCTCTCGCGTGCGACGCGAGCGCATGGGGCACATCGAACTCGCCGCCCCCGTCGTGCACATCTGGTACCTCAAGGGCGTGCCGGGACAGATCAGCCGCCTGCTCGACATCCCAACCAAGAAGCTGGAAAAGGTCGTCTACTTCTCCAACTTCATCGTGATTGACATTGACGCCGAGGGACTCGAGAAGGGTCGGAAAGAGATCGAGAAGGCTGTCGCCGAGGAGCAGCACGCGATTCGCTCGCAGTTCGAGGAAGACGAGAACGAAATCCAGTCGGAGTTCGCTCGCGAACTCGAGGAGAACAAAGACGAGTACGGCGAGGACGAGATCAAAGAGCGCACCAAAGCCATCAACGACCGCCTCAAAGCCGAGCGACGAGAGATGGAAGAGCGTGTTCAAGACCTCGAACTCGCGCTCAAGCTGCTCTACGAGCTGGAGCCGAACCATCTTCTGGAAGAGGACAAGTATCGCATCCTGGACCGCATGCTCAACGCAGTCTCGAAGCGAACGGGCAAGGCGTATCGCGAGATGCTGCACGCCGGCATCGGCGCAGCAGCGATCAAGGAACTGCTCAGCCGCCTCGACCTTGAGCAGCTGAGGCGAGAACTGCGCCAGTCCGTCCTCAAGGCGCACAGCCGACGCAGAAAGACCAAGGAGGATGACGACGACAAGGGCATCAAGCGCTTGCGCGTCGTTGAAGCGCTCATCGAGTCGAAGACTCGACCGGAGTGGATGGTGCTCGATGTGCTGCCCGTCATCTCACCGGAACTGCGCCCGATGGTGCAACTCGACGGCGGGCGCTTTGCCACGTCCGACCTCAACGACCTCTACCGCCGCATCATCAACAGGAACAACCGCCTGCGCAAGATCATCGAGATTCGAGCACCGGAGAGCATCATCAATCACGAGAAGCGCCTGCTGCAAGAGGCTGTGGACGCGCTCATTGATAACGGACGGCGCTCTCGCCCGGTCACGGGCAGCAACAACCGCCCGCTGAAATCGCTGAGCGACCTGCTCGAGGGCAAGGAGGGGCGGTTCCGCAAGAACCTGCTCGGAAAGCGCGTCGACTATTCCGGCCGGTCCGTAATCGTGGTTGGCCCGCACCTGAAACTGCACCAATGCGGCCTTCCGAAGGAGATGGCGCTGGAGTTGTTCAAGCCGTTCGTGATGAAGACGCTCGTGGAGCGCAAACTCACGCAGAACATCAAGACGGCCAAGCGGATGATTGACCGCCTGCACCCCGCCGTTTGGGACGCCCTGGAAGAGGTCATCACGGAGCACCCGGTTCTGCTCAATCGCGCGCCCACGCTACACCGCCTGGGCATCCAGGCGTTCGAGCCGATTCTTGTGGACGGCAAGGCGATCCAGGTTCACCCGCTCGTCTGCCACGCCTACAACGCCGACTTTGACGGAGACCAGATGGCTGTGCACGTGCCACTCGGCGCGGCCGCGCAAGCAGAGGCGCGCGTCCTGATGCTCAGCACGCACAACCTGTTCTCCCCCGCCAATGGAGGCCCCATCGTCTCGCCGATTCAGGACATCGTCCTTGGCGGCTATGCTTTAACGATGGTCAGCAAGGAGGGCACGCAACGGCTGAACGAGGCGCTCGAAGCGCACGCCAAGGACCCCGAAGGCGCGCCCGCTCCGCCGGTCTACGGCTCTCCGCAGGAAGTCACGATGCTGGCTGAGCACCCTGACCCGGCCGCCCGCATCCGCCTCAACGAGCCGGTGCAGGTGCGCATTCGCCGACCCGTGGGTGGCGACGCGCAGTCGGAAGAATGGGAGAGCGTCGTCCGCAGCGTAACACCCGGGCAACTGCTCTTCCATGAGTTGCTCCCTTATCCGCTAAAGCACTCGGATCGGTGGTTGGGCATCGAACTTACCAAGAAGAACATGGCTCGGCTCATCACCGAGATTCGAGACGCGGTCGGCGCTGAGCGAACCATCGAATTGCTCGACGCGATCAAGCAGATGGGCTTCCAGTGGGCGACGCGGTTCGGCATCACCGTCGCGATTACCGACATGGACCCGCCCGAAGAGCGCAACCAGATCATCGAGGAGACGGAGCGGAAGGTCGGCGAACTTCGCAAGCAGTACGACCGAGGGCTGATCTCCGAGTCCGAGCGGCGGCAGAAGGTGCTCGAACTTTGGACGAAGGCGTACGACCAGGTGGCGGACGCAATCCTCGAGGACATCGAGCAGTTCAACCCGCTGAGCATCGTTACAGTTAGCGGCGCGCGAGGAAGCGTGAAGCAGTTGACACAGCTTGCGGGTATGCGCGGCTTGATGACCGACCAGTTCGGAAACCTGATCGAGGACCTGCCGATCCGCTCTTCGTTCCACGAAGGGCTGAACGTGTTCGAGTACTTCGTCTCCACGTATGGCGCTCGAAAGGGTCTCGCCGACACCGCGCTCCGCACCGCCGATGCCGGTTACCTGACGCGGCGACTGGTTGATGTCGCCCAAGACGTCATCATCAAAGCGGAGGACTGCGAGACCGGCGAAGGCATCGAAGTCTGCAAGATTGTCGTTGAAGGCGAAACCATCGAGGGGCTGGGCGAACGCTGCCGAGGACGAACCGCACTCAGCACCATCAAGGACCCGCGCACCGGAGACGTCATCTGCGAGGTCGGAGGCATCTTCGGCGAGGCGGACGTCAGCAAGATCGACTCGGTTGTCGCCGTCTTCGAACAGGAGTTGGAAGAGGCCGGCGACGACGAAGAGGCGCTTGCCGCGCTGAAGAAGAAGTTCAAGAAAGCCGGCTTCGAGGTGGGCGACCGAGGCGAACTGTTCGTCCCGATTCGCAGCCCGCTCACGTGCGAGTTGCCGCAAGGCATCTGCGCTAAGTGCTACGGCGAAGATATGGCGATGCGACGTTCGGTTGAGGTCGGCGTTGCAGTCGGCATCATCGCCGCGCAGTCCATCGGCGAGCCGGGAACGCAACTTACGATGAGAACGTTCCACACCGGAGGCATCGCGCAGGAGAACGTGCTTGCCGGAGTGAAGGACACGGACCGCCGAAGCCACGAAGCGTGGAGCCAGATCGTTCGTGACCACGGCAAGGACATCTTGGAACTGAAGTCCGAGCAGTTGCACGTGCTCCGCGGCATCACAGGCGCGACCGAACCCGCCGAACCGCGAAAGAGCACGGCGCGAGCATCCAAGGGCAAGACCGCCGAGCAGGTTGAGATGGACCGTGCCCGACGCTCGGCCCGCTCCCGCGTGAAGCGACTCGTGAAGCAGCTCGCCGAGGGATACTCGGGCCTCCACCGCGTCGAGGAGATCTTCGAAGCGCGCAAGGAACCAAGCGGCGAGGCGATCATTTGTGAGCACGACGGCGTCGTGAAGAAGATCTACAAGGCGGACCTCGGTCGGTGGGTTGCCATCGAGGCGGAACTCAAGACCGATAACCCGGACATCGTCGGCAAGGCGGCGGCGAAAGACATCGTCAACCCCGACACGGGCAATGTCGAGGTGTACGCCACGCAGGAGATGACGAAGAAAGACGCTGACCGCCTGAAGAAGGCGAAAGTGAACTCGATTCCGGTGCTCGAACTGATCCTCGTGCCGTATCGCGGCAACCTCGAGGTGAAGGAGGGCGACCGAATCCGCGCCGGCGACCGAATCACTACGGGACCGCTCAACCCGCACAAGTTGCTCAGAATCCGCGGCGACAAGGCGGTGCAGGAGTACATCATCCGCGAAGTGCAAGCCGTCTACAAGGCGCAAGGCGTGGACATCAACGACAAGCACATCGAAATCATCTGCCGACAGATGATGCGCAAGAGGAAGATCGTGCATCCGGGCGACACACGCTTCTTGCCCGGCGAACTCGTGGATCGCTTCGTGCTCAGAGACGAGAACGAGCGCATTCAAGAGATGATTGACGCCGGCGAGATGATCGAGGAAGAGGACCCGGGCACCGGCGAGACAAAGAAGCGCAAGCCTCGCCGAGCAACCGCCGACTGGGTTCTGCAAGGCATCGCGCGCGCCAGCCTGCAGAGCGAGTCGTTCCTCTCCGCCGCATCATTCCAGAAGACGACGCAGGTGCTCACCGAGGCGGCCATCCGCCGCAAGGTAGACAACCTGATCGGGCTGAAAGAGAACGTCATCATCGGACGCCTCATCCCAGCCGGCACAGGCTTCCCGCCGTTCCGCAACCTCGAGGTTCAACTGACCCGGCAACCCGTGTGGCGTCAGACGCTCACCCAAATCGCGGAGGAGGAGATGTCGCAAGAGATCTCCGACATCTACGACGACGAGACGGGCGTGGACGTGCGCGCACTCGCTGCCGACCTGGGCCACGACCTACCGTCTATCTCGGAGCTTGCCGAGGTTGAAGAGCGCAGGGGCCAGGAAGAGGACGAAGAGTAGCCGCGAACGCTACCTCGCACGGGCGCCCGGGGGCTGTTTTCGCCCCCGGGCGCTCCTCCTTTCTACGCGAGTAACCGAGTCGTAAAACAGGAACTCGTGCGCGAATCCCGCCAATCGTCCGAAACGTTGGCGAAAGTGATCACCCACGGCGCGATACCTCTTGTCGGTCAGGCTTCCGCCGCGCCACTGAGGGAAGTAGCGCTCCACGCTGACACGCCACAGATGCGTGTCCACCGGAACCGCCTCGTCGAATCCCAAGCCGAACAAGCAGACACAGTCGGCGACCTTCCTCCCCACACCGGGGAGTTCGCACAGCGCCGAAACTGCGTGCTCATACTCGCCTTCGGACAGCGCCTGCAGCCAGCCGGTCGGCCTGAGCGCGAGTTCTTGCGCGACCGCGACGAGCGTTCGCGCCCGATAGCCAAAGCCCATCTCTCGCAGGCGGAGCTCGCCGACATCGGCGATGCGCTCGGGCGGCGGGAAGTCGAACACGCCCGGTTCCAGTTCCTCTCCGAACGCGCCAAGCGAACGAACCAGCCTGTGAATTCGCGCCAGGTTGTTGTTCACCGTGCAGAGGAACGAGAACAGCGTCTCCTCAGCGCGAGCCTGACGCAAGGTTCGCAGGCCAGGAAAACGCGCTACGAAGGGGGCGAGGCTCGGCTCGATCTCAAGCACGCGGCGCGAGACCTCGGCCAGCGACACGTCGAGCCGAAGAAACCGCTCGACCGCTGAGGCGTCCGGTCGCGAGCAAACCGCCCATCCCTCGGGTGTGCGCTCCGCTTCGATGACGTTACCTCCGTCTGCGCCAAGCCACACTTGCCTGCCCCCTCGCTCGACGCGCTGAAAGCGAAAGACCTGTCCGCTCGTAACGCACAGCTCGAAGTCCAACTCTTCAAGCGGCAGAGTTATCCTACGCATGGTCGTTGAGCATCTCGAGGAAGTCGTCCTCGGAGATGACCCTCACGCCCAGCTCCTCCGCCTTCTTGAGTTTGGAGCCTGCGCCGGGGCCTGCGACGACAAGGTCGGTGCGGGCGCTGACGCTGCTGGCGGCGGTCGCCCCGAGGCTTCGCACCGTCTCCTCCGCCTCTTCACGCGTCATCTTCTCTAATCTGCCGGTGAAGACGATGGTCTTGCCGGCGAACGGGCCCTCTTGCGCCGTGCCTTCGACGGGCGTAGGCCTGACGCCGAGGGCGACCAACTCGTCGAGCAAGCGCCGGTTCTCCTCCTCTTGCAGGTACTCAACGATCTCGCCGGCGGTGTTCGGGCCGATGTCGTGGATTGCGGTAAGTCGTTCGAACGTCGCTTCGCGAAACGCCTCCAGCGTTCCGAACTCCTTCGCCAGGTTGAACGCGGCGGTCTGGCCAACGTGGCGGATGCCGAGGGCGAACAGGAAGCGCGCCAGAGGTCGCTCCTTCGACCGCTCGATGGCGTCGAGCAACTTCGCGACGCTCTGCTCGCCCATGCGCTCCATCTGGATCAGCTGTTCGCGCTTGTCTTTCAGACGGTAGATGTCGCTCACGTCGTTGATCAGCCCCTCGTCGAGGAAGCGCAGCACCTGCTTCTCGCCGAGGCCCTCAATGTCCATCGCATTGCGCGAGGCGTAGTGGAGGATTCGCGCTCCGACTTGAGCCGGGCACTTGCGGTTCGGACACCTCAGCGCTACTTCCCCATCGCGTCGCACCAAGGCGGCATCACAGACGGGGCAGTTCGTCGGCTCAACGGGGACAGGGCGCTTCGAGTGACGCTCGTCGGGCACCGGGCCAAGCACTTCCGGGATGACGTCTCCCGCTCGCTGGACCCAAACCTGATCTCCAACGCGAACATCCTTTCGCATGAGGTCTTCGTAGTTGTGCAGCGTCGCGCGCGTAACCGTTACCCCGCCGACGTGCACCGGCGAAAGCACCGCCACCGGCGTGACGACGCCGGTGCGGCCGACGTTCCAAAGGATCTCCTCAAGCAGGGTCGCCTCCTGTTGCGCCGCCAACTTGTAGGCGACCGCCCATCTTGGTCCGCGCGCCGTGAACCCGAGCGCGCGCTGCAACTCGAAGGAGTTGACCTTCAGGACGACGCCGTCAATCTCGAAGTCGAGCGACGGCCGCCGATGCTCCACGCCCTCGATGAACGCAAGGCACTCCCCCACACCGCGGAGCAGCTTGCGCTCCGGGCTGGTCTGGAAGCCCAGCTGTTCAAGGCGGTTGAGCAACTCGCTATGCGTCGCAACACCGCTGAGCGGCTCGGACGCGCCAACGCCCCATGCCCAGAAAGAGAGGTTCCGCGATGCGGTTATGCGGCTGTCCAGTTGGCGCAACGACCCCGACGCGAGGTTCCGCGGGTTGGCGTACTCCTTCAGCCCAAGTCGCGCTTGCTCTTCGTTGATGCGCTGGAACTCCCTCTTGCCGACAATCGCCTCACCGCGCACTTCGAGCGTCCCCTTCATCGGTTCACGGAGACGAAGGGGTACGGAGCGAATGGTTCTCACGTTGGGCGTAATCTCTTCGCCGGTTTCCCCGTCGCCGCGCGTCGCCCCGACAGCGAGCACACCGTCAACGTAGGTCAGCGACAAGGAAGTGCCATCAAACTTCAACTCGCCGGTGAACTCAAGGTCGGTTCCATCGGGAAGGTTGAGAAACCGCTGGAGCCGAGCGTGCCACTCGCGAAGCTCTTCGGCGCTGAACGCGTTCTCAAGCGAGAGCATCCGCACTATGTGTCGGTGCGGTGGGAACTCGGTGCTCGGCGCGGCGCCGACGCGCTGGGTTGGGCTGTCCGGCGTTCGAAGGTCGGGCCGCTGCTCCTCGATTTGCTGCAACTCTCGAAAGAGGCGGTCGTACTCGGCGTCGGGGATTGTCGGTTGGGAGAGAACGTAGTAGCGGTAGTTGTGCTCCTCGATGAGCCTCCGCAACTCCTCGGCGCGCCGCGCAACTTCGTCCACGGGAGCGGATTATCCCCCGTCCGGCGCTTTCCGTTGGTACTCGGCTGTGGCGACCGCTGTGGCTGAGGAGAACACCCCGAACGGAAGCCCCTCGCCCTCCAGGGTCAGGCGCACATCGAGGGTAAAGCGGGCGTAGTCCAGCCGCCCATCCGCCCTGCGGATGCGGACTGAGCCTGACGCCTTGACGGTGCCGACCAGGGTCAGGCCCTCTCGCTCGGGGTGCTGCACCCCGCGCCGAATCTCTTCATCCGCCTGGATGTCGAACAGCCAAGTTGCCTCCTTCGAGAGGTAACTCTCGCCTCGGAACAGGTAGCGGATGGTGATCGGCTGGTCGCCGATCGGGTCGTCTTCAAGGAACGCCTGCAACGGCAAGTCGAAGCGCTGCTCGATGGCGTCTCCAATCTTAACGCCGTTCGGGGCGTCGAGCGGCCGCCAGGGAATCGGCCAGAGCAGCGCGTTGAGCGCCGATGGGACTGCCGGCTCGCCGTTCCAAGTGTAGCGGCAGCCACCGCCGACGGTTGCAAACCACTTGCCGAGGCGTGCCCGGCGAAGCACGGCATCGTCAAGCGGTTGCGCGCCGTCGTTACCGGAGAGTTCCTGGCAGACGCCCGCAACCATCCATTGATCGCCGCTCGGCTCGGTGCGAAGCAAGAGCGTCCCGTTCAGTTGGGCGGCTCGCAGGGGCGGCGCGTCCACCCCGCCCGCGTACTGCCGAGTCACCGCCCCCGTTACGGTGAACACGTCAAGCGACGCGTGAGGCTTATAGCGGATGACCTGACCGCCCTGAGCCGTGCTCAGGGCGGTCGTTGCGACCGAGGCGAGAAGCAGCGCGGGTGTCAGTTTGCCAATACGACGCTGACGAGCGTGTTGCCGGCCTGCTTCATCTGCATGCCCATGTCGGGCATATCAATCGTCAGGTCCGACTTGTACGTGGTCTCGAATTTGATGGTGCGGCCGGTGTTCTTCTCCACCAGCGCTTCTCCATCGACGTTCATCGTCCCCGTCATGAACATCGCCATTTGGGGCATGCCTCCGGCCTCGCCTCCCATCTGCCGCATCATCTCCATCATGTCGGCGTTGATGTTCATCGTGCCGGTAAGTTTGATTGCCCAGGCGGTTCCTTCCCCGGCGCTCTTCTCACCGAGGAGCGTAGCCTTCAGGCGAGTGATCTTGTTTCCCGTCATCGGCGTCGCGGGCAGGCGGACCTCCCAAGAGTCGCCGATCTTGACCGGGTCGTTCGGGAAGGCGATGAAGAGCGGGAAGTTCTGCATCTGCTGGCTCAGCATGCCCGCAGGGCCGGGCGCATTCGGAATGCGAACGCCGGACAGCCGGTTCCGCACGTCCAACTTGCCACTCATGGTCATCTCTTGCGGCATCTCGGGTTGCTGACCGCCCATCATCTGACCCATCTGTCCGAGGTCGTACTTGAACTCGGTCATCTTGATCGTGACGCTTGCGTCCTTTCCGTCAGTGGACACCCGGTCGAGCGCAACTTCCATCTTCGAAGCGAAGGTGAAGTCCAACGGCATCGTGCCCATGCCCGCGCCGCCCGTGTCCATGACCATGCTCGATTTCATCGTGAGCGTGTAGGAGTCCTTGGCGCCCTTGACCAACTCCCTCCGCAACAGAATGGTGTCTTGCGCGGCGATGAGCGCGAGGGCGGCAGCCAGCCCCACGCCCACCATAGCAATTCGCATCGTTTTCATCTCTTTAACAGGTTCCTCCTTAGCCTTCCATCAGGAAGGTGGTCTTGAGGGTGCGCTTGGATTGCTGCACACCGTCCATAGATAGTACGTCTGAGACGCCCTCCGCGTTTACAGTCGCCCGGATAATCCTCCCGGTGGGGGCGGAAAACCAGACCTTGCCGGCGCCGCTAACCTTGGTCTTGATGATCGCCTTGGCACGCTCCTTGCCCACGGGGTTGCGGTTTTCGTCCTCAAACCCCTCGTATTCTTGCTTGAGTGCCAGGTTGAACACCTCGCCGGAGTCGTCAGCCCCGGCGTAGGTGATCGCATAGACGACCTCGCTGTCGCCGAACTTCCGTCGGTACGCCCAGGTCGCCCCCTTCTCGATGGGGGCGTCAGGGAACTCGAGGAGCAGGAACGTCATGTCGGCGAGGTGCTGCGGGTGCAAGCCCGGCAGTTGGAACGGCACGTTGCGGTTTACGGCATCCGTGGCGACGATCCTGCCCCTTGGGGTGAACGTTGTCGTGGTGGTCGGAAAGTACTCTCGGACGGCATCGAGGCCGATGGGGAACGGCGAGAACGACTTTGTCTCGCTGTCGTAGACGGAAAGGCGGAACTGGGTGATCTCGCTGATCGCCCGCTTTCTGTCCGGCTCGCTCGCGTCCCGCTCCTCCACGCGGAGCGTCATGTCTACCTTCAAGGGTTGCTCGATGCCCCCGAGGATGGGCATGTAGCCGTCGAATCCGACCTCGACGCGATACGACACCGGCGTCGCGCCGAACGAGTAGCCGAAAAGCGTTCCGACGGCAAGCAGGGCGAACATGACTCCTAGGTTACCCCGTAACGCGCAGAAACTCCGTCCAGCGCAGTTGCCGTCCCCTAGCGGGTGCAGATGGGTAACCTGCCTGGCTTACCTCAGCCTGGACCTCGGGCTGCGCTCTCCCGGCGTGCGGCCTCATCCGCGAGGTCGCGTAGTTTTCCGAGATACTCCTCCCAAGTTACGCGCTCCAAACTCATCTCGGAGCCACGGGCTCTCACGACTGCGTCAAGTCCGGAGGACGCGAGTGAGCCCATACTATCGTGTAGCTCCTCAGCAATCAAAGAGACCTTGGCGGAACCGGTCAACTGCCCTTTCCTGGTGTCCCATACGGACAATAAAGAGTTGAGGAGAATCGTGTCCGTCAATGCAGACAGGGTGATGCCCTCATCTGTTTCAGCAAGGAGGATCCCGACGACGAACTCCGAGCCGTCGCCCCTCCTCCAGGTCTGAGCGGAAGCGAGAGCCTCGGTTGCAGGGTAGCGCGTAATCTTGGGGCGCCCAACCGGCTGCGCATCCCCCGCACGAGTCGACCACGCTGCTCGCAGCAGCCCTCTAACCTTTTCTTGGTTCAGGTCCAGTAACTCCACCTCCTCCCTCGGCGCGTACCGGAGCAACGTCGCTGCGTCCTCCTGGCGCAACGCCTCGATTACCCGGGCTTGCGCCTCGTCCAGTGTCTCGCGACCACGGAACAATATGACCGCTACGAACAGGATAGCAACGACTCCAACAACTCCTAGGCAGGCTCGCAAAACGCGGCGTTTCAACTTACGGACCACCTTAGTTTCCGTAGCACTGTCCGTTGGTGCCGCACGTGGATCCCGCACTTGGGTACAGGAGGCACTCCTTCACCCAGCCGATCGCACAGCACTTCCATCGGCCGACGACCTGATCACATGTAAGCGGGGTCGTTTCTTCACAGCAGTATCGAAACTTCACGCCGTAATGATCCCCGCCGCAGGGCGAGTCCTGGCTCCCATTGCACTCGCCACTCTCAACGCAGATCGGATCGTCGCCCGGTTCGGGCACCCCGTGGCATGGCCTCGGGATCTGACTGATGGAAGGGCTAGGAAGCGCGGTCACCAACAGGGCGATCGCCACCCCCGTCAGAGCAGGAAGGCCAGCCATGCGGATGAAGACCGCGGCGAGACCCTTTGACACTCGCGAGTTCCAGTTTTTCAGATTCATCATCTTGTTTCACCTCGTTAGTTTGCAAGCTAGTCCGACACCGTCGTCAATCCGCAGGGTCGGACCACCATTGGAGAAAGAAAGCATTCCCCTCCTTCCGCCGATTCAGAAGCTGGCCCGAGAGGAGCACGGACAACCCTCGCTTTTTCGACCGAATACTCATCATGGACGTGCCGGCAGGGTTGCAGTACGGATCCAGGAACATGACCATGTTTTGGCGATACGTTCTGATGTATTCGCCGTACGCGGATGCGTTGCCCACCGAACTCATAGCATAGGGGCTGAAAAACAGCGGCGCGAAGGTGTACCAGCCCCGTACGAACGTGGGACCGGTGTCGAACACAGTTTGGTCCGCACCACACGGCGACTGCCAAAGCCTAGGGGTTACTCCGTAAGCAGCGAAAGGGTCCGGTTCGGGCGAGCCGGGGTATACGGAGGCCCGCTCCGGCAAGCCGATGCGGTAGTAGGACTCCGGCCCAGTAAAGACATCGACACCGTCCCAAGCGTTCCGATACATTTCGAGCGCAAGCCACATCTGGTGCAAGTTCGAACTGGAGGCCGTGACTTTGGACCCATCCTTCACGCGCATGAACACCGGAATCAACAGAGCCGCGACGATCGCGATGATCACCAGCACGACAAGCGCCTCAACGAGTGTCAATGCAAAGTTTCGTCTCATCTCTGCATTCTCCTTGCGAATTGAGCCAACGTCTCTCCCGCCCGCGCCATGCCAGAGATGGTACCGTCCTTTTGCAGCCACAGCGCGACGGACGGAGTTCCCAACTCGGCAGGAAGCATCACCGAGGACTCTCTCCCCGCTACAACGCGCAGGCGAGAGTCCGCTACCAATGTGTGCGGAACATCTGCAAGGCGGGCGCGAGTGACAATGACGATCGGAACCCCCACATCCGGCAAAGACTTCCTGATCGCCTCCGCGTCAAGGCACGGCCCGCACACCACTGGCACCAGCAGCAGTTCCGTTTGAGCTTTGATTGGACGTGCGAAGCTATCAACGTCCTGCACGTTCAGTTGAATCCCTTCGTGGACACTTGATGCTTGATCCGCTGGCTGCGCGGCACCCGACCACGCCGACGCAGCAATGTCTGGCCGGTACAGCTGCACAAGCACGATTGCCAGCGCAGCCACGCCGACCGCCAGACCGACATACGCGAGGACATCCTTCTCGCCGAAGTGCGGCCCCGTTTGGTGCCTTGCCGCCTTCATGGCCACCATTTTACCCACCCCCCCCCCGGGTGCAACTCTGATTTCTAAGGGGTTTTTACGCTCAATCGCCGGTGAACTCGATGTCAACCTCGGGCTTGTTCTCATCGCGCTCCCAGCCGACGGCTGGCCGCTCCACGTTCTCGCGGATGGACTCCAATCGAACGCGTAGCACCTCGTCGTTCGGATGATAGCGATAGAGTCGCTCGGCGACCGGGAGCGCCTGCTCATACCGCTTCAGCTGTATGCGTACCTCGATAAGGTCCATCGCAACATCGTACTGCGAGTCGTCGGCTGCAAGGCTTGTGGCGAGGTGCTCGTCGGCGAGCGAAAGCGCTCCGACGGCGCGATACGCCCGGCCGATGAGCGCGTTCGCCTGGATGTCGTTGCCGTATCGCTTCAAATAGCGACGAAGTGTGCCCAGCGCCTCGTCCGTTCGCCCCTTTTCCAGCAGTTGCTCGGCCTTTCTCAGCGTTTCTTCCCTTCTCATAACCTGCGACGGGCGCCCCCGCGCCCTCTTATGTTACTACGCGCCGCCGTGCCGACGCGCTACCGAGGCGCAGCGCCGCCCCTAACGACGGGCACGACCTTCCACTGATATGACCCAGGTCATAGCGGAGCGTGGCGCGAATGCCCAATACTGGGGCATCCGCCAAGGAGACGCCCTTTTGTCCGAAGTTAGCCGAAGAGAGTTCCTGACCCTCGCCGCAGCCGCGGCGGGGACCGGCGTCGCCTCACGCCTTTTGTTCAATCACCTCCGCGCTGCGCGCGCCATCGAGAATCCGCTCGCCCACTACCCCGACCGAGGCTGGGAGGACGTGTACCGCGAGCAGTATCGCTACGACTCCGCGTTCAGTTTTGTCTGCTCGCCGAACTGCACCCACGCCTGCCGCATGATCGCGGTGAAACGGAACGGCGTGATTCTCCGGACTGAGCCTGCATACGATGTGGAGCGCTACGCAGACCTTTTCGGCAACACCGCGACGGCGGCATGGCACCCACGAGGATGCTCGAAGGGATACACGATCCACCGCCGACTCTACGGGCCGTACCGGCTGAAGTATCCGATGGTGCGCAGGGGTTGGAGGGAGTGGGCGGAAGACGGCTATCCGACGCTAACGCCGGAACTTCGTACCAAGTACCGGTTTGATTCACGAGGCACAGACACGCTTACCCGCGTCACCTGGGAGGAGGCGTTCACCCTCATTGCAGACGGCCTCATTGCCATCGCACGAACCTACAGCGGCGACGAGGGACGGCGCATCTTGGAGTCTCATGGTTATCCACCGGAGATGCTGGACGCGATGCACGGTGCGGGTACTCGAACGGTCAAGTGTCGAGGTGGCATGGGCTTGCTCGGCGTGATCGGCAAGTACGGACTGTATCGCTTCGCCAACATGCTCGGCCTCCTCGATGCACACGTCCGCGGAGTGCCGCCCGAGGAAGCCCTCGGAGGGCGCAAGTGGTCGAACTACACCTGGCACGGAGACCAAGCGCCCGGCATGCCGTTCGTTCACGGGCTGCAGTCCTCTGAGCCTGACCTCAACGACCTTCGCCTGAGCAAGTTGCACATCCAGGTGGGCAAGAACCTCGTCGAGAACAAGCTCGCGGAGTCGCACTTCTTCATCGAGCTGATGGAGCGAGGCGGCAAGATCGTGGTTATCACACCCGAATACGGGCCGCCCGCGACGAAGGCGGACTATTGGATACCCGTGCGACCCGGGGTTACGGACACGGCGCTGTTCCTCGGTATCAGCAAGATCCTGATTGACGAGGGGATGTACGACGAGCAGTTCGTCAAAGAGTACACCGACTTCCCGTTGCTGGTCAGAACGGACACCTTGAAGCGGCTGCGTGCT
>JBFMFD010000036.1:0-19358 GCA_040752255.1 Armatimonadota bacterium
GCCGAGCAGAAGAGCAAGCACCGGAAGCGTGAGAAGCAGCAGCGACGCCGCCAAGGCGTCCAGCCCATCGGCGAAGTTGACTGCATTCGCAAAGAAGAGCACCCAAAACGCAACGCCCGCCGCGTCGGCAAGCGGCATCGAAAAGAAGAGGGGTGAAACCGCAATCAACTGTAACGCGAGCTTCGGCATCCAGCCGATTCCCCGCTTGCCGGTCAGGCGAGGAACGACGAAGTCATCAAGCAAGCCGACAAACGCGAACGCGAACAGGAGCCATACGGCTGCGCCGATGCCGTCGCCCTTGCCGCGTGCCAACATCGCGATGAACGCAACCGAGCACCCCAACAGGGTGATGATCCCTCCCATGCTCGGCGTCCCCTGCTTGCTCTGGTGCGCCTCTGGGGCGAAGCGGCTGATGATGCTCTCTGCGCGTAAGCGTCGGAGCAACACGAGGATCGGATACGACGCAGCGGCCGCCGCCCCAAACGAGATCCAAAACGGAAGCGCGAGGTCAGACGGCATAGGCTACGCCCGCCTCCTCCAGCGCGCGCTCCATGTGAACGGCGCGGGAACCTTTGATCAGCGCGACATCTCCTGGGCCCATCGAGCGGAACACCCTGGCGGCGTCCTCGGCATGCGTGAAGGCGTCCACGCGTCCTTCGAAGCCACGTGCCAGCGCCTCCTCGCGAATCCAATGCGCTTCCCGTCCCACCACGGCGAGCCAAGCGATCGGCAACTCCGCAACAGCCGCGCCCACCCTACGGTGGGCCGCCTCCGATTCCTCGCCCAGCTCTTTCATCTCGCCCAGAACGGCGATGCGCCGGTCGGCAGGAACCTCCGCCAAGGTGCGCAGGCTTTCCATGCAGGATTCCGGGCTGGAGTTATACACATCAACCAGAACGCCATACGTCTGGTGACTCACGTAGGTCAGCCGGTCCGGGGGCAGCGTCGCCCTCTCCATGCCACGGACAGCTTCCTCCACGCTCACCCCGAGGCGCGAGACGAGAGCGAGGGCAGCGCACGCGTTCCGCATCATGCCGCGTCCAAGCCCGGGGAGCGACGCGGCGAACTCCTGCCCGCCGACGAGGAACAGCACCTCGGTTCGGTTCTCCGGCGGACGCATCGTGCCGATGAGGAAGCGGGCGTACGCTTCTTCGCCTTCACCAAACGAGACGCCACTCGCGCCGGCGGCCTCCGCAAGCCGCTCGGCAAAGGCGCCCTCGGCGGGATAGGCGCGGACGCCGTCCTCGGGGAGGCTCTCGAAGAGTTCCAGCTTCGCGCGCAGGATGTTCTCCGGCGATCCGCCAAGCTCGCCGATGTGCGCAGTTCCGATTGAGGTGATGATTCCGTGGTGTGGGCGAGAGAAAGAGCAGAGATGGCGGATTTGCCCCAGGCCGCGCATCGCCATCTCGAGAACGACAAATCGGTGCTCGTCGTCGAGCCGCATCCACGTCATCGGCAGGCCAAACTCGGTGTTTTGGTTTCCTTCCGACTTCAACACCTTTCCGAACGGGGCGAGAGCGGCGGACAGATACTCTTTGGTCGAGGTCTTCCCCGCGCTGCCGGTAATTCCAATCACAGTTCCCTTGAAGTCATCTCGGATCGCCGATGCGATGCTCGCCATCGCCTCGGCGACGTCGGGAACGATGTACGCGGGCTGCACGCCGACATCGCGCGTTACCAGGCAACCCGCGGCGCCCGCACTCATGGCTGCCTCGGCATAATCGTGCCCGTCAACGTTCGCGCCGCGCACCGCGCAGAAGAGGTCGCCCGGCTTGACCTCGCGGCTATCTACCGCAAGCCCCGAAACCTTTTCGGCGTTCGGGGGGGCGGGAACACCCAGGATGGACGCGAGCCTCTCGGGAGGGAGCGTCATACCTTTGCCCTCGCTCGAATCGCCTCAGCCGCGACCTCCCTGTCGTCAAAGTGAACCTTGGTCGTGCCGAGAATCTGGTAATCCTCGTGCCCCTTGCCTGCGATGACGACGACGTCTCCGGCCCGAGCCTCGGCGATCGCGTCGTAAATCGCCTGCCGCCGGTCTACCTGGACGCGCACGGCTGTCCCTGGGCGGACGCCCGGGAGGATGTCCTTCAGGATGGCGTCCGGGTTCTCGGTTCGCGGGTTGTCGCTGGTGACGTACACGATGTCCGAGTGCGTGGCTGCGGCGGTGCCCATGAGCGGTCGCTTCGTTCGGTCGCGGTCGCCTCCACAGCCGAAAACGGTGATGATGCGCTTGGGTTCCAACTCCCTGACGGCGGTGAGCAACTTGACCAGGGCGTCCGGCGTGTGGGCGTAGTCAACGAGCACTTGGTAATCGTCGTCGGTGGGCACGCTCTCGAAGCGCCCCGGCGCGGGCTTTACGTCGCGGAGAGCCGCAACGGAATCCTCAACTGGAATGCCTAGCGCCAGCGCCGCACCGATGGCGGCAAGGCAGTTTGCGATGTTGAAAGACGCGCCAAGCGGGGCCTCCGCGGCGTAGCGCTTCCCTTCGTGCTCGACGGTAAACGCGCAGCGACCGACGGTAGCGCTTCCACCAATGAGCCGAAGCCCGGCCTTCTCGTCTGCACCGAAGGAGATTGCGTCCTTTGCCTCGGAAATCAAACGCCGTCCGAACGGATCGTCCGCGTTCAGGACGGCCAGCGGCGGCTCGGGCTGAGGCATGTCAACGAACAGCCGCTGCTTCGATTGAAAGTAGTCGTCAAGCGAGCGATGGTAGTCGAGGTGGTCTTGTGTCAGGTTGGTGAACACCGCGACTTTGAACTCGACTCCATCCACGCGGCGCTGCTGCAACGCGTGAGACGACACCTCCATCGCGACGGAATCAACACCCTTGTCCGCAAAGCGTCGAAGAAGCGACTGCACCTGAGGCGGGAACGGCGTCGTGAGGTCCGTTTCAAACTGCTCGTCGGAGGTCCGCGCGCCGAGCGTCCCGACGTAGCCCGCCTTGCGCCCGACTGCGTTGAGCAACTGCAGCAGCAGCCACGCCGTCGTCGTCTTCCCGTTCGTCCCGGTTATCCCGACCACGCTCATCCCGGCTGAGGGGTTGCCGTAGCACTGTCTTGCCAGTTTCCAGCACGCGGCGACGGCATCACGGACTACGGCGACGGGGATGTCTCGCTCTTGCAAGGCGTCGTATACGTCGCGCCGGGTAACTACGACGGCGGTCGCCCCCTTCGACAGCGCCTCGTCAACGAAGTTGTGGCTGTCTACCTTTGTGCCCGGCATGCAAAGGAATATGTCGCCCGCGTTCAGCGTTCGCGAGTCAATGCTGACTCCGGTTACCTCAGCGTCGCCTGCGGCGGCGATGAGGTCAGGCACCAGGACGGCTGCCAGTTCCTTGAACCGCACCGCTCCTTTCTCCCCCTTGTTCTCTGCTGCTTGTGCTTCTGAGCAGATACTCTGCCACCGCACGGAACACGGGGCCGGCCACCGCCGCGCCGTAATACCCGTTCTTTGTGGGCGAATCTATCATGACGAGAACCGTGTAATCGGGCGAGTTGCCCGGAACATACCCGACGAACGAACTGACGTACAGCGACCGACTCATCTGGCCGGTTTCCGGGTCGCGCTTTTGCGCCGTCCCGGACTTGCCTGCCATCTCCACGCCCTCGATCTTCAGCGCCCGCCCTGTGCCGTGCTCACCTTCGACGACGCGCTTCATCATCCCGAGGACAGCTTGCGCCGTATCAACGCGAAAGACGCGAGTCGCAGGCGGGAACGGCTGCTCTGCATCGCCGATGCGCTCAACCAACCGTGGGCGCACCATGACCCCGTCGTTCCCAAAAACCGTGAATGCGCTCGCCAGCATCAGCGGCGTGACGTTGAGAGACTGCCCAAAGGCGACAGTCGCGACTTGCAGTTGCTTGTTGTATTCCTGTCGGTTGAACTGCCCCTTCAATTCGCCAGGGAGCGAGACGTTCGGCTGCTCGAGGATGCCGAGCCTCTCGATGAAGCCGTACCAGGATTTGTAGCCAATCTTCATGCCCCAAGTCGCGGCGGCGACGTTGCAACTCACTTCGATGCAGCGCTCCGGCGTGACTTGTCCGTGACCTGCCGAGCCGTGAAGGGCGCAGTGAATCGTGTGGTTGGCGACCGGTATCGAGCCACTGCACGAGACGACGCTTTGCTCTGTGAGCGCCCCCGTCTCCATGCCCAGCGCAATCGTGAACACCTTGAACGTCGAGCCCGGTTCGAGGACGACGGCAACCGCGGGATTGATTTCAGGCGAGGCGGTCTCGCCGCGCAACGCGCGCTGCCGCGCGGGAACCGGGTCCGTCGGGTCGAAGGTCGGCCAGGTCGCCATCGCCCGAACGTTGCCCGTGCGCGTTTCCATCACGATGACGGCGCCTTGCCACGCGCCGTGGAATTCGCAGGCCTCAGCGAGGCGCTCGCTTGCGAATGTCTGAAGGTCGCGGTCAATCGTCAGCACGACGCTATCGCCGTCCTCCACGGGCGAGGATTGGGCGCGGTCCTCGAGCCACGGCAGGGTGCGCCCTCGCCGATCCACGAAACCGACCTCGACGCCGTCGCGACCTCGCAGAAACTGCTCGAACCCAAGTTCGACTCCGCTCGCGGGTTTGCCGCCGTCTAGGAAGCCCAGGAGCGGCGCAAGCGCCGACCCTGCTGGATAGGTGCGAACCCCCGCCGGTCGGAAGCCGACGCCGTCTACGCGATATCGCCTCGCGACTTCGATAAGTCGCTCCCTCTGATTGTCGTCCAACGGTTCCTGCCACTCGACGCCGGAGCCTCCTCTCCGAGCCAGCGCGATCCCCTGCTCCGCCGGCATGCCCGTTACCTCGGAAACCTCGACCCAAAACGCCGGGCTTTCGGTCAGCAGAGAAGGCGTGAGCGTCATCCACCAGCCGGACTCGGAGCGAGCCAGCACGCGCTCACCTCGATCGAGGATGTCTCCCCGGCGCGCCTCGATTGTTACGCGATGAGTCAGACGGTCGTATCCGGCTGCGACATCGAGGTGTTCCCCACGCTGCCACGTGGCGAGCCGCATATGTTGCGCCCCAACCGCTCCGAATCCGAGGCACAGCACCAGCGCCGGGAGCACCCGGACCCTCGCGCCGCCGCTATTCGACCGTCGCATCCTGCCTCGACGCGAGGAACGAGGACTGGAAGCCGTGCAGTCGCGCCCACGCCGCGATTGAGGACGGGTTGGTCGCTCGCTCGCTGTTCCGCTGCAGCGCGAGAGTCGTGGCGCGCACCCGCTTGGTCGTGTCCTCCAGCGCAAGCGCGCTCTGGCGTGATCGTTCCACGATGGCGTGACCCATCACTCCGACCGCCACGTGGAGCAGCAGCGCTGCGGCGGCAAAGGTCGTTAGGAAGGTCGTAACGGTGGTCGCCAGGCCGCTGTGCGTCGCCACGCGACGGCGCACGGCAATTGTTCGTGAATGTTCTGGATGGGAAAGAGCGCTCATGATGATATCTCCTTAGAATTGCGTTGTATGGCGCGGAGCCTTGCGCTCCGCGCACTTGGATTGGCGGCGACCTCGGCGGGCGAGGGCCGCAGCGGCTTTCGAGTGAGAACAGTGAACTGCTCTCGGTCCAGCGATCGGAACGCCCGCTTCACCGCCCCGTCTTCGCCGGAATGGTAGGCGAGGACCGCCATGCGGCCCCCGGGCTTCAATGCTTTTGCTATCGCCGCGCAGACATCTTCCAAGCCGTCAAGCTCGCGGTTGACCACGATTCGCACGGCTTGGAACGTGCGCGTTGCCGGGTGAATTCGCTTCTCGCGCAGACGCGGCGGTATGGCGTCGAGCACCGCCTCAACTAAGTCGGACGTTGTCTTCATTCGCCCCTGAGCGCGTCGCTCGATGATTCGCTTGGCAACGGCGGCCGCGTGCCGCTCGCCACCGAATTCGCGTAGCGCGTGACGAATCTCGTCGACACTCGCACGGTTGAGCCACGCGGCGGCGGTTTCACCCGAGGCGCGATCCATCCGCATGTCCAGCGGCGCTTCCTCCAAGAACGAGAAGCCGCGCGTCGCGTCCTCGAAGTGCTCGAGGTTTACGCCCAGATCGAGCAGCACGGCGTCTACGCCGCCCGGCAGGTGTTCCTCAACCCAATCAGGAACGGCGCGAAAGTCGGCGCGTACGAACTGCTTCGCGCCCGGCGTGTCGGCGAGGCGCTCCATGGCGCGATCCAGCATCGTCGCATCCCAGTCAAACGCTATCAACGCCCCCGTCCCTCCTGCCGCCTCCAGAAGAGCCTTCGCATGCCCTCCATGCCCGACGGTTCCATCTACGATCACCGCGCCCGGCCGTGGTGCCAACAGTTCGAGCACCTCCGCAAGCATGACGGGCTGGTGTTCGCGGCTCATTCACGACTGGCGTCCTCCCCACCGGATACGAATGCGTCCTTCCGCTTGAGCGCAGCCAATCGCTTGCCCGCCAAGTCCTCATAGGTTGACTTCTTCCAAACCTGGACGCAGTCACCGCAACCGACCACGACAACCTCGCCTGTCAGGTTTAGGCTCTCGCGAAACCGCTGCGGGATGACGAACCGCCCCTGCTGGTCGCACTTGATGTCGTCTTCCGCCATTGCGCACAGGTCGTGCAGGGCGAAGTCCCTCTGCCAATCTCCAGCGGGGCGTGAGAGAACCGCCTTCAATCGGGCGCGCCATGTCGGAAGGGGGTACAGCACGAGGCATCCCATCGCATCGGCGTGAGCGACGAAGGGCTGGCCGAGCCGGTCCACCTTCTTCACGCTCAGGCGCAAGCGGCCCTTGTCGTCAACGACCGCCTCCTCCTTCCCTACGAGCGGAGCGTAGATGAACTGCTCTTCCATGCCCGACTGCTGTTCAGTCATTTCGCCGTGTGCTCGGAACGTGAAGACCGGAAGCGGCATCCATTCCGCCCGGTCTTCAACCAATGTGGGTGAGAGCGTTGCCCTCTCCGCGGCGGGGCACCCTTCCTTGGGAACAACCGCCACTCCTCACTGCTGGACGACCATAGTTTGCCAGGACTTTGGGCGAAACATGGGAAAAACAACCCAGAACATCCCCATTGGTGCACGAAGGTTTAGTGTTTCGGGGCTGAAAACGGCAACATCCGTCTACTATTCACGGCGCGTAACTTCGAACAACACCAAGTCGCCGGCGGCGGACAGCAGGCTCGCGGAGACTCCTCCGCCTTCAAATCCAGCGACGCGCAGACGACCTCGTCGCGTGAGCAGCAAGCCGTCGCGGGCGAGCGCCTCGTCCGGCCAGTCTACTCCAGGGACATTCCTACCCAGGTACCACTGGAAGCTTGGATGAGACACAACGCCCGGCTCACCCATTCCGCCCATGCGATAGGATCGCACCGTCCCGCCATGCCGCCGTGCTTCCACAGCGAGCGTCCGGACGGGAGCGTGGGTCGCCTCCCAGTACGCGGGCACACCCCCATGCAACGCAAACAGCACGAAGGGCGCGGCGGCGAGCCAGGCTTGCACGGAGAAGCCGGCCCCGCGCGCGTAGGCAACAAGGCCGATCGCCGTGCCGAGCAAGCAGGCGACCGCCAGACCGAAACCGAGACGCTGGTACTCACCCAAGCCACCGGAGGCGACGAGCAACCCGATGCCCAGCAGCAAGAACCATCCGGTAGCGAGATACGGGAGCCGTGCGCCGACTCGCGCCTGCCACCGTCCGAGCAAGAGAGCAAGCGGGGGGAACATCGGCAGGATGTAGTGAGGAAGTTTCGAGCCGGCGACGCTGAACAGGACGAACACGACCAGCGCCCACGCCCACAAAAAGCCGTCGAGGGGATCGCCCTCGCGATCCTTCCACACGAGCGGAAGCGCGAGGCTGAACGGTGCGAAGCCCACGAGCAGGATCGGAAGGTAGAAGTACGCCGGGCCGAGGTGCGCGGTGTCCTCGCCCGCCAGCCGGCCGAGGTTCTGCCGAATCACAAACTCTTGGAAGAACGCGCCGCCCTCACGCATCGCAACCGGCACATACCATGCAGCAACCACGAGCAAGAACAGCGCGCCGCCGACCGCCCAGCCCCCGCGCATCCGGGCGCGAGCCTCTGGGCGCAGCAGCCACACGAACGCAAGCACCAGCAGGAACACCGCCACCGGCATCGGGCCTTTCGCCAGCACCGCCGCACCCAGGCACGCAAGCGCAAGCCATCGGCTTCGAGCACGTCCCTCCACCGACGCCCAGAACGCGAGCAGAGCAGACGTGAGGAAGAAGACGAGCAGGGCGTCCGGCATGAACATCCGCCCGACTCCGGCGAACAGCGGCGAGAGCGCAAGGGCGCCCGCCGAGGAGAGGGCAGCCGTCTCGCCCCATCGTGCTCGCGCGAAGCGGTACACCAGCAGCAGCGTGCCCAGCGACGCGAGCACGGACGGCAAGCGCAGCGCCGCCTCGCCCGGGATGCCCACGCTCAAAGCCCCGAGCGCCGCCCAGTACTGCAGAATCGGCTTCTCGAAGAACGGCACCCCGCCGTAAGTCGGCACAAGCCAGTCGCCGCGAAGCCGCATTTCGCTGAGCGCCGCGGCGTAGATGCCTTCGTCGAGGTCGAAGAGCCCGTAGCCCCAGAAGCCCCAGAAGATGGCGACCACCGTGAGGGCGAGAAGAACGAGCCGGGCGGGCACGTTAGTCCGGCGGCTCCGACTCGCGTATCTCGATGCCGGCGAGGCGTGCCTTGCCGCCCTCCTTCTTCACCAGGCGGATGAACCGCACCGTCTGCGGCATGGCACGATACCGAACGCGCACCACCGACGGGTCAGCCGGGTCGACGTCACGATGGAACGCAACCGCCCTGCGCCAGTCGAATTCCCTTGCGTAAACCCGCGCCTCGTTCAGTCTCTGCCCGGTGCTGTACACCAAGATGTCGAACTGCGACCAGAAGTCGCTGCCGTCTCGCGTTGTGACGAGCGTAATCTCGCCGAGAGGTCGGTCTCGACCGATGTCAATCTCGATCCACTCTGCCTCCGACTCGTAGAACGTCGTCGCGTCGCCGTCAACGAGCAGGCTGAGGTTCTCCAGACGGCTATCGGCGGAGTCGAGCACGACCTTGTTGAACGCCCAGTCACCTTCTTTCAGCGGCTTGTGTGTTACGTTGAACCGCATTTCAAGGATCGCGACCTCTCGATTCCCGCGCGCAAAGGCGTCAACGAGTTGCCACGCCTTGAGCCAGGCCCACTCCCTCTGTCCCTGGTAGTTGACTTCGACCAGAAACACTCCGTTGGTCCCGACCACGTCAAGTCGCCCGAAAGGATTCGGCTTCAGGGTATGACCGGTAGCGGTTGTGAACGGCTGGTCAAGGCCCGTCGGTCGGTTTGGCAGGAACGCGGTGCCGTTATGAATCTCCACCTCGAAGGCGGGCGGCTCGTCCGGTATGACGCCGTTTTTCATCTGATAGAACCGCAGGGTGCCTGAGGGGATGGCGGTCCCGTTCCTGTCGGCCGCGCGAACGATGACGACACTCGGCATCGAGTACATGTACTCGCCGAAGAAGCCGCGCCGATAGCCGACGTTGGCGTTGAGACCAAAGACGGATGTCGCCGAATACAAGTCGGTTCTCTGGAAGAGAGCGTGCCTCAGTCCCACATCCGGCACATCCTCGATGAAGACCTGAGCGGTTCGGTGCAGGCCGTTGTCGTTGCGGGTGTCGCCTCCGCCCATCAGCGGCGCGGGTGGGTCGATCATGCCGCGCGTCAGCACCGTGCCGTCAACCTTCAGACGCACTTTGCCACCGCTGCCGTCGGGCAAGGAGGCGTCAACGTTCATCTGGTACATGTCAATCAGCCCAATTTGGTGGCTCATCTCGTGGAGCAGCGCGCGGTCGAGCTTCGTGCGCACCGCGTCCATGTATCGCTCGGCCTCTCCGAAGGAGGAATCGAAGCCCCATTCGCCGTCGTAGCGCATGTCTTGCTTGTCGTCAGGCACGTGCGCTCCGCCCTTGAGCGTTCCATCGGGGACGATTGTGATGCGCTGTACGCGAACCGACTCCCGGCAGCCGTCGGGCGCGAAGCCGAAGCGGCTGTGGCGCATGAAGACGTCGTTCCACAGGCGGAACTGCCACTGAATCCAGTCCTCGAATGCTCTGCTTCCGGAGCCGTTGACCTCTTTGGCGAACGTCTCATAGAACGTCCTGTCCACCCAGATGCCCAAGTTGAGCGCGTTCGCCTGAATCTCCAGCGCGTTGTTTGCGGCGACCGCGTCCGCCCCCAGCGGCTCGATAGCGAGGTGTATCGGCCGAAGGCGATGGTCGCTCTTGACGGACGAGTACGTCGTTCGGTACACGACTTCGACCGTCTCGCCCGGCGCGATCGAGCGAGCGACGCTGCCCTTCTCCGCCTGCCTCCAGTCCTTCGACCAGGCGAAGTTGAACCCGTCGGAGGCGGCGTCGCCCACGTTCTTCACCACCGCCGTGTATGTAACCTGATCGCCCTCCTTCGGCCACTTCTGCGTGTCGGCGTTGCCCGGGCGCATCATGACGCCCGACTCGTGCCCGTCCACATTCATCCGCACATAGGCGTCACCGGTCGGGTCGTAACGCAGATACTCGGGGGTGCGTTGGATGTAGGTGACGCTGAGGTCGGGCCCGGTTGGCGCGGCTGCCGGCTCGGTGGTAACGACGAGCATCGGCCTTCCCGAGACGGCCTGCGCGCTCTCAAACATCGCCGAGCCTGAGAACTCGATGACCCAGCCGTGGTTGTCGTACCACCTCTCGTACATCTGCTGCACGTCCTCTTCCAAGCCGGTTATCTCGATGCGCTCCGTCGCCTGAGAGATTTCCGCCTGCGCGCTGATTCGCTGGGAGTCGTACTCCGCGCCGCCGTTGCGCCAGCCCAACTTCATTGCAGGGTGGTGCAGTTGGTGCGACCAAGTTGTGTTCATCCCGTCGCCCTCGGTTCCGCTCATGCCCGCGCCTTCGAACCACGGCGCGCTGAAGCGCTTCAGCGTCAGCCGCCCCGGGCGCTCAACGGCAACGACCGTCAGCACCAACTTCGCGGATGTAACCCGGCGCGAGGGCCCGAGAGCGCGCTCAAGGTCTCCAAAGCGGATGAGGACGCGGTGCTCGGTGCTTGCAGTCAAGAGCGTCCCCTGGCCGAAGGAGCCGTTCGGCGTTTGCCGAGCGAGGCTTGTGTCTTCGCACGACCAGTAGCGCGTATCGTGCCCCTGGAGCTGGGCGCCCCTGGACAGTTCAACGGTTGCGGGCTGAGATAGGGCGACGAGCAAAGTCAGCGCGATCATCGGGCTGACATTCTACAACTTAGCGCATCGCCGCTGGGGAGGCGCGCTCCTTCAAGAGCGCAACCGCGCGCTGGAGTTGAACGTCGGTCTCGAGGTTGCCCTGCTCCGCGCCAATGGGATTCTTTACGGCGATGTCCGGTTCAAGGCGCCCACGAACTACGTCCCCCCAGTCGTTCTCCACGCGCTGAACGGATTCGCCGCTCGGCAGGTAGTAGCGGCCGATGGTCACCTTCAGTTGCGCGCCGTCGGGCAGGTGATAAACGGACTGCACCGACGCCTTACCGTAGGTCGCCTCACCCACGATGACCGCGCGATGATGGTCCCGCAAAACGCCCGCGAAGATCTCAGCGGCACTCGCAGAGCCCTCGTTCACCAGCACGACGATAGGGTAGTTGCGGCCCTGGGCGAGGCCGCTTGGCGCGAAGAACGGCATCTTGCTCCCACCTCTCTGCTCAAGCGTAACAACGAGCTTGCCCGACAGGAATCGCCCAACCAGTTCCCCAGCTCGCTCGAGCAGGCCGCCTGGGTTGTCGCGCAGGTCAATGACCAGTCCGCGAATCCCATTCCGCTCCAGGGCGCCAAGCTCCTCATCGAACTGCGGAACGATGGTGTCGCTGAACGACCGCAGCAACAGGTAGCCGAAGCCGCCGTCCAGCATCTCGCTGTACACATCTTGGATGACGACCTTCTCGCGCCTGAGGCGATACCGCTTCGTCTCTCCGGTGGTGGGTCGAAGGACATCGAGCGTAACAAACGTGCCCTCCTCACCCCGAATCTGATCAACCGCCCCGAGGATGTCGCCCACCGAGGCGCCGTTCACCTTCACGATGACGTCACCGGGCTTGAGGCCGGCGCGCTCCGCCGGACCGCCACGAAAGACGCGCGCGATGAGCGCCCCCAACTCGTGGCTGCCCAATTCGGCACCGATGCCGCCGCTTCCTACGAAGCGACCCTGGGTGCGCTCATCGAGGCGAGTTGCGAGGTCGGGCGGCAGAAACACGGTATGCGGATCGCCGAGGGCGTCAAGCATCCCCTGCGTGGCGGCGTAGGTCAACTTCTCGCGAGAGACCTCGTCGAAGTAGGCGGCCTCGATTTGGCTCAGCGCGCTCGTGAACTGGGCGGTGGGTCTCACGCCGGCGGGTTGCTTCCCGCCAAAGATGGTCGAGGTCAGCGCGCCCAGGTCGGGGAGAGAGCCGCTCGCAATGTCGCGCGCGCCGAATCCGGCGACCAAGCCGAGCACCAAGAACGCCAGCCCACCAAGCAGGCCCTTCACTCTTGCTCCTCCTCGGCGGGCGGGGCGGCCGTCGGCCGCAGCAGATACCCGTTTCTCAGCAGCGGGCTTTTCTCGGCGTCCAGGTAGACGCCGCGCGTGACCGTATAGCCCGCGCCGCTTGGGAGGTCATACCTTGCGACCTGTATCCCCAGCCCGAACGTCTCCTCTCCGCGCACGTGAGCGCCCGCTGCTCGCAGGGCGGCGATGAACACCTCCGCCTCTCGGGACGTGGTGGCGTCTGCGACGACGGTCACCTGAGGATACGGCCCATCCCCGGCGGGAGTCATGAGCGCCTTCGGGGGCTCGCCGGGTCGCTGGCGAACGAACAGCGTTTGCGACGGAACGAACACGCTAAGGGTCTCCAGAACGTCTTCCTGTGCTCCGCCGGGGTTGTTGCGAACATCGAGCGTGATGCTCTCCCTGCCTGCCAGAAGCGATCGCAGTCGTTCGGCTGCACCCTTTGGGAACGTGCGAATGCGCACGGTATCCCCGCTGAGCTCAATCGGCTTGAACGACGTCACCCGGCGTGCGAGGCGATGGGTGCGTTCCTTCCCGTCCCGCAAGGTCGTCACTTCAACCGTGCCGCGGTCCTCGGCGACCAGTTCATGCATCGCCTTGTCCCAGAAAATCATCTTTTCGACACGCTCGTAGAGCGCGTCCAAGCGTTCGCGGAACTCCTCTTGCGTAATCTCGCTCTTGTCGCGCTGTTCGTGGAGCGCTTCCCATTCCGGGCGGAGGCTGCGGCTACCGACCCAGTGCCCGTTGACGAACTCGATCCAGTCTCCTGGTCGGATGCCGGCTTCTTGCGCGGGGCTGCCCTCGGCAACGGCAAGCACCACGAGCGGATAGATCGTCTCGTTGCCCCGCTCCTTCCGCACAAGCTGCACGAGCGCGCCGATTCCGTGCGCCTCGCCCTGGTAGTAGTCTCGCACCGCGCCCCACAGATCCGGTTTGTAGAAGTCGGTTCCGGTCGTGTTGAGGTCCTCGACCATGCCCTTCACCGCGCCGTCGGCTAGCGGGGTTTCATCCGCTACCGGCTCGACGAAGTGTCGCAGGATGATGCGTTGCACGTTCTCGAAGTACTCGGGTGCGGGCCGGCCGTCGGCGAGGAGCATCCTGTCGCCTGCTTCAGCCACGGCGCCTCGCATCGCCGCGGGGACCGCGGAGGAGTCGCCTCTCTCATAGCCTGCGCGCAGGCCGCCGCCGGCGATGACGCCGATCGCCAGGCTCCCTGCGAGCCAGCAGACAGTCCAAAAGCGCTTTCTGTCTTCGTTCACGGCTATCCGCAGCAGTGCGCCTTTGTGGGTTCGCACCCATCGAGCGCGTCAATCTTGCCCACTCTTCGGGCGTGACGCTCCTCGTCGCTCGGGGGCGTTTCAAGGAACGACTCGAGGATTCTCATCGCCAAGTCGGGTTCGATGAGCCTCGCTCCGATGCAGAGGATGTTGGCGTGGTTGTGTTCGCGCGCGAGTTTGGCGGCGTCCACGCTCCAGCAGGTTGCGGCGCGAATGCCTTTGAACTTGTTCGCCGTCATCGCCATGCCGATGCCTGTGCCGCACACAAGGATGCCCATGTCGGCTTCCTTGCGTTGCAGGAGTGCCGCGACCTCCGCAGCGGCGTCGGGATAGTCGTAGGCGGACTCGTCCGTCGCTCCGACCTCGCGGACGGCGTGTCCGAGGTCAACAAGGTGCGCGGCGAAGATTCTTCGCAAAGCGAACCCGGCGTGATCCGATCCAAGAACAATCGTCATCGGTTTACCAACTCCTTTGCCATACGTCTGATGGACTCGTTGCGATGCATCGAGAGGCGCTCGAGCATGGCGCGAGGCAAGGCGATTCTGCCGTCCCGCGCAAACGTGAGCAGCGGCTCCAGCACAACATCGTACTCTTCCGACATCAGCACGGTCAGCTGCTCGAACGAGCGTTGACCCGGCATTTTGAACAGACTCTTGAGCGCGGCGGCTCGAACGAACGGGTTCGCATCGGACAGCAGCGCTTCCAAGTGCTGGACGTGCTCAACGCGCGAATCGTTCCCCATCATTTCGGCGATGATTCGCCGTACTTCCGCCATCTCACTCCTCAGCCCCGCGTATCCGCGAGAGCGCATCACCGGATCGTCCGAACGGGTGAGGGCGGCGTAGCAGTATGCCTGCACGACGGCGGAGAGGTCGTTGACGCTTCCCCACTCCATTCGCCGGTCTATCGGGTCAATGTTCACGTCGGCGTTCCTGGCTACCTCCAACCGCACCATAGGGTCAACCTCTTGAAGAAACACCATCATGGCGCGCTGCGCGTTCTCCGTTCCAAGTTCCGCCAAGGCGCGAACGGCCTCCCTGCGAACGAGCCAACTCCGCTTCGCGTACAGGATCGTGATGTCGGAAATCACCTCATCCACGCGGGAGCGGGCGAGCATTCGCGCCGCTTCGGCGGCGGCGTCTTCATAGAAGCGGCTCTGGCGCACGAGCGCCTTGAACGTATCGCGCGCTTCATCGCCGACTTGGTTGTACAGGGCGCGAACCATCGCAACACCGACATCTTGATCCGGCTCGGTCAGCAGTTGACCGCGAAGCGCATCGGCCGCAGGAGGATACTGCACCCTCGTAAAGTAAAGCGCGGCGTTCAAGCGGACAAGCGGCGCAGGGTCGGATAGAAGAGCGGCGACGGCGGCCGCGTTCTCCTCCCCTGCCCCGGCGACTGCCCGCGCGCGGTCGCGCGGCTCCGAGGAGACGAACGACGCGACAGGCTTCAACTCATCGTCGTTGTCTTCGATCGTCGGCACGCCGGAGGGCATCGTTCGCGTGATGCGGAACTCATCTACAAAGTACTGAATCTTGTCGAGGTCGTGGTGCTGGTTGCTACTGAACTGGCGCGTGTCCCCGATGGCGAGGTCGCGAACGATGTATTGCCCCTCACCGAGCGCTGCCTTCAGCGCCTCGTGCAGGTTGATGACCACTCGCTGCCACGTGCCGTTCGGCACAAACTTTGCGCGAGGAAGTTCGGTCGCCTCGCCCCACTGCTCAAGGTAAGGCCCGGTGAGCATCACGACCGCGCGAGTGCCGTCGTTCAGAGTTACCGAGACCCCGCAGTTGCGCGTCGCCTCTGTCTTGAAGTGGAAGTCGAGAAATGGATACGCCGCCACGTCGTAGCCGCCGAACGACGGGTCGGGTTGGCCGCTCGGGAGCCGTTTGCCGAAGAGCGTTACCCTCCCCCAGTGCGAGCCACCGCTGTCGGTGATTGCGAGTGAGTTGCCCGAAACCCCGCCAGGCGCAGACTCGACGGTCCAGCCGCCCTGGTCGCTCCGTTGTTCCGCGGCGAAGCCGACGCCGGAGTCGTACGAGTCGTGGACGAGGGTCTCTGCAGAGTCGAGGCGGAAGGCGAGGCGCACCGTCCCCGCCGGCCCTTCCGATGTTGCGAGGTCGAAGGCGACCTCGTACGTGCCGGATTGCGCGCCGTCGGGGGCCGTTAGGTTGACGGTAACCGTCTTGCGCTCGTTCGGCCGAAGCGACACCTCCGTGGGAGCGCTGACGAACCACCCCGCGGGCGCGGCAGGTCGCACGCCGACCGAGCCGCTTGCCGTCCAGGAGCGGAGCGTGAGCCTAACCTCCGCCCACCCGCCGGTTACCCGAGGCCCGCCGACCATCTCCACGCGAGCCTCGACGGGCGGGCGGACTCGCACCACGAGCGGTCGCTCGCTGCGGGAGCCGTCGTCGCCGACGGCTTGCGCGCGCAAAACGTGAGTGCCAACGGAACGTGTAACGGCGGTCCAGTCGGTTATCGGCCTACCCGAGAGGTCGGTTACCGCCATCCTGGGAGCGCCGACCGGCGATGCGCTCATCCCAGCGCCGAGGACCACATCGCCGGGCGTCGCGATAGAGAACTCCGCGCCTCCAGAGCCGAGACGCAAGGCGTTCAGTTCGGCGGTCGTCTCCGGCAAGCGCGCCTCGAAGACCACCATGAACTTGTCCTCGACGTTCATGTAGCCCAACACCTGAGCGTCAAGCGAATCGAGCACGAAGTCCGCCATGTCCCAGCGGACGAAGCAAACGTCCTTGTCCTGTGTGCGAAGCCGCGCCATGCACTCGCGCGAGAAGTTGAGTTGGTTGTTGAGAGACGCCTCCTCCGGGTCAACGGCGGCCAGCACGGTTGTTCCGGGTTCGCCATCTGGAAGGAACAGCACCTGACTCTGCGCGGCTTGCACCGTAACGCCGACGCCGACCAGATCCGAGATGTCTTCAGGCGAGAGAAACGGCAGTTTCGCCCACGGGTCATCCTTCACCGATGACCATACATGCCGCTCCCCTGAGAACGGCTTCGTTTGCTTGATGACGGCTTGGAAGTCGGGGTCTTGGCGGTTCGACATTTTCGACCACATGCCGGGTCGGACAGACCAGAGCATCAGGTCTCGGAGCCACACGAACCATCCGGTGTATCCAGCTTGGTCGGTCGTGTACCCGTTCTGCTCTGCGGAGTGAAGGTGCGGCAGCGCGGCGTTGGTGTAGCCGCCGTAGCCCCAGCGGCCGTAGGTGTCCTCGACTTGGTGGAACCACTCGTGCACCATAGCCTCGGTGTGGCCGATGCGCACTCCACCCTCGCGCCCACTCGAGATGATGACGAACGCCTGGGTGGCGTTGTTGGTGCGCCCGGCAGTTCCACCGAAGCTGAAGGAATCTACAGGGCCGGGCAGGTACATGTAGAGGATCGAGTCGAAGTCTCCCGGGTTGAACCTGCCTCGAAGGTACTCCTCCCCGGCGACGCGTGGGTCAAGCGCCCAAACCTCTCCCGCCTTGTACGCGCCTCGCACCGGTTCCTCTTCGACGGACGCCGTAATCTGGATGTCCACCGCGCCCTGCGTGAACGCTTCGACGACCGCCTCGAACCGCGCGAAGGTTTCGAGGGCGAACTGCGTCTCAGGCGCCGTCATCACCGTGCGCTGGCGGTCAACCACGCCGTCCACATCCGTAAAGGTGACGTTGAGCCTCAAGAACAGGACGGCCTTCACCTTCCAGGTTCGGGCGCGCCCCTCGGCGATACGCTGCTGGGCCTCTTCGTAGAGAGCGCGAAACTCAGCCCATCCGCCCTCTCCGCGCACGAGCCGCTCTGGGTTGCCCCACTCGTTCAGCAAAACGCGCCAGCCGTTCCACTCAACGTAGGGCGCGGTTGTCGAGACGGGAACCGGGCTTTCGCGTGGGAACCGAATCGGCACGACCCGCTCGGGCACCTGGCGCGCGTCGGGGTCAGTCTGACCGAAGAATGTCCGCTCGCCGAGCGTTATCCACTCCTCGTCCTGCGTATTCACGGGCGCGGCGTGCAGCCCCCACAACAGCGTCAATCCGATGAGACCGTTCATGAACTCCTCCCCGCTTCTTCTTTACGGGACGGGCGGCAAGGGCAGAAGGAACCCGCTTTTGCTCGTGTGGTCATCGGCTTGTGCGAACCCTTTTCCGAATCTCCGTGCCAAGCGCCTCGAGGGCGATGTCAACGCGCCCTCCGGCTCGAAGCAGCACGTCCGGGTCGATACCCACGATCGCGTTCCGCTTGCCGGCCTCGGTGGAATCCCAAGGGGCGCCCGTGAACTCGTTTGGGTCGCCCGCGACGATGATGATTCGAGGGTTCCAGGCCAGGATCTGTTCCGGCGAAACTTGTTCAAAGCGCTGCGAGTCCGGCCCGAGCGGCTCAGCGCCCGCTGCCCGGATTAGGTCCGCTTGGAACGTCCCGAGGCCCGCCACCCACGGCTGCTGCGCGTTCATCACGACGATCGCGGCAGGCTTGGGGTCGAGTGGGTCAGAGAGCCAAGTGGCCTCCGCCTGTTCAACGGCACCGATGCGTTTCGAGGCGGAGTTGTGGCGCAAGAAGCCCGATGCGAGGTCGTACACCGCGCGCTTCCACTCCTCGAGGGAATTGATCTCGAAGACCTTTACATCCGCGCCGATCCGCCGCAACTGCTGCTCCCAAGCCGGGTTCATCACCGAGGAATCCGCGACGATAAGGTCCGGCTGGAGGTTCGCAATGCGCTCGAAGTCCGGCTCTGGATTCGCGACTATGGTTGCGTTCCGCACGGACGACGGCACCGTGCAGAACGCGGTTCTGCCGAGCAAGTACGCCTCGCAATCAATCAGCCCGAGAAGTTCGGTTGTGCTCGGACTAAGTGAGACCACGCGGGTGTAAATCCTGTCCGGCAGTTCGTCGCTTGATATTCGAGGCGGCTCGCAACCCACCATCGCCAGCCCGAAAGCCGGGAGAAGGCACCACGTCAGGGTTCGCATCGCGCCTATTCTGACACGTGCGCGCCCGCGCATCGTGTCGGGGCGTGGGAGACTTGGATAAACTACGGTCGAGGAAAAGAGAGGCTGAACATGGAAATCATCGCTGCCGCCGTCGCCATCGCCCTCGCTGGGCTGACCGGCGTTGTCCGCGCCCCGTCCGGACTGCCGGAGCCGGGAGTAACTGTCGAGGTTTCGCCGATGGGCGCCGCGCCCATAACCGCCGTCACGGACGCCGAAGGGCGGTTCACCCTGTCGGGTCTCCCGGAGGGCGTCCACCCCGTCCGCCTTCGCAAGGGCGGCAACGTCGTGGAGTTGCCCGAGGTCTCGCTCGACGGCAACGCCGACGTGCTGCTCTTCTGGAACCCGTCCCCAACCTCTGACGAGCGGAGCGCCATCGTCGCGAGCGCTTTTCAGACCGGAACCGAACTGCTCTCGCAGGCGCGGTACGACGATGCTGCGCAGGAGTTCCTGCGCGGCCTTTGGGCGGACACCGCTCAGTCCCCCCTTTGGGCGTCGCTTGGGCTGGCGCACGTCGGTGCGGGCCGCCTAGAGGACGCCCTGTTCGCAACACGAATGGCGATGACGCTCTCGCCCCGAGAAGGCGCCTATCCGAACAACGCGGGCAGCATCCT
>JBFMFD010000037.1:0-19350 GCA_040752255.1 Armatimonadota bacterium
ACGGCGAGACGCTGAGCGAGCCGAGCCGCTTGAACCCTGACGCCCAGCGGAACCCCGACGGCTTGCCGGAGGAGGACGGCTCTCCAGCGCGGGGCGCCAGTCATCCGGGCGGTAGTGGATGCCGTACCTCTCAGGCATGCCGAACAGTTCAGGGTGCAGGTACCTGCCTTTGATCTCGTCCTCTTTCTCCTGGACCGTCTGGTAGCCGTACGCTTGCACCCAACGGTCGTTCCGGATGGCTTCCACACGCCACGAGACTTCCACGCGCGGGGCGCTTGTGCGGATCGTGAACTGGTTGTCTTGAATCTTGCGCACGACCTTCACGAGCACGAAGTCCTCCCGCTCGCCGTCATCCACTATCGTGAGTTGGTAGCGAAAGTCGCGGTTGATGGACTCGAAGTAGTCGGGAAGAGCGATGGTCGCGTACCCTTTGGCGTCGGTGACGACGTTTCCGGAGTACGCGTTCATGGGCGCCGGACCCTCGGTGCAGAAGTGGTTGAGGTAGAAGGTCACGGGGTCGAGCGGATGGTCTATCTGGAACGACTTCGTGCCCGTGGCTGCGAGAGTTCCAGTGGCGAAGACCGCGTGCCCTGCGCCCCCGGCGGGCTCTGAGCCCCGAACCCCGTAGGAGCCCGAGTCGGGACTCGAAGCAAGACCGTACACACCGGAAGTGGCGCCGCTGCCAGCGGATGCCACACCGAACACGCCACGACCGGACGTGCTTTGACTCTCAAACCGACCGCCATAGTTGGGGCCGCTGGTTGCAGTAGCAGCGCCGAGAACGCCAATACCCTGCGCACCGCTGCTCACGAAGAATCCTCCATAGTTGGTGCTTGTGGTACCGGTGGCAATGCCGTAGACGCCAAAGCCATTTGCGCTCCAGCTCTCACCGTACACGCCGTAGGTGGTGCCGCTGTTGGCCGCGGCCAAGCCATACACGCCACGACCGAGCGTGCTTTGGCTCAGACCGGATACGCCGTAGGCTTCGCCGCTGTTGGCGGATGCCAGCCCGAACACGCCACGACCGGACGTGCTTTGGCTCTCGAACCGACCGCCGTAGGTCACGCCGCTGGTAGCAGTGGCAGCACCGACAACACCGCGACCAGATGTACTGTGGCTCACGAAGAATCCACCGTGGTTGACGCCGCTGGTGGCGGAGGCCAAACCATACATGCCAAAACCGGACGTGCTGTTGCTCTGGAAGAATCCGCCATAGTTCGCACCGCTAGTGGCGGTAGCCCAGCCGAACACTCCTCGACCTGCGACGCTGCGTCCGTCCACGGCCGCGAACCCTGCGGAAGTGCTCGCCCAGATGGCGGTGTCATCAGAGGCGGACACTCGCAGCCCTCTCCCTGATCCAGTATTCTGGATGTATACAGCATCCGGTCCCACGCCCAAGAAATAGCCGCCATACCCGGAGGTGCTCGCGCTCTCACCGAACACGCCGTAGTTGACGCCGCTGGTGGCGGAGGCCCGGCCGAACACGCCAAGGCCGGAAGTGCTGTCGCTCCGACCAAACACGCCGTAGTTCACGCCGCTGGTGGCGGTGTTCGTGATGGAAAACACCGCGCCGGAGCCCACGTTCGCACTTCCAGAAAACGGAAGCGTCAAGCCGCCAGCGTCATCCGCGGCGGGCGCCCACTCACTGCCTGTCCACTTCAGCACCTGACCAGCGCCAGGGGCGGCGGACGACACGGGGCGCGTGTGCAAGCCCGCGACTGTCGGGTTCGGATACGTTCCACCGAGGTCGCCGCCCGCGGAACCAGACGGCGGAGGCGGGTCCTGCCAAGTCCCGTTACCGGATGCGTCGGACGTGAGAACCTTGCCGGCACCGGCGCTTGCCGCCATCCTGAACGCCCCCGTCTCAATCGCGCCGGCAATTAGCGTCCCGGAGATGTTCGCATGACCGATTTGCTGAGTCCCGGGAGTCGAACTCTGAAGCCAAACCGGGATCAGCGGAAGGAGAGCACCAGCTACCTCAGCATCCGTCGCACCGACTTCCTCCAGAGAGGTCTCGGCAGGCGTGACACCGACCAAGTACGTCCCGCCGCCTGCAATCGGAGCAACAGGAACCAGCGCGGAGTACTCACCGTCCGACACCACAACTTCCGCTAGCGTCCGATACGCGAGGCGGCCCGTCTCTTCGTCAAAAAAGTGGAACGCCAGCGGACCCCTGCCCTCCGGCGCGAAGCCTTCCACTTGACCAGTCAAAAGTAGCGTCGTTGCCCTGGCGTGCAGCGTCTGCACTACAGAGGCTCCGGCGACGCAGACAACGAATGCCCCAGCCATGACAAGCATCCTCTTCATTTTCTCGTCCTCCTATTACTGTGTGTGTAGAGATTCTAACGGTTAAACGCTCGGCGGTGTGCGAGAACGAACGCCGGCGCCACGGCGGGCATCCCGGGCATCAGCACTTGCATGACGCGATACGCTTCACCAGTTGATACCCTAAGCCAGCGGCGTTGCACGGTAGTGCAGGAAGAACTGGCAATAATGACAGGAGGGGATCAGACACGACCGAAGGGAGAACGAGCCCGCGCCGCGCGGCCGCTGCATGGAAGACATTGGCTTCTAACCGGCACCTGCCACGCACATGACGGCGGGGGTCCCTGCCCCGCCGCCTCCTATCTGATGAGTTCAAGGCTCCCCCGGACGGCCGCGCAGCCGTGAACCTATTTCACAGCATCCACTAATTCGGCGAGGTCCTCTCGGCTGACCTCCTTCTTGGTGTCCGCCACTTTGAGAAACTCCTCATAGAGCCGCTCGAAGCGCTCGTCCGGGAAGGAAAAGCCCATCTCTGCGAGTTGGTGCCGAAGCCCGTGCCGTCCCGAGCGCGCGGTGAGGATGATTTCGCTCCGCTCGGCGCCGACCATCTCGGGTGCGATGATTTCGTACGTTGAGCGATCTTTGAGGACGCCGTCTTGGTGGATTCCGCTGCTGTGGGCGTAGGCGTTCGCTCCGACCACCGCCTTGTTCCGCTGCACCATCATGCCCGTGATTTGGCTCACGAGGCGGCTGACTGCAAGCAGTTTCTCGTGCTTGATGTTCGTGTGAACCTTGAACAGGTCCTCTCGAATCTTGATTGCGGTTACGACCTCTTCCAGCGCGGTGTTTCCTGCTCGCTCGCCGATGCCGTTGATGGTTACTTCCACTTGGCGCGCGCCACCGAGGACGCCCGCAAGCGTGTTCGCCGTCGCCATGCCCAGGTCGTTGTGGCAGTGGCACGACAGAACCGCCTTGTGGGCGTTCGGCACGTTCTCGAGGATGCCCTTATGCAGGTTCAAGTACTCGTCCGGGTACTTGTAGCCGGTGGTGTCGGGCACGTTGAGTACGGTCGCTCCCGCTTCAATGACTGCTTCCGCCACGCGATAGACGTACTCAGGGTCTGCCCGGCCCGAATCCTCCATGTAGTACTCCACGTCGTCGGTGAACCTCCTGGCGAGTTTCACTGCTGCAACGCCGGCCTCGAGGGCTTGCTCTCGGCTCATGCGGAGTTTCTTCTCGAGGTGGATGTCGCTGACACCGAGTCCGGTGTGGATGCGCGGACGCTCGGCGGGTTTCAGCGCTTCAGCGGCGACTTCGATGTCTTTCGCGACGGCTCGCGTAAGACCGCAAATCGTCACCCCTTTTAGCTCCTTCGACAGCGTGTTCACGCTTTGGAAGTCGCCTGGGGACGAAATCGGGAAGCCCGCTTCGATGATGTCAACGCCGAGGTCCACCAGCGCGCGACCGATCTCGAGTTTCTCGCTCATGTTCAGGCTCACGCCGGGGCTTTGCTCCCCGTCGCGCAGGGTCGTATCGAACACAAAAACTCGTTCTGCCATCGTTGTGCCTCCGATACCAGTATACAGGCTTCCGCCGCGCGGCTGCGCCATAACTCTGAAGAATCCCCTGTCTACGCCGATGATTGCCATGTGGGCGAAAGAACGCTTCCACGCTCAACGCTGGGGCTTGACCGGGCGTTTCCGGAGGCGGTCGTGGTGCTTCACCACCCGGAGACCGACCGCTACGGCTGCTATTGCCTGGGCGCCGTTCACGGCCTCGCCTGCTTCTCGCGCGAGGAGCCGGCTATCCGATTCGCCCAGGAGGCGCTTGAGTCCATCTCCGGCATTGTCTTGCGATCGCTGACCTTCGACGAGGCCCGCGAGGTCGCCAAGTCTCGCCCATTGCCGGTGGTCGCCGTCATCCTCTTGGACGACCCGGACCACCCTCTGGTCCACTACGTACGCTGATGCCAGGAACAGATTGCCCCCCTCAACCGTCCAATCCTTACCGCCGGTATAATTGCCGGAAGCCCACGGATGGGCGGCGGGGCTGTAGGTAAGCACATGATGGAACTCCAAAGGCTCTCCGAAACGCGGACCGGAGCAGGCGACGCACGCAGCGGGAGCGCTGTCGCCTTCCAGCAGGCCGCGCAGGCGCAGCCCCTTCTTCGGCACTTGAAGCGGCTTGGCGACCTGGTCGGCGCCGCGGTCGGCTTGGCGGTCTGCCTTCCCTTGTTCCTTCTCATCGCGTTGGCGATTCGACTCGATTCGCCCGGGCCGGTTCTGTTCCGCCACCGCCGAATGGGTCGCGGCCGGCGCCCATTCCACGTGCTCAAGTTCCGAACGATGGTGGACGAGGCGGAGACTATCGGCCCGGAGGTAACCATCGCCACCGACCTCCGGATTACGCGCGTCGGCGCTTTTCTGCGACGCACGAAGTTGGATGAGTTACCGCAACTCTGGAACGTTCTCTTGGGCGAGATGAGCCTCGTAGGCCCGCGGCCTCAGTCCTTCAGTTTCCTGCCTTACTACAGTGACGAGGACCTGGGCGTCATCCTAAGCGTGCGGCCGGGCATCACCGGCCCGACGCAACTTTGGCTCCGGAACGAGGAGGAGATTCTGGCGAGGCAGGACGACCCGATCCGCTTCTATGTCGTCACGCTCCTGCCCGAGAAGATCGCTTCCGACCGCCGGTATGTGCAGACTTGGTCGCTCCAGACCGACCTGCGCATTCTTGCGCTGACGCTGTGCGCGCTCCTTCGCATTCGTCCGACGGGACACGGCCAATCCGAAGAGCGGGCCGCCGTCGTCACCGAAGGTACGGCAGGCGCGCCGGCAAGCGCGCGCGTGTACGAAAAGGTCGTCTGAATCAGGGCGTCGAGGCGAGCGCCGACCGGTACCAAGCGACCGTCTCGGCGATGCCTTCTTCAAGCGTAATCTGCGCCTCGAAGCCGAGCCGCTCCCTCGCGCGCGACGTGTCCAACTGCCTGCGCGGCTGGCCGTTCGGCTTTGAAGGGTCCCAAGCGATGCCGCCCGTGTAGCCGACCTCCCGCGCGACCAGCTCGGCAAGCTCCCGGATGGTTATCTCGCGCCCGGTTCCGAGGTTGACTGGTTCGGGCTCATCATAAAGCGCGGCGGCCAACAGAATGCCTCGTGCGGCGTCCCTGGCGTGGAGGAACTCTCGCGACGGCGTGCCGTCCCCCCACAGCGTTACCGTATCGTAGCCGAGGCGCATCGCCTCGTCGAACCGTCGAATCAGCGCCGGGATGACGTGGCTCGTTTCGAGGTCGAAGTTGTCGTACGGACCGTAGAGGTTCACCGGGATGACGTACACGCCGTTGTAGTCGTACTGCTCGCGGTACGCCTGCAACTGCACGAGGAGCATCTTCTTCGCCAGACCGTAGGGCGCGTTCGTCTCTTCCGGATAGCCATCCCAAAGTTCGTCCTCGCGAAAGGGTGGTGTCGCGTGCTTCGGATAGGAGCAGACGGTGCCAAGTTGCACAAACTTCTGGACGCCCGCCCGGCGAGCCTGCTCGATGAGGTGAAGCCCCATGACTGCGTTCGCGTAGAAGAACCTTCCAGGCTCGGCTCGATTCGCGCCGATGCCCCCGCATACCGCCGCGGCGTGAACGAGGACATCCGGCTGCTCCTCCTGGATGAGCCTTCTCGCTTCCGACGGATTTGTGAGGTCGTAATCCTTCGAGCCGAGAAACCGGGTGTTGCGCAGCCCCTCGGCGGTTGCGGCCTCCTGCAGGTGCTTACCGAGGAAGCCGGTTCCGCCCGTTACCACCAAGCGTTTGTCTGCTAAGCGCCGGCTGATTCGAGACATGGATGTTTCACGTCGAAGGCGCGCAGGTCGGCGTCTACCATGATGCGAACGAGCTCCTCGAAGCGCACGCTCGGCTCCCACCCGAGCCGTTCTCGCGCCTTCGTGGCATCACCGAGGAGCACGTCCACCTCCGCCGGGCGGAAGTAGCGAGGGTCAATCTCGACATAGTCACGCCAATCGAGGCCGACATAGGAGAACGCCTGTTCGAGGAACTCGGACACGGAGTGCGTCTCACCGGTGGCGACGACATAGTCGTCCGGCTCGTCCTGTTGCATCATCATCCACATCGCGCGCACGTAGTCGGGTGCGTATCCCCAGTCGCGCTTCGCTTCGAGGTTTCCGAGGTGGATCTTGTCCTGCTTGCCGGCGAGGATGGCGGCGAGGCCGCGCGTAACCTTTCTCGTTACAAACGTCTCTCCTCGCCGAGGTGACTCGTGGTTGAAGAGGATGCCGTTCACGACGTACAGGTTGTAACTCTCGCGATAGTTGACGGCGATCCAATGCGCAAACACCTTCGCCGCCGCGTAGGGGCTGCGCGGGTGGAACGGCGTCGTCTCGCTTTGCGGGGGCGGGGCGGCGCCGAACATCTCGCTGCTACCGGCTTGATAGAAGCGCGTCGGAATCTCGGTCTCTCGAATGGCTTCCAGGATGCGTAGCGTACCGATGCCGGAAACATCGGCGGTGTACTCGGGCATGTCGAAGCTGACGCGGACGTGGCTCTGCGCACCGAGATGATAGATCTCGTCGGGCGCGACCTTCGCCAGCAACCGGGCGAGCATCGAGCCGTCGCTCAGGTCGCCGTAGTGAAGAAACAGCCTCGCGTCGTGCTCGTGCGGGTCACGATAGATGGCGTCTATGCGGCCCGTGTTGAAGGTGCTGCTCCGACGGATCAAGCCGTGAACGGTGTAGCCGTTCTCCAGGAGCAGTTCCGCAAGATAGGAGCCGTCTTGGCCTGTGATGCCGGTGATGAATGCCGTCTTACCGTTGGCAGGCACGCTGACCGCGGCGCTCATGTCTGCAGTGTACTCGTTCACGGCGCCGCGTCCGCTCTCCTCGCCCCTGCGGAATGCCGTACAATGCGAGCCATGCAGCCGAACGAACTGCTGGAGCAAGTCGAACAGTTCCTCTTTGACTGGGTGCGTCCGAGGGCGCAAGCGATGGATGTCAGCCTAAAGGCGCTGAAGGAGGGGCTGGGCGAACTGGCGAACCGCGGACTGCTCGGACTGCGGGCAGACCCCGAATTTGGAGGTCGGGGGTTCCCCGACGCAGCCTTCCGCCGATTCCAGGAGACGATCGCTCGGTGCAGCGGCGCACTCGCGTTTGTTCAAACGCAGCACCAATCGGCGGTGTCCTTCCTGAACAGGAGTGCGAACGAGGCGCTGAAGCGGCGCTTGCTGCCGAAGTGGTGTTCGGGCGAAAGGATGAGCGGCATCGCGTTCTCCCAACTGCGAAAGGCGGGCGCGCCCGTGCTCTCCGCTAAGCACGCGGAAGGCGGTTGGGTTTTGAACGGCAAGATGCCGTGGGTTACCGGCTACGGCATCTTTCAAGACTGCGTGGTCGCAGCCTACACGAAGGATCAAAGGACTTGGTTCGGCGTAGTTCAGCTTGCGGATTCGGATTCCCTCGTGTTCTCCCCGGTGATGCGCCTTGCCTCGATGGAGGTTGGGCAGACGGTTTCCGCCGAGGTGCGCGAGTGCTTCGTACCGGAGGAGGATGTGCTCTACCTTAAGGAGGGCAACTGGATCCACAACAACGACATGCTGAACATCGCGCTCCAGTCTCCCTTCGCACTCGGCTGCGCCGCCGCGGGCATTGACGTGATGCGAAGCGTCTACCAGAAGAAGCGCATCGAGGCGATAACACAGGCCGCCGATGTGCTCGAAGAGGAGCTGAACCGGTGTCGCGACGAGGCGTATGCCGCGATGGAAGGCAAAGACGACTCGGCCCGCAGCCTCAACGCACGCGCCTGGGCGATCGAGTTGGCTGCCCGATGCGCCCACGCCGCCGTCGTAGCGAGCAGTGGCCAGGGCAACTCAGTAGACCATCCGGCGCAACGTGTTTACCGCGAGGCGCTCGTCTTCGCGGTCCTGGCGCAAACTAAGCCGATCCTCGAAGCGTCTCTCGAGCGCGTCATTCAGAAGGAACGCTGCTGAGCTGCTCGATGTGATACACGTCGTGGCACGGGAGCATGTTGGCGAGGTCTGCGGCGGTCATAGCGCCCCGCTCCGGATGAACCACCGTGTTGCCCCACGCCTGAGCGGGCACTGAGTGAACGTATTCGACGGTGCGCTTCCGCTCCTCCATCCAGCGGTTGAGGCTTTCGGTGGGGTCCCAGGTGTCGTATTGCAGCTGGGCTGCGCGCTCCCCCTCGTCCCACACTTGGAGCGTCGCCCCAGGACTCTCGACAGCCGTCCTGATGCGCTCCCTAAGGAGCTGCTCCCAGTCCAAGAGGTGGGCGACCACCTGCCGAGGCGTGAATCGGTCGGGGGCGGTCGGCGTGTCCCAAGCCGCGTGGCTGATGCGGTCGAACTCCCGGCGCAGAAGGCCGGGCGTGCTCTGAAGGGCGTAAGCCAGGTACGGATTCATGGTGCGCAACTTACCCCGGACGCGGCATGTTCGCCATAATGTCAGCCTCCCATGGACGTCTACGACCTTTGGAACGACTCTCTGAACGACATCAAGCAGCGGGTCACCGGTGTGAACGTGTGGACGGCGTTGAACTGCGCTGTCCCCATCACCATTGACGAGGACTACTTTGTGATCGGCCTACGCCCGCAGGACAACAGCCTGAAGGGCCACTTGAACCACGTTGGAACGCGCCGAGCCATCGAGGAGGAAGTGAGCAAGCGACTGGGCAAGGACGTTACCGTTCGCGTACTCGACGGCATCACCATCAACGACTGGCTCGCCGCCAAAGAGCGGGATGCCGAGGCGGAGAGGATTCGTACTGAAGCGGCGGAGCGAGAGGGGCAACGCGTCGCCACTTATTCCGTCTGGGAGGACGTCTTCGAGCAGATTAGCCGTGAGTATGGAGAAAGGCAACAGAAGGGCATGCCGCAAAACCGCGCTCGCTTCCTGGAAAGATGCATCGAAATCTGTTTGGGGCACCTCAGCGGTCGCGAAGAGTTGAGCGAGTTTGACGAGCGTGCCCTCGCGCGAGTGATTGACCGTATCGGGACCTACACCGAGATGCCGCCGGCGTTGGTCGCCTATGAACTGCTGAAGCGCGCCGGCCGCCTCTGATGGAGGCGGTCATCCTGGGCTGCGGCACAAGCCACGGCGTGCCGATGGTCGCTTGCGATTGCCCGGTTTGCACGAGCAGCGACCCCAGGAACCACCGCACCCGCTGTAGCGTCGCCATTCTCGGGGAGGAGGGCGCTCTGCTCGTTGACGCCCCGCCCGAGTTGAGGCTTCAGTTGGTGCGCGAGCGAATCCGCCGCGTAGATGCGGTTCTGATTACGCACTCGCACGCCGACCACCTCATGGGGTTGGACGATGTCCGCCGCTTCAACGAGTTGACCGGGGCGCCGATGCCTCTGTACGGCCAATCGAGGACACTGCAGGACGTTCGCCGGGTGTTCCAGTACGCTTTCGAGCCGCCCGCGCAGGAAAGCGGCGGGCTGCCGTCCTACGACCTTCGGGAGGCGGGGCCCGAGGTGGAGGTCGGCGAGATTCGAGCGGAGCTATTTGAGGTGTTGCACGGCAGGCTGCCCGTTCTGGCGCTTCGGGTGGGGGACTTCGCGTACCTGACCGACGTGAGCGAGATAGCCGAGCCGGCATGGGCGCGCCTTCAGGGGCTTGGGACGCTGGTGATGGATGCGACTCGCCGCGCCCCTCATCCGTCTCATTTTCACTTGGAGAGGGCGGTCGAAGTCGCGAAGGCGCTCGGTGCGCGCCAGACCTACTTCACCCACCTCTCGCACGACTACGACTATGAAGCGACCTGCGCCGAGTTGCCCAGCGGAATTGACCTTGCGTACGACGGGCTCAGAGTTCCGATTCAGCCCTAAAGATCTCTCTGTGGGAGCCGATAATGCCCACAAGAAGCGCCAGAAAGGGCTTCGGGAAACCTCGAGTGGGATGCGAGAGATGAAGGTGGAGAGCAACATGCTCACTAGATGGGGGAAGAGATGCCCCGGCTGATCGGGCTTCTCTGCGCTTTGGTCGCCTTGGCCGCCTGCGTGTTGAGCGGCGTCGGCCCGGGCGACTCGCTGCTGCGGGCGGCGCTCGCCTTCTTGGTCGGGCTGCTTGCGACCCAGGTCTGGTACGTCTTCTTCGCAACTCGAATCGAATACAATTCGGAGGACCCAGGGCGACTCGACCGGACGTAAATCTCAAGGAGTGAGGATCTGCGCACATGCACCACTTAGCAGAGGACAGCTTGAAACAGGTGTGGCGGAAGTACTTCAAACACCGCGACCCCTACTATCGCGACGAACTCGTAAAGCACTACGCGTACTTGGTGAAGATCACCGTTGGGCGCATCGTCGGCGTCGTTCCACAAGGTCTTGACCGGGAGGACCTCATCTCCGCCGGGACGATGGGCCTCATTCGCGCCGTTGACCAGTTCGACCCCGGCCGAATGGTCAAGTTCGAAACGTACGCCATCGCCTTGATTCGCGGCGCGGTGCTTGAGATGCTCCGCAGCGAGGACTGGGTGCCGCGCTCAATTCGCGAGAAACTGAAGGCGCTGGACCGAGCATACATCGCCCTGCAGCTTCAGTTGAACCGCCCGCCGACCGACGAGGAGCTCGCCGAGGCGCTCGAGATCTCCGTTGAAGAACTGCACGAACTTCAAATCTTCGGCGCGCGCCATTCGGTTCTCTCCCTCGATGAAATGATCCATGGGCACGACAACGACGAGAGCGGCAACTTCATGGATGTCCTCATTGATGAAGACTCCAACCCCGACGCCCAGACGCAGGAGCGCGAGCTGAGGCGTTTGCTCGCCGTCAGCGTGGATAGACTGCCGGACCGCGAGCGGCTGGTCATTGCCCTTTACTATTTCGAGGGGCTTACCTTCCGCGAAATCGGCGCGGTTCTCGGTGTCTCCGAGAGCCGCGTTTATCAGTTGCACGCCCAGGCGGTCGGTCGCATTCGAGCGTTCCTGAGCGAAGAGGAGTTCGGAGCGGGCCCCGAGTGATCCACTCCCATGTCGGACGGCGAACTGCCCCGCGTCCAGCCGTCGGTTGAGATCTCTCAGCGAGTTCAGCCAACCGGCCCCCAACGGGATCCGTCGAAGAAGAAACGCAGGCACCACGACCCGACCGAGGACGTCATCGAGGTCGGGGACGATGCCGACGAGCCGACAGGCGAAGCACCGCAATTCGACGAGGGTAGCGACGACGACGGCCTCGACCTGCGCGTGTAGCCGGAGATTGGCCCGCGGATTGCTGTCTCTTGCCACGTTCGCCCTGCGCGCGGAGTATGCAGGGATGTATACTCATGCGTTCAGTAATGGAGACCATCGGAGGAGACCTTTGAAAATGACTGCAATCTCACGCGTCCGCACCCTCGCTATCGCCCTCGTTGTCGGGGGCGGTGCGCTTCTGTCCGCCGGCTGCGGCGGCGGAGGCGGAGACGACACCGTCATCGCCGTCGTCAACGGCGAGAAGGTGACGAAGAGCCAGTACCTCAAGAAGCTTGAGACGATGTCGTCCGTGCGCGGCGTCAACCCGCCGCAAAGCCCGCTCCAGCCCGGACAGACCGGCGAAGTGCAGGTAGCCGAGCCGCTCTCCGGCCAGGCGCTTACGAAGATCATTGACGAAATCCTGACTCTGCAAACCGCGAAGGATGAGGGCGTGCTCCCCTCAAAGGAGGACGTGGACCGCGAGCAGGCCCTGATGGAACAGCTGAATCCGAACTACGTAAAGAACTTGAAGGCGCTTGGATTCACCCTCGAGGACATCCGACGCCAGCTTATGGTGCGGCTCGCCGAGCGGAACCTGCTTGTGCGGGGCATTCCGAAGAAAACGGCCGCGGACGCCAAGCAGTACATCGCCGAGCATCCTGAAGAGTTCACGGTGCCCGCCCAAGTCCGCATGCGTTGGATCGTTTTGGATGACCCCAATCTGCGCGACGATGTGGACCGCGAACTTGCCTCCGGCATCACTTTCGGCGCCGTGGCGGGCAAGTACAGCACCGCGGTGAACGCTCGAGCCGAGAACGGAGCGTTCCCGCCGGGCAGAGGTGCGCAGCCGACGCCACAACCTATCCCGGACGAGGCGACCAACCCGTTTTGGGAAGCCGTCCTCAAGACACCGAAGGGACGCGTCTCCGACTGGGTCCAACTCCCAGGCTCGGGCGGCAAGACTTCGTACATCAAACTGCTGATCGAGGACAAGACCGAGAAGACGGTACGCAAGTTGTCCGCTGCGGAAGAAGAGATGGTACGCCGTGCTCTCGAGGAGCGTGAAGCCCGCGACGTCAACGACCTAACCGACCTGTACCTTAAGAAGCTACTCGACGCCAAAGTGGAGATCAACGTGCCCTACCTCAAGGCGACCTGGGAACAGCAGCTCGCGATGATCAAGGACCGTGCGGCACGGATGGATGAGCGAATCGGCAACGCGCCCGCTCCCGCCCCCTCGGGACCCGGCACCGAGACGGACGGACAATAAGCGACCGAGCTTCAAGCCCCGGCGAGCGCTCGCTTGCTGGGGCTTGCGCTCGCTACCGATCCTGCTGCCCTAGTGCCTCCGCGAGCGTGACGACGTCCTCGTGCGTTATCTCGCCGTCCTTAACGAACTGATCGAGCAACTCCTCGACGTCGCCGAAGTTGGGCGACGTGAGGCAGACGAGCGGCGGCTTCGCCGTGTCCAGTTCGCAAAGCGTGAGCCGGAGTGCGGCTTGCTTCTCACAATGCTCCTTCATGAACAGACCGTACTCCACTAGGTCGGGGATGGAGGTGTAGACACCCGTTACCTCTCCGCGCCCCGCTTCATCTAGTTGCTCTGTAACCCAATAGATACGCCGAAACTTCATCATGCCCGTACGTCACCTCGCTCGCTTCGGTTTCTTCAGATAGTCTGCCAGCCAGTCCAAGATGGCGCTAAGCCGGTGAAGACGCAGGTCGGGCGGACCGGAGCGGCTCAGCCCGTGGCTGGTCGTCGAAGGATACCGTATGAACCGACTCGTGATGCCGCGCACCTGGAGCGCCGAGAACACTTGCTCTCCCTGCTCGATGTTGCAGCGAAGGTCGCCTTCGCTGTGGATCACCAGCGTTGGGGTTTTGACCTTGCCGAAGTACTTGAGTGGGCTTTGCTCCCAAAGTTTCTCCGGGCGATCCCAAGCGTTGCCTTCCCAGTAGTGGTCGGGGACGAGCGGAAAGTCGCTGGTGCCGGCCATGCTGTGCAGGTTGGAGACGCAGCGGTCGGTGATTGCCACGGCAAACTCGTTTGTGTGCCCAATGACCCAGTTCGTCATGTATCCGCCGTACGAGCCGCCCATCACCGCCATCCGCTTTTCGTCCACGTAGGGTCGCGACTTCATGAATGCGATGACCGCTCGGATGTCCATCCAGTCTTTGTTGCCCCAGTCGCCTTCGATGGCTGCGCAATGCTCTTCGCCATACCCCTTGCTGCCACGTGGGTTGCTGAAGAACACCACGTAGCCTTGTGCCGCGAGCAGTTGCATTTCGTGAAAGAACGGGACGCCGTACTGAGCGTGAGGGCCACCGTGTATCTCGAGCACTGCGGGCGCCTTCGTCTTCGGCTTCATCCCCGGCGGCTTCATCACCCAGGTGTGAACCTTCGTGCCGTCCTCAGCGCGAACCCAGTGCGCCTCCACCTTGGCGAGGTTCAGCGCGCCGAGCAACTCGTCGTTGAAGCCGGATAGCCGCCTCGCCGTGATCGCCTCACTTTTCAGTTCGCCGATAAACACTTCGTTGAGTTCGTGAAACGCTCCACGGGAGAGCGCAACGCGCGTGCCGTCCTTGCTCACGTTGCCCAGCTGATACTCGTACGGCCCGGATGTCAGAAACGTCACTTCTCCTCGAAGGTTTACACGGGCGATGTGCGTTTCGCCATGCCGGCCGAGGGCGATGAGCACGGCCTTGCCGTTCGGCAACCATTGGAAGGTCGCGCCGAACGCCGCCTCGCGAGTGTCACTCAGGGTCGCGGCGGCAACGCAGTAATCGCTCTTGCCGGTCAGGTCTACCGTCTTGCCGGTCTTCGGATCGGTAACGAAGAGGCGTTGGTTTCTTGACCCCCACAGGGCGTTTCTGCCGAGGCGCCCGGCCCATGCGATCCACTTGCCGTCCGGCGACCAGCGCACCGCGTCGCGGTCGCCGTCCTCCTGCGCGGGGACGAGTTTCGCGGCGCCCGTCTCCGCATCCACCAAGTAGAGTCTCGATTTCCACGGCTTGAGCAGAGCGTCTTTGGCAGTGTTCGCGGCGACCGCGAGGCTCTTGCCGTCGGGAGACCAATCGAACGAGAAAAACCCCGCAACGTCCTTGTCGAACAGCTTGCGGTGCTCGCCGCCCTCCCCGTCAACGATGTAGAGGTGGTAGCGCTGCTGCTGGAAGTACCCGTCACCGTCGAGGCGATACCACATCGTCTCGATGACCCTCGGCGGAATGCTCAGCCCCTCAGCTTCGCGCTTCTTCTTCGCCTCTTCCGTCCACTCTTCGGCGGTGGGGCGGAAGGCGACGGCAAGGCGTTTGCCGTCGGGCGACCACTTCATCTCGCGAATCGAGCCTTCGGGAAAGTCCGTGAGTTGGGTCGCCTCCCCGCCGGTAGCAGGGATGAGGAAGATCTGTGGCTTCGACTCCGAGCGCCCGGAGACGAACGCGATGCGAGAGCCATCGGGCGACCAAAGCGGCGCGCCATCCCGCTCTCCCGATGTGAATTGCCTCACCTCCCCTGAGGCGATGTCCGCGAGCCATAAGTTGCTGAGCATCTTGTTCTTCTCTCCGCAATGCTTGCGAGCGAACAGGATGCGGTCGCCGGACGGCGACACCTGTGGTTGAGCGACGAGCACAAATCTCTTCAGGTCGTCGGCTTGAATGAGCCTCTTCTTGGGCTTGGATGAGCGGCGTGGCATGCCGCGCCTTTTACCTCACTCCCCGCGTGTCTGTCGGAGCAGCCACTCATGCGCAGCGCGTTTGTCGTTCGGCGGAACCTCACCTTCGAGCACCGCATCGTCGAGGCGACGCAGCCACTTCCCCACTTCGGGGCCTTCCGGGAGGTGAAGAATCGCCATCACCTCGCTTCCCGTAAGCGGTGAACTGAGCTGTTTTGGCGTGGCGGTTGCGCGCACCTCGGCGAGACGCCGCTCGATAGCGTCGAAGTCGGCCCTCGGAGGTCCAGCGCGGATCGCTTCCGCGTCGGCGCGACACAGTTTGATCAGCGGGTCCACCAATTCGCCCAGGTCGCGAAGCAACCGTCTCGCCGCGGTCGGCGTGAACACGGGCATCGAACCGAGCCGCATGTGGTTCCGAACGAGCGCAGCCACCTGCTCCGTCAAGTCTCGGCTAAAGCGAAGGCGGCGCATCGCCTCGCGAGTCATCTCGGCGCCCACGCGCTCGTGCCCGAAGAAGCGGATGCGCCCCTCATCGTCTACGCCCTTCGTCCTCGGCTTCGCAACGTCGTGAAACAGCGCGGCGAGCGTGATGCGTAGATCGCCGTGCACCGCCGCATTGCGCACGACATCCAGCGTGTGCTCCCAGACCGGCTTGGAGTGATAATCTCCTTGATCTACATCGACACCCTCTTTCAGCTCGGGCAGAAACAGCTCGAGCAAGCCCAGGTCCATCAGGTCGTCGAGTGCGTCGGCAGCCGTCGTGTGCTCGAGCATGAGAACCAACTCGTTGCGAATCCGCTCAGCGCTGACGATTCGAAGGCGCTCGCGCGTCCGGCGAATAGCGTCGTACAAACCCTCGGCGGGCGTAAGGTCGAGGCGCCGCCGAAAGCGCACAGCGCGCAACATGCGAAGCGGGTCATCGCTGAACGTCGCTTGAGGGTCGAGAGGTGTGCGGAGAACCCTCTCCCGCAGGTCCTGCAAACCGGTGCCCAACGGGTCGAGCATCTCTCCCGTGTGTAGATTGCGGAGCAGGGTGTTGATGGTGAAGTCTCGCCGCCTTGCGTCGTCGAGCAGAGTCGCAGGCGCGACCTCTGGTTTGCGGCTTTCGGGGTCGTAGGACTCGCGCCGCGCCGTAACGATCTCGACGTTCGCGTCGCCGATATGAACGAGCGCCGTTCCGAAGCGTGGATAGGTTACCGGGTTGATGGAGGAAACGCCGGATGTGTATAGGAAACGGGCAAGTTCCTGCGAGGATTCCTCACTCACGATGTCGAACTCAGTGCCCTCCGGCAAACCCATCAGGGAATCGCGCACGCAACCGCCCACGGCGAAGAGACGGCCCTCCCACTTGGTGCCGCGGGTTGCCTCGGCGATTCGCTCCAGGGCGTTCACCGCCGTACTATACCTCTTCCTGTACGATTTCGCGCTCCAGAGACCGGGTGTAGTTCCACACCGAGACGATGAGGCCGAGCAGAACCCCAACGGCGGCGAACACTCCTGGGAGCGGGAACGACGGCTCTTCGGAAGCGTACGGCTCGTCGAGAACTACGAACGGCACGTACGCCTTTTCCTCAGCCAACCGTGCCTGAGTCAGGTCGGTGAGCGCGGCGTCAAGTTGCGCTTCCTCTCGCCTGAGTTCATTGAGCAGTCGCCCCTGCTCGACCGCAAGGTTGGCAATCTTGAGCGCGTCATCACGCATGCGAGCGAGATTGCGCTGCGCGGCCCGCAGGGCGGCAAACTTGGCGGCGCGCTCCGCCGAATCGGAAAGCGTTAGGCTGAGCGCGCCCATCTGCGCAGCGTCTGCAATGCGATCCAACTCCTCAGTATAAACCTTGACCGATGCGTCCAGCTGAGCGCGCACAGCTTGCATCTCCGGCGAGTCCGGTGATACTGCCGCCCGCGCCTGTTCCAACTTCGCGCGCTGCTCCAGGATGGCTGCGTGCAGGTTCTCGAGAGCAACCGTGAGCGGCTCGCCTGTCTCGCCTGCGTCGCGTGCTTGGACGACGGCGCGAATCTTCTGGTTGAGCGCGGCGTCCGCGGCTTGCGCCTCGGCCAGCAGACCGTCCAATTCGACACTGGATTGAAGAAGCGCCTCAACAAACTTCTCCCGAGCTACGGCGGAGGCGGCGAGCGAGTCGCTTGAAACGGCTGCCTTGACCTCCTCTGCCTTCGCGCGAACGCGCATCCGCTGCTTCTCGAACTCCTCCTCGAGGAACTGCACGGTTTTGGCGGCGAACTGCTTGCCCAACTCTTTCGAGCGCTCGTCCGCGTAGGCGATGAGGTCGCTCAGCACTGCCTGCGATGCCTGCCGGTCGCCCCAAGTGAAGGAGACCGCGAGTTGCCCGGTTTGCAGCACCTCGGTTTTCACCGACTCGAGGAACTCTTCGACATCCTCGTCGTCCGGCTCGTCGCGGAACAACGCCGACTTGTGCCGCTCGATGGCGTGGAGCGCCGCGCTGCGGCTGGCGAGGACATCCGCGATAGACGCCGCGTCGGTACCTACGGTCGGGAGGAACAGCTGGCCGCCTAGAACGCTCGTCCCGGCGCCCGCGCTTCCCAACGAGCCCGCGGCGAGACCGGCGAGGGGCAAGGCGTTCAGCGGGTTCTGCAAGGATGGCTTCGCGAAGAAGAGCGTGGACTTGGCCTCGTACTGTTTCGGCCAGGCGAGCGCGACCACCAGCCCAAGCAGCGCTCCTGCCGCGGGCCATAAGAGAAAGCGAGCGGGTGTCGGCAACGCGTTCACGTAAGCAGTCCCGTTATACCGACGCGGGGGACGCTCGAATCGCCGCCTCGCGCGGCGTGAGGGACGGGATTCGGCTCAGCGCGAACCACGCACCCAACAAGAGAAACGTCCCTCGGTCGGCAATGTCGGGCGTCGGCATCACCATGACGAGCAACGCGGCAAGCGTAATCCCTACGCTCAACTCTCGGCAGAGCCGCGCGCCCCGAAGCAGGTCCACGACAGGGATGAGGAACAACGCCGTGAGGAGCGCTGCCACCGGGATGCCGAAGAACAACGCAGCGGCGACCGGCGCGAAGTGCGGCACCAGAGGCGGGCCGCGACGCAAGTACTCGCTGTCGCTGATGGGTACCAGCGGGAACGAATCGAGCGACGGCAGCGCCCAAGCGACCGTCTGCGGGCGGCCGGTCGAGGCGAGCGTCCGCATCTCGGCGAGCCGCTCAATCGCAGGCAATTGCAACGACCCGACCACGACGGCAAGCGCAGCCGCTCCGAGCACAGCCATCAGCACAATAGAGGCGCGATACCTTGCGGAAGCGATTGATGGCTCGCTACCCTTCGAAACGAAGAACGGAAGCGCGAGAAGAAACGCAAGGCCGAGCAGCGCCGCCCGTGAGCCGGTCAGCCCAACTTCCAGGGCAAGGAGCACGAGGAAGAGCGACGCCATCCAACGCGAACCACGAGACCCGCGCACCTCGCACGAGAACAGCGTCGCCGCAAACAGCGCAAGCAGGTACCCGGCCACGAGCAACTCGTCGAACACAGAAACGGTGAAGCGACCAAGAATGAGAAACGGCGTGTGCGAAGGGAACCAAAACGGACTGGCGAGCGGCAACGCTGCGTTGAACAGAAGCGGTACCACAACCGTTGCGCCCAAGCCGAGTTGCGCGGCGCGTGTGATGTCTTCCGCGCCTAAGCCGGAGCGCCGCACCAACGCGAACGCCTGCCAAGCCAGGACCACGCTCGCGCACAGATAGACAAGGAAGATCGCCTTCGTAAACGCGAAAGCGACGATGGACCCAAGCACGATCGAGAGCGAAAGATAAAGGAACGGTCGCGGCGCACGCGTCAACACCTTCCACGGATGCAGGAGGCAGTACGGCGCCATTGCAACGAGGAGCACGTAGCCGAGCGTCACCGGTAGCCCCGCCACGTACGGGAGCAACAGGGAGCCGAACAGCACCGCCAACGCGAGCCGGTCGGACAGGTACCCGACGAGCACAACCACGGCGACAGCGCCGAGGCTCGCCGGGTGCTCCGCCCAGTTACTCGCAAGAAACAGGAGGGCAAAGAACAGCGACACTCGAGCCCACACGGGGTCGCCGCCTCGCTTCGTCCCAACCTTCACGACTGTCATCGCCTATCGGTTGGGACGAGTGGCCTGGCTCGTCCGGCTCTTCTTCCCGGCAAACCGGGCCCCGCCGATGCCCGTTTGGGCACAATCGCACGTCGAGAGGGGGTAGTTTCTTGATAGCCGTGAACCGTCCAGCACTTTG
>JBFMFD010000038.1:0-18889 GCA_040752255.1 Armatimonadota bacterium
CCGGCGGGACGCCGGGGTTACGGCTGCCGGTTTCACTGTGCTTTGTCTCCGGCGGGACGCCGGGGTTACGGCTGCCGGTTTCACTGTGCTTTGCCACCGGCGGGACGCCGGGGTTACGGCTGCCGGTTTCACTGTGCTTTGTCTCCGGCGGGACGCCGGGGTTACGGCTGCCGGTTTCACTGTGCTTTGCCACCGGCGGGACGCCGGGGTTACGGCTGCCGGTGTCACTGTGGCTTGCCACCGGCGGGGCGCCGGTGTTACGGCTGCCGGTGTTACGGCTGCCGGTGTTAGGGTTGCCTGGGGTTGGGTGCTCTGGGCCAGCCATCTCTCCCAAGCATTTTTACCCAGGCGAAGCCCGAACTATTGGCTGGGAGGGGTGAGGATCGGCTCGGCGCACCCCCAAGAGAATAAGGGTGGTGCGATGAGGAGCGGCTCCCCGCGTGAGCGTTGCCGACGAGCTGGACGAACCAGACGCGCCGTTGGAGCCTGCACGGGTGGGCCTCTCGGAACCGCCTCCGGCAGCCGATGGGGTAGAATGGGTGCCGGTGGCGGGTCCGCCGCCGATGGAGAGACAAGAGTTGGTCGAAGTTACGGTACAGCCGAACGAGAGCATTGACAACGCGCTGAAGCGCTTCAACCAGAAGGTCCAGCAGGCCGGGGTTCTCCGACGCCTGAAGGAAAAGGCCTACTATGAGAAGCCGAGCGAGCAGCGACGGCGGCGAAGCCGACGTCCTATGCGCTAAGCGAGCGCGAGGCTCGCCCTCCGCCGGAGTGGGGGCAACTCATGAGCAACTCCAGAATCGAACGAACTTCCTGGTGGCGGGCGCTCCCCCGATGGCGAGCGCCTGAGGCGCTCCGCTGGACGGTCGGCATTCTCGGCTCGGCGGTCGTCATCGCTCTCTTGCTTCTTGCGCACGCGATTCCTCCGTTCCACGCGCCGACGTTTGCCGCTGCTACTGCGCTTTCCGCTCTGGGTCTGGCGCTCGCTGTGCTGCACGTGCAGAAGTACCCAATCGAGGGGCTTGCGCCTGCGACGGTGCTGCGAATCCTCCTGGTCACCTCGATCCTCGCGGTTGGCGGCTTGCAGATCGTGGCGAAGGCGCTCAGCCTGTCGAGCGATACGTTCGCGCCAACCGCCTACCTGCTGCTCACGCCGTTGATCGCGATGGGCTTGCTGATCGGCGCGTTGCTTGGCCCGAGGATGGCGCTCTTTTCCACGGCGTTGCCCTCTTTGGCGCTCGGGTTCACGGGAGCGGTGGATCCGCTGATTCTTTGGACGGGGTGGCTCACGGCGGGGTTTGCGGCTCATGCGGTTACTCCGTTGCGCCAGCGCTCCGATGTTTTGCGCGCGGCTCAGATCACGGTAGTAACCGCCGCGGTCGTCGCGTCCGCGTCGGCGTGGTACTCCGGTGGCGCGCCTGCACAGGTTGCGCTGGCTGCGGGCTGGGCTGCGATTGCGGGCTTCGTGGCGACGTGTTTGTTCTGGCTGACGATTGCGCTGTTCGAGAGGGCGTTCGCCCTCGTTTCGGACTGGACGCTTCACGAACTGTGCAGCCCGGAGCAGCCGCTTTTGCGCGAGTTGTTGATGCGGGCGCCGGGAACCTATGCGCACAGCGTCATGGTGGGGAACCTCGCGGAGCAGGCTGCCGCGGCGATCGGCGCAAACGCTCTCCTGTGCCGAACGATGGCGTATTATCACGACATCGGAAAGATGAATCGCCCCGACTTCTTCATCGAGAACAACCGCGGCGAGAACCCTCACGAGCGCCTCTCGCCGTCGCTGAGCGCGCGCGTCATCGAGGCGCACGTGCGCGACGGGCTGGAACTGGCTCGGATGCACAAAATGCCGCAGCCGATTCTCGACGCAATCGAGCAGCACCACGGCACCAGCCTCATCACGTATTTCTTCCACAAAGCAACCCAGGCGGGCAACGAGAAAGACCCTGCGGTCGAGCAGCACTATCGCTATGCCGGCCCTCGCCCCAAGACCAAGGAGACGGCCATCCTGATGCTCGCCGACCGCGTCGAGGCCGCCGCGCGCACTTCGAAGAAGCAGAACCCGGGCCGCTTGCGGGCGCTCATCTGGGAGATCGTGCAAGATGTGCGCGACGATGGGCAGTTGGACGACTCAGAGCTGCACTTCCGAGACCTGCAGACGATCGTGGACTCCTTCGTGACGACGCTGGGCGCATTGAGCCACGAGCGGCTGCCCTATCCGACGGACCAAGGTGAGAGCGTACTTGTCGAAGCACAGAATCCAAACGATGAACAGGACGACGCGGAGGCCGCGAGCGCGGCGAATCCGCATGGCTTTGGAAGCGATGCTTGAGGCAGAAGACCACCCTCCGTCACACATAACGGTCGTTTTCGCGGACCGCGCTGAGGTGCGCCGCCTGAACCGCCTGTTCCGAGGTGAGAGCCGCGCGACCGATGTGCTTTCCTTCCCCGCAGGCGAGGGGCCCGAGCCAGAAGAGCAAGAGCACCTGGGGGACATCGTCATCTGTCTGCCGATCGCAGCAGACCAAGCGAAGGAGCACGGCACTTCCGTCGAGACCGAGTGCGCCTGCCTTGCGGTGCACGGGGGGCTGCACCTGTTGGGCTATTCGCACGACACGCGGGAGAAGTACGACGCGATGATGCGCCGAACGCTGAAGGCAGTTCGAGCAGCCGGCCTTCGACCGTCACCAAACTGGGAGTCGCTACCTCACTAATGGCACGCGACCTCTTCCGCCCGTTCGTCATCGCCGTGAACGGCGTTGTGTATGCCTTTCGAACGCAGCGGCATATGCGCGTGCATCTCTATGTTGTCGTGCTTGTGCTGCTGATGGGCGTGTACTTCAACCTTCGCGTTCGCGACCTGCTGGTTCTGCTGTTCATGATCAGTTTTGTCCTCGTCGCAGAGATGTTCAACTCGGCGATCGAGGCGGTTGTGGACATGGTTCAGCCGAAATACCATCCGCTCGCGAAGATGGCGAAGGACATGGCGGCCGGCGGCGTGCTCATCACGTCGGTGACTGCGATGACCGCGGCGCTCTTGCTGTTGCTTGGCGAGGGGCGCTGGCAGGACATCAAGTTACAACTGTCGTCGCCGGATGTTGACCAGCACATCATTCCAAAGATGGTGCTGGGCGCGCTCGTTCTGTTCATACTCGTTGTTGTCGGCAAGGGCTTGGGCAAGCGCGGACAAGTGCTGCGAGGCGGCTTGGTTAGCGGCCACGCCGCGTTCGGTTTCTTCCTCGCCGGGGCGATCGTGTTCCTGTCGGGGAACCTCGTCGTGTCGGGCATCGGCGTCTTTCTCGCGGCGATGATTGCGCAAAGCCGGTACGAGACGAAGGTTCACTCGCTGTTCGAGTTGTGCTTCGGCGCAACGCTCGGTATCTTGCTTGCGGTCTTCCTCTTCGGGGTGACGGGACGATGATGGGAGGTACAGCGGCGGTAAGTGCGGTTACGCTGAGCATGACGCTCGACGAAGGCTGGGTCGCGCTCGGCGTGGTGCTCTTCCTGCTTCTGGTCAACGGGCTTGTGCACCTCGCCGAGGGCGCCCTTGCCGGCCTGAAGCGCTCTCGAATTCGGGTGCTCGCAGAGGAGAAGGATCCGAGTGCACCTATTCTGCACGCGCTTGCGGACGAGTCGCAGCGTCACCAGGCGACGTGCCACGTGCTTTCGCACCTCTTGCGTGCGGGCATCTTCTGTGCCGCGGCGTTCAGCGCAGTAGCGTTCAGCGCATCTATTCTGCCGGAGGGGAACGGCTTCGGTGTTGCGCTGGTTGTAATCGCGACCGTGGTTCTGCTCGCTGTGGTAAACGTTGCCGTTTTTGAATTGCCGCTTCGTGGGTACGGGCGCATGCACGCGGAGACTTGGGCGCTTCGACTTCGGCTGTTCCTGTTGTTTGCGCGTGGAATCGCTTATCCGTTCGTGCTGCTTGCCGAAGGGGTCGGCGGCTTCTTCGCCGGGCGCCTCAGAACAGAGCCGCTGTTCTCCGCGCCGGTTCTTACGGAGGATGACCTACGTGAGATGGTGGAGAGCATCAACCCTGCGAGCGGCTTCGTCGAAGACGAGCGAGAGATGATTCACTCCATCATCGAATTCGGCGATACCGTCGCTCGCGAGGTCATGACTCCGAGGACCGACGTGCACGCCGTCGAGGTGAACGCCTCGATTCGAGAGGTGGCCGAGGTCATCCGAGCCAGCGGGCACACGCGCATCCCGGTCTATCACGAAACAGTTGACGACATCGTAGGCATCGTTCATGCGAAGGACATCCTCGCTGCTTTGGCGAACGGCAACGGCGCGCGACTCTCCGACCTCATGCGCCCCGCGCTCTTCATCCCGGAGAGCAAGAGCCTGCAGCAACTGCTCGCCGAATTCCGCAGCGGGAAGACGCAGATGGCGGTCGTTCAAGACGAGTTTGGCGGAACGGCAGGCGTCGTGACCATCGAGGATCTGGTCGAGGAGATCGTCGGCGAAATCGTGGACGAATACGACGAAGAGGAACCCGAGGTCATCCAACTTCCGGACGGTCGGTTCTCCGTGGACGGAAGGATGAACCTCGACGATCTGAACGGCGAAATCGGTCTTTCGATCCACAGCGAGGAGTACGATACGGTCGGTGGTTTCGTGTTCGGATTGTTCGGCAGGCAGCCGCAACAGGGAGAATCGGTGGTATGGGAGGGCTGGCGCCTGGTCGTCGAGGACACGGACGGCCGCCGCGTGCGAAGGGTCATCGTCGAGCAGCTGCCCCAAGAAGAGGAAAGCGAGGTTGCCGGTAGAGTTCCTTGAGATTGATGGAGCGCACGGTGAAGGCGGAGGCTCCATCGTTCGCACGGCGCTCGCGCTGTCTGCGCTGACGGGACAGGCGGTCCGAATCGCCAACGTTCGCGGCGGGCTTCAGCGCCCAGGCGTGAACCCTGTTGACCTCGCGCTGCTGCGCATCTTCTCTCACTGCACGGACGCGGTGTTTAGAGGGGAGTTGGGCGACGCGGAGATTCTCTTCCAGCCGCGAGCGGCCCTGCGGCCGTATCGGGGCAACCTCGACATCGGAAAGGTGGCGCGCGTCTCACCGAGCGGCAGCGCAACACTGATTGCGCAAACGCTCTTGGTTCCGCTTTCGCAAGCAGGGCGCCTCAGCGGGTTCCGACTTCGCGGCGGCACGCACGTTCCGTACGCGCCGACGCACGAGTATCTCGAGATGGTTACACTTCCCGCGCTCGCGGAGGTCGGCGTAGGCGCATGGTCTTCCCTCGCCTATGCCGGATACACGAGCGGCGGGGCGGGAGAGATGGAGATGGAGGTCGAGCCGAGCGCGCTGTGCGGATTCGACTTCTCCGCACCCGGCGAACTGTTGGACGCGAGGGCGGTCGTGGTAACCAGCGAGTTGCCGGAGCACGTCCGGTCGCGCGGCGTCGAGCGGCTGGAAGCGCTCGCTCGAAGAGACGGCCTCGAGGTCGGCGTCCGTGTGCTCCGGCCGCAATCAGGCGCCCCGGGCGCGGCGGTAACGGTTACCGCTCGCCTGGAGCGCGGATTCGGCGGTGGCCAGTCGCTCGGTCAGCGGGGCAAGCCGATGGAGGAGGTCGTTGACGAGGCGTACGCCGGATTCATCGAGTTTTTGAACAGCGGCTGCGGGGTGGACGCCCACCTTGCCGACCAGTTGGTCCTGCCGGCGGCGCTGTGCCGAGAGCACGCTTCCTTCACGGCGAGCCGCGTCACGCCGACGCTGGCGACGGTGGTTTGGGTCGTTCGGCAGTTCATCCCGGTCCGGCTGACCTTGCTCGGCCGTGAGAACGAACGGGGCGAGATTCGCGTAGAACCCTGATGAGGCTGAACCCACCGACTCGAGCTGAACGTCTGATGACACGAGTGCCCTTCCTACTTCGCCTGACTCAAGTCGCCGCCCTCGCGCTGACCGGCGCCGCGCTGCCGTGCCTCGCTCAAACCGAGCCGGAAAAGCGCCACCAAGAGGAGCTGAAGCGGGATGTCGAACTCGGTCAGAAGTACGCGGCGGAGATTGAAAAGCAGGTTACGCTCTCCGAGGACGCTTCGCTGCTGGAGCGCGTCAACCGCATCGGACAGGAACTGGCGGTCATCAGCCGCGAGCACCACGTCGTCGCCACATACGGCGACAAGCGGCACAACGTTTTCGAGTACACGTTCAAGGTGGTGCAGGATGAGGACGTCAACGCGTTCTCCATCCCAGGAGGATTCATCTACATCAACAGCGGGTTGCTCGACTTCGTGCAGTCGGATGACGAGTTGGCGGCGGTCTTAGCGCACGAAATCGCGCACGCAGCGAACCGACACCTCATTACGATGAGCCGCCAGCAGGAGCGCACGCAAATCTTCACGCTTCCGGTCGTCATCGCCGCGCTGCTCGCAGGCTCGGTGCGCGACGCGAACCTCGCGCTCATCGGACAAGACCTGCTGCTGACCGCCTTGACAAGCGGCTGGAGCCAAGAGGCGGAGACGGACGCCGATCGAGCCGCGGTGTATTACATGCTGCAGTCGAAATATAATCCGGTGGGGCTGCTCACGTTCATGGAGCGGCTTGCCTTTCGCGAGAAGAACAGCCCGCGGTTCGACTGGGGCATTATGCGAACGCACCCGCCGAGCCGCTTGCGCGCCGAGCGACTGAAGGGGTTGCTGAAGAAGGAAGACGTCCCCATCGAGCGAAGCAAAGTAACGACCGACTTTCGCGTCGCGTACAAAGTCGTCGAGAGCGGTGTAATCGTGACCCTCGGCAACGAGGAACTGTTCCGCCTCGGGGGCGAAGGCGCAGAAGAGCGCGCAAAACAGGTTATCGAGCCGCTGAACGAGTTCTTCGATTCTGTTCCCCAGGTGTTCGAACTGTCGGCGAGCGGCGACCGCATCCTCGCGCGAGGCAAGACGATCATCCGTTTCGAGGACTCAGACGCGACGGGTGGCGCCTACGCAGCGGCTGCCGCTGCCGAGGCAAGCCTGAAGCGCGCCGTCTATCGCATCGCTTTTCGCATCAATTGGTGATCTGGGCGGGCGGGCTCCAGCGGCAACGCTCGCAGCGCCCGAACCGCGGCGGAGACCACGCGTTGCGCCGCTCCCGCGCCATAGAAGGATAGCGTCGCCTCGTATACGCCGGCGTCGTACTGCTCCGGCGTTACCACGTAGCCCATCCAGTCGTTGGCGAAGCTGACGACGAGCGACGTTTCGATTCCTTGCCGCCTCGCCGCATCCATGATGCGCAGGCCGGGGACAGACGCGAGTTCGCACGGCACGCCGATCCACGCGACCGGCCCCAACCGCACGACGGTTACCTCTCCGCTGGGCGGGGCGAAGCGTTCAACCAACATCGCAGCGAGCGGCTCGGGCAGGGAGTTCCGCGCCGCAAAGTTCTGATGAGGTCGCGGCTTGTCCACCTGCACACTCGCCCTCGCCAGGGCGAGTTGAGGGTGCGCAGCGATGCGTGGCTCGACGCGCTCAACCGCTGCATCCAGCGTCGCCGCCATCCCCCTCGGAGACTCGGCGATAGGCGACAGGTCTCCCATCGCGCCATTGAAAAACATCCGCCTTCGGCCGTGCCCCATCCATGCGCCTGGCCAGTCGCCGTGAGAAACGTTCCAATGCTCCGAGAGCAGCGTAGGATGCGCCGCGTAGTGGAGCACCGTCACGGAGGTGCGCTGTCCCACCAGGCGCACGCTCGTAACCCGCTCGAGGGGCCGCCCCCCTTCCACGCGCGGGCGGTTGGCAAGCGCTGATCCCGTTCGCACCTCGACGCTCACAAGCGTCTCTCGCGGCTCCGAGCGTCGGATGGCATCAACGATGAGTGTCGCCGCTTCGTCCAGCCGCCGCTCGTTGAACAGAGCGATGCCCGGAATCTTGAACGTCATCCGCCGATTGAACATCTGACTGTCGGGAGCCGAGTGGGTGTGCGTGGCGGCAATGAAGAGCGTACGGTCGTCGCCTAGCCTGCGGCGAACCTCTTCCACCAGCGAGCCTGGGATCGTCAGCAGTTCGGCGGAGACGAGGGAGATTTTGGCCTCACCCTGGGCGAGCGTCAGCGCCCGAACCCAAAGCGGATCGCCGCCTGGGTCAGCCATCCGGTCACGCCGTTCCGTGTAGCCGCCGAGAGGGAAGGGGCGCTCGACCTCCAGGCGTGCCTCTGCGTACCCGAACTGGACGGGCGGCGCGACGAACAGCGCGCAGAGGAGGGCGACCACGGGGCGAAGGATAGCAGACCCGCCGAGGCCCAGCGCGCTCTCCAGGAAATAGACTTGACAAGACCGGAACGAGTCGGTATCATTGTGTCATGCGCGATGGCATGCAGAGCCCGGGGACTGCCGCTTGGAGTTGGCGAGCCAGCCGCCTTGTGCGAGGTGGACGAGCGCAGCAACTATAGAGGCCTCACAGGAGGGTATGAGAACTTCATCGTCCCCGAACGAGTTGACGAAAACAGCGTTGGTATGCCAACCGCCTTCGGGCGCGGGTTTTGCGATGCTGTCTACCGGGAATTCGCCATGAGTTGGTGGCATGATTGGTTGAGGCTCGACTTCAACAACCCCAGCGAGCTCGAGCTCGCTCGAACTGTAGAGTGGATGCCGCACCCATGGCGCAACCGCATCCTAAGGCTGCGCCGAACTCGCCATCGGATTGCGGCCTGCGCAAGGCTGGCGTTGGGCTTCGCCCTTGTTGTCGCAGCCGTCGCCACGCTGCTCTACTTCTTGATTGCGCTCGGGTGGAGCCTAGCGTGGCTAGCTATGGGGAATAGGCCATGACCCAGCTCCGTCGAACTTCCCTGTGTATTGCAATCTGCGGCTGGGAACTACTGTACTTCATCGTGACGCTCTTGTTCTTCGCCGGGGCGGTGTACTTCGGTGGTGGGCTAATCTACTTCCTGGCCACAATAGGTTGGGACTTGGTGCAGCAGATCATTACCGGGGAGACGCCATTACCTCTAAGGCCTCAGTAACGCCCAAACGCGGGTTGTGTCCCCCGCCCCGGGTCCAGGCAGAGGAGGGCGACCACGGGGCGAAGGATAGCAGACCCGCCGAGGCCCGGCGCGCTCTCCAGGAAATAGACTTGACAAGACCGGAACGAGTCGGTATCATTGTGTCATGCGCGATGGCATGCAGAGCCCGGGGACTGCCGCTTGGAGTTGGCGAGCCAGCCGCCTTGTGCGAGGTGGAGACCGGCCTGCCGTTCGATTCGGTGATTCCGCAGCATTGACTTCGCGCCGTGTGCTCATAACATAGAAAGGAGGCAGATCATATCATGTTTCGGTTCGTATTGATTCTCGAATTGTGTGCATTGGCACTGACGGCCCTAGCGGGAAACGGGCACCACGATGACCACCCCTTGTTCATCCGCTCCGACGGTTCGTCGGTGCACGATGGCGAGCACGGCGGCGGCGCTCCACTTTCCGCGGGCGGTACCTTGTTCTATGGGGGCGATTTCGACTTCAGGGCGGCTCTCAACGACGAGCGCAGCAACTATAGAGGCCTCACAGGAGTGTACGAGAACTTCATCGTCCCCGAGGGCGGTTGGCACATTAACGCCGTGTTCGTAAACGCGTTCTTCAACTACCAGTCAGCGGGCGCGGATTTTGAAATCCGGTCCGGCGTCTCTGCGGGGAACGGCGGAACGCTGCTGTTCAGCGGCTTCGGCAGACCTTCAACGCAGCAGCCAACCGGTCGCTCGTGGCAAGGCTTCGAAGAGCGAACCCTGACAATCTCAGACCTGGACATCGAGCTGGAGCCCGGTGAATACTGGCTGATGGTGCGCCCCGTCACGTTCAGCTGCGGCGGTGGCTGGCTCCTCGGTCGCGCAGGCACGACGTCCGGAGCGAACGGAATCGGCGGCCCGCTCGGAGATGGTCGGTCCTATTTCAACGGATATGGACGAAACTTCGCACCGACATCTGACCTGTTGGGAGCCGGCACGTGGGACTTCTCCTATGGCGTCCAGGGGGTTCCTGAGCCGATGACCTGGATGGCTCTGGGCACGGGTATGGCCGTTCTGCTTAGGCGCAGACGCGGGCGCGCACGCTGACGGTTGGTCCGGAGGACAGGAGACACGCCGCGCCATAATCGGCGCGATGAAGGTTCTCGTCGCTGACAAGTTCGAGGAGGTCGGCCTACAGGGGCTGAAGGACGCGGCGAGACCGTAATCCGAGGACTGGCTTTGGATGCCTTGCTCCTACTTCGACTACAACGGAAGCTCACTCGAGATCACTGGGCATCGCTACTACGCGGGCAACGACGGGACAGGGTTGAACGATGGAGGCGTGCTCGTGGCGACCTTCACGATCCGCGTGCACCGCGAGGGCTACGCGACGCACGAGCGCAGCGATGGAGGATGACGATGATTGATCGTAACCAGACTGAGACACTGACGAGTGGATGGAAGCAGTTGATGTTCTTGCTGGTCGCGGCCGCCTTTCCCTGTTCGGCCGTAGGACAGGATCCGTTGTCCGTGTCCTCGGGTCGGGAGGCGGCGGTGGTGGAGTTCGTCCGCTATGCGGGCCACTACGAGTTCACGTGCAGTGTGTCAGAGGAGCCTGGGGCGGCTCACATCTACGAGTTCCGCGTGGTGCAGCCGATCTTCGGCGACCTTCGCGCAGGTCAGACTGTGCCGGTGGTTGCCGAGCCGGGCATGTACCACGGAGGCTTGACAGCGGAGAGCTTCCCGAACACGTGGAGAGGCATGAAGCGCGATGGCCGGAGGTTGATGTACTTCGTTCCTCCCGCGGATGGCACCTTCGCGTACGGCACCGACATATCCGATCGAATTCCATCTCCGTCATCCCAGCACCGCTTCGTTATCGGACAACGAAACAACTTAGCCGTGCCGGAGATGGAGTTTCGGTTGCTTGGCGACACGCTGTTGCAGCGGTGGGCGGGCGCGTGTGCCCAGGTGTTCGAGCGGACCGGGGATTGGACCATGGCGCACCGCACGAGCCAGTCGACCGGGGAGTCATGGCGCAGCTTCTTCGAAGCGGAGATTGAGCCGATTCTCTTGCGCAAGGTTGGCGATGACCTCGTCGGGCGAATCAAGGTGCACACGATCTCCATGAGGTCGGGGTTGGCGAGGCGCGAGCAGTACCTTGCTGCTTTACGCACCCTGGACGCAACGTACTCCGGCGACGCGGGGGATGACTTGGGCGTCGCAACTCCCGACGGAGCCTTCGAACCCGCACAGGTCGTCCCGTTCCTGTCGGCGCGTCTTGCGTCTGTGCGGCGCGCGGCGATTGGGATGCTTCCAAAGAAGGATCCGTACATCGGGCTGGTAATCAACATGTTGGACGACCCGAGCGCGCTGGTTCGGACGTACGCCCTCGCAGGTTATCTCTATAATGTCCAAAAGCCCGACGTTCGCATGCGCATGAGCGAGGACCGAAAGCGTATCCTGAACGAGCAGGAACTGATCGATTGGTACCGACGGTGGTACCGCGACAGGGACGGCTGAGAGACGCGGCACAAAATGTGGCAGACACGCCGCGCCGCGCCATAATCGGCGCGATGAAGGTTCTCGTCGCTGACAAGTTCGAAGAGGTCGGCCTGCAGGGGCTGAAGGACGCCGGCTTCGAGGTCGTCTACGACCCGGCGCTCAAGGAAGATGCCCTGCGCGACGCCATAGCGGAGCAGAAGCCGGATGCGCTCATCGTGCGCTCCACGCTGGTTACGGCGGAGATGATGAACGACTCGCTCCGCCTGATCGTTCGCGCGGGCGCAGGCTACAACACGATTGACGTGGACGCCGCACGCGAGAAGGGCATCCGCGTTTCGAACTGTCCGGGAAAGAACGCCGCCGCTGTCGCCGAGTTGACGTTCGGGCTTATCCTCAGCCTCGATCGCCGCATCCCAGACAACGTGTTCGCCCTCCGCCAGGGCAAGTGGAACAAGAAGGAGTTCAGCCAAGCGAGGGGCATCAAAGGGCGCACGCTCGGCGTAATCGGACTTGGGCACATCGGACGCCTTGTGGTGGACCGGGCAAAGGCGTTCGAGATGGATGTCGTCGTGCTCAGTAACCACATGACCGAAGACGAAGCGCGCGGCCTCGGGGTGCGCAAGGCGGGCGACCTGCTGGACCTCGCGCGCTCTTCGGACATAGTCGCCGTTACAACGTCGCTCAACGAGAAGACGCGCGGCATGATCGGGAAGCAGTTCTTCGACGAGATGCGCGAGGGCGCGTTCTTCGTCAACACAAGCCGCGCAGAGGTCGTTGACCAGGACGCGCTGCTCGAGGCGGTCTCCACGAAGGGTATCCGAGCCGGTCTTGACGTCTTCGCCGACGAGCCGCCGGCTCCTGAAGGCGAGTATGCCGGCCCGCTGAAGGATCATGCAAACGTGTACTGCACGCACCACATCGGAGCCAGCACCGATGAGGCACAGAACGCGGTCGCACTCGAGACCGTTAGAATCTGCGTCGAGTTCGCCGAGACGGGCGAGGCGCCCAACTGCGTGAACCCATGACCTCCACGAACGGCGAACCTCTTGGCTTTGTCGGGCTTGGCGTGATGGGTGCGGCGATGGCGGGGCACCTCGCCGACAAAGAACACCACCTGATTGTTTGGAATCGCACGCCTTCGAAGGCGGAGCCGTTTCGCGGCCGCGCAGAGATAGCGGCAGACCTCGAGGAGGTCGCTCGTTCCGCAAGCATCGTTTTCGTCTGCGTCTCGCGCACCGAGGACGTCCTGGAGGTTGTCCGACGCATGTCGCTCATCGCTCGCAAGGACACGTTGTTCGTGGACCACTCCACCATCGCGCCGCGGGCGGCTCGCGCACTTGCGGCCAGCCTAGACGGCATGGGGCTTCATCTGTTGGACGCGCCCGTAACCGGCGGCTCCATCGGCGCGCAGAACGGCACCCTGACCGCCTTCTGCGGCGGACCGGAGGAGGACTTCGAGCGAGCAAGGCCCTACCTCGAGGCCTACACGAAAACCGCACGCTTGGTGGGAGGCGCAGGCGCGGGGCAGATGATGAAGATGGCGAACCAGGTCGCCGTCTGCCTCACCCTGCTCTCGATGGCTGAGTGCCTCTCCTTCGCGGAGAAGGCGGGGCTTGACCTGCAGGCGTGCATCGAGCTCATCGGCTCGGGCGCGGGAGGCAGCTGGTCGCTTCAGAACTACGGACCGAAGGCGATAGCCGGCGACCATACGCCTGGCTTCAGCATCGCTAACCAGCAGAAGGACCTCGCGTACGCCCTCGAGGCTGCGCGTGAGGTCAAGGCGTCCCTTCCCGGCACGGCGCTGGTTCACCAACTATTGGCGGCGTTGGAGAACGCAGGCGAAGGCGAGCGGGCAACCACCGCCCTCATCGAGCTGCTGCGGGCGCTATCCGGTCAGCCGACCGCGATGGCGTCAATCTCCACGAGCGCGTCTTTGGGCAAGCGGGACACCTGAATCGTCGAGCGCGCGGGCGGCTCGTCGCCGACCATCTCGCCGTACACTCGGTTGACGGCCTCGAAGTCGTTCAGGTCCTTGAGGTAGATGGTAGTGCGTACGAGGTTTCGCGCAGTCATGCCTGCTGCCTCAAGCACTGCGAGCAGGTTGGCGCACACTTGCTTGGCCTGCGCTTCGACGGTTTCGCCTGCCATTGCGCCGTCTGCGCTCATGCCGATCTGTCCGCTGATGAACAGCATCCGGGCGCCCGAAACCTCGATCGCCTGGTTGTATGGCCCGATCGGCGCGGGCGCCGATTCCGAGCGGATAGCCTTTCTCTCCACGCCGCGAGTCTACTGCATCGCGGACGCCCATAATGGCGGCGCATGCCGATGCGGAAGCCGACCGACCCCATCGAAGAGGCGCTCGATGTAGCGCGCGAGGCGTTCATCGAGGAGTGGGGGCGGATGAGCACCAGTTGGGGCATCAACCGCACCATGGCGCACATTCACGCGCTGCTGTTCATCACGGGCGAGCCGATGACCATGGACCAGATTATCGAGCGCCTCAAGATTAGCCGGGGAAGCGCCTCCACGAACCTTCGGCAGCTGATGGACTGGGGCGTCGTCCGACGATATCGTCCTCCCGGCAAGCGACGAGACCTCTATGTGGCGGACGTCGACGCAGTGACGATGGTTGCGCGCGTGGTACGCGAGCGCAAACGACGCGAGTTGGACCCGACGGTCGCCGCGCTCCGGCACTGCAGCCAGATCGCTCCACCCCCCGGCGAGGACGAACGAACCGACACCTTTCACCGGCGGGTGAACGAGTTGCTCGAGGTGTTCGCCATGGTGGACTTCGCCTCGGAGTTCGCCCTCGGCAGCGACCGGCGTGCGGCATGGCTCATGGCGAACGCCAAGCACCTGCGCCGATTGCTCGAAAACCTCACCCCGCCGGGTGAGGACTGAGGGTATACTGGCCCTACGCCGCGAATGCTTCGACTCTATCGCTCTGGAGCCTATCTCTATTTCGCCGGTGCGGCTGTTTGTCTGCTGCTCACCGCCATCTTCACGCGCATGCCGCTTATCGGCGTGGTCTTCGCCATCGGGACGCTGTACCTTATCATCAGCGGGTTCAGCGCCCTCAAGAGCGACCCCTACGACCTGAATGAATTGCGGGAAATCGAGGAGCGCGAAGAGGTGCTTCGATACCTCGACGAGGAAGAAGAGGACGAGTGGGAGTAGGCGCTACCTGCCGGTAGCCAGGGTTACCAACAAGACCTGGCGCCCGTCCCGCCGCACTTCCTGGCGCTGGATGCCCACGCCTCGAACGTAGTGCGTCTCCACCGTTTCGCTTCTGCCGCCGACGCTTAGGCTCAGGGTTACCCGGAGTGACGGTACCTCCCGGCCCAGGTCGTCGGTCGTGGAAGGCTGTTGTGAAGCTCGAACGTGGGCGGAGAAAACGGTCCCCCCTCGGCGAACGGCGCCGCGCCACTCCCAACTCGCACTCTCGGCCCCTGCCTCCAGCAGGGGAATCGGCGGGTCGAACGCGCAGCCGACGAACTCCGAACCGAGCAGCGTGCTCCCTTCCCAAGCGAGGCGCGAGGTTCCGTCGTCGCCTGCGAGGAGAACGCCCATCCGGTCGCCTACGCGCGCTCGGCGCTCGACCGTAAGCATCGCCATCCGGGGGCCGTAGGCGTCCACGACCGAGTACCTCCACGAGCGACCCTCGTCGAGCGGCATGTACGCCCGCGAACCGGAGCAAGCGTGCAGACAAAGGACCGGCAGGAGTAGGACCAGCCCGCCGAGAAGTCGCATCGCTCTCGAAACTTCAGTCGCCGCGGTTGCGGTCGAGATTCGGGTCGTAGGGACCTCGTGAGCGGCCGCGGCCGCCGCCCCCGCTGCTGTCGAGAGCCACGAACGGCAGAAGCGCCATCTCTCTGGCGCGCCGAATCGCTCGGGCGATCATCCGTTGCTCTTTTGCGGTGGTTCCGGTGTGCCTGCGCCCAAGAATCTTGCCCTCGTCGTTGGTGAATCGCTTGAGGACGGCGACATCCTTGTAATCCACCTCGCGAATCTTGTTCTGGCTGAGGAAGCTCACCTTGCGCCGCCGCCGAGGCCTGGGTCGGCCCTGGGAGGTGTCGCGCCGGTCGTCCTCCTTGTCCGAAGCGGGGGAACGCCTGGTGGGCGCGCCCTGATGCCGCTCCCTTGCGACTGGGGCGTCAGGCGGCGCCGCCGTCTGGGCGCCGGCGTCCGAGGCGGGTTCGCTTTCCGGCGTCGCGGCGGCTTCGGGCTCCGCCGCGCCCTCGTTCATTTCAACAGTTTCGTCTGCCATGAGTGCTGTTAGACTCCGAGGGGCGCATTATGGCACACGCGGGGGGCGTTCAGCACGCCCCGTCGCATTGCGAGGGCCCCCGCCCTACAGCCCCAGGATCTTCTTCAGCGCCTCTTCGGCTTCCTTCGGCTTGAAGCCGGCGGGGCCGCGGGCGCCCTTGTAGGCGATCTTGCCGTCCGTCCCGACGATGTAGATGCGGTCGGGCCAACCCTGGTACGCCTTCTCGACGGTGTCGTTCATGTCGTCCATCAAGATCGGCATGCTGAGTTTCAAACCGGCTGCGCAGGCGCCGGCGGCTTTGGCGCGCTCCTCCTCGCTCTCGTGGTTCTTGACGAGCACGCCGTCTCGCTCATTCGCGCGAACCTGCCAGCCGTCGGTCGGATGCGCTTCCCGGATGTAGACGACGCGGACGTCAGCCTTGTCCTTGTACTTGGCGTACATCTCTTCCAGCTGCCCAACCTGGGCGCGGAAGGGCGGTCACGTGTAACTGCCGAAGATGAGCACCGTCGGCCGCTTCCCGAAGTTGTTGCTCAACTTGAAGGTCTTCTCCTCGTGGAGCAACTTGAGCGTGAAGTCCGGCGCTTTGTCGCCTACCTGCAACTCGGGCGCGCGCTGCGGGCGACCCTGGAAGGCCCCCAGGGCGACTACGATGAGCATCAAACAGATCGTCCTCATGCCTGCTTATACGTTGTGCCGCAGGCGGGGTTCGGCGCCGTCTGTCTGAATTGCCGGGTGGGGCGGGCGGGATTGGACGGGTAAACTGGTGCGCCCGATGCCTCCCCTTCCCATTGAGGAACTCTCGCCCCGTGAAATCGTAGCGGAACTCGACCGCTACATCGTCGGGCAGAAGGCGGCGAAGCGCGCTGTTGCCATCGCCTTGAGGAACCGCTACCGCCGCCAGATGCTTCCAGCCGAACAGCAGGAAGACATCATCCCCAAGAACATCTTGATGATCGGGCCAACCGGCGTCGGCAAAACGGAGATCGCCCGTCGCCTGGCGCAGCTCGCCCGCGCTCCATTCATCAAGATCGAGGCGACCAAGTTCACCGAGGTCGGCTACGTCGGGCGAGACGTGGACAGCATGATACGCGACCTGGTAGCGGTGGCGTACCGCATCGTCGAAGCCGAAAAGACCGAAGAGATACGACCACGCGCCGCCGAGCAAGCGGTCGAGCGTATCCTCGATATCCTCGTTGCGCCCGAATCGGGCCGGCGCGCATACGCCTTCGCGCCGCTCAGCCCGGAAGGCGACCCCGAAGTCGAACAGAAGGAAGCGGACGTGCGCGAGGCGATTCGCCGCCGCAGAGAGAGGGTGCGCGAGCAGGTGGTCAGCGGCGCAAGAGACGACGAGCGAATCGAAATCGAGGTCGAAGAGAGCGCGTCCCCGTTTGTCCAAATCTTCTCACCGCACGGGCTCGAGAAGATGGGGCTCGACATCGCGAACCAACTTGGCGGCGCGTTCGCCAACCGAGCGTCAGCCAAGCGCTCCGTCACCATCGCCGAGGCGAAGGAGATTCTCACGGAAGAAGAGGCGCGGAAGATGATTGACGCCGCGAGCGTGGCGAAAGAGGCGATCGAGCGAACTGAGCAGACCGGCATCGTGTTCCTCGATGAACTGGACAAGATCGCCGGACGCGAGGGCGGCGCAGGCCCGGACGTCTCACGCGAGGGCGTCCAGAGAGACCTGCTGCCCATCATCGAAGGCTCGACCGTTGCCACGAAGTACGGCCCGGTGCGCACCGACCACATCCTGTTTGTGGGGGCAGGAGCGTTCCACGTCAGCAAACCAAGCGACCTGATTCCTGAACTGCAGGGGCGGCTGCCGATTCGCGTCGAACTGGAGGACCTCGGGGAAGCAGACCTGCGGAGAATCCTCACCGAGCCGAAGAACGCGCTGACGAAGCAGTACTCACAACTGCTTGCCGCCGACGGGGTCAACCTCGAGTTCAGCGACGAGGCGTTGGACGAGATCGCGCGCCTCGCCCATTTGGTGAACACTCGCGCCGAAAACATCGGTGCGCGACGGCTGATGACCGTTATGGAGCGACTACTCGAAGACATCATGTTCGATGCGCCCGAGGTGGAGCGGACGATTCGAATTGACGCCGATTACGTCAGCGAGAAACTCGCCGACTTGGTGAGCGACGTGGACCTGTCGAAGTACATCCTGTAGCGCCATAATCTTCGCGCGTGCAGTTCGATCCTACGAGAGTTAGCCTCTTCACGGAACTCGTCTCCAGCGTGGCGGAGGAGATGGGCACAACGCTTGAGCGCGTTGCGTTCTCGACGAACATCAAAGAGCGACGCGACTTTTCGTGTGCGGTGTTCGATGAAGAGGGGAGGCTCGTCGCGCAGGCGGCGCACATCCCCGTTCACCTCGGCGCGATGGAGTTTCTCATGCTTCGATGGCTGCACGAAGGGCCTCATCTCGCGCCGGGCGAGTTTGGCATCAGCAACGACCCTTTCTTCGCCGGAACGCATCTGCCCGACATCTCCTTGCTCGCCCCGGTCGAGCAGGCGGGTCGGGTCGTGGGCTATGTCGCTTGCCGGGCCCACCACGCCGACGTGGGCGGTGAGGCGCCGGGCAGCTTCAGCCCCGTTGATGACGTGCGGCGAGAGGGGGTCATCATCCATCCACAACTCCTTAGCTGGGACGCCACCAGGGAGTTGCTGGCGAGGAGCCGCAACCGAGACGAGAGGGAGGGCGACCTCGAAGCGCAGCGCGCGGCGGTGCTTGTGGGCGTTCGACGCTTTCAGGAACTCTCCTCTCGGTTGGGTGAGGACCTGCCGCGTTTCATCCGCGAGGCGCGCGCCTACGCCGAGGCGCGAACGCGAGCCGCGCTCGCCGAGCTGCCCAGCGGCGAGTGGACGGCGCAAGACTTTCTCGAGGACGTGCCGACAACGGGCGAACAGGCGGAGATACGGCTCACCCTCCGCCTTGACGGCGAGGGGAGCGCCGAATTCGATTTCTCCGGCACCGCGCCGCAACAGCCGATTGGGCTGAACGCGACCGAGGCGGTAACGCGCTCGGCCTGCGCCTACGTGGTGCGGTGCCTTGCTGGGGATACCCCAACGAATGCAGGGTGCTTCGCTCCCATGACGGTCGTCGCTCCCGCGGCGAGCCTCGTCAACGCCGCTTTCCCTGCGCCCGTGGTGGGGGGCAACACGGAAACGAGCCAACGCATCGTGGACGTCATCTTGCAAGCGTTG